>CAMBPQ010000001.1 GCA_945869735.1 Planctomicrobium piriforme
CGAGTGACTTCGACCAGCACGGGAACTGGCCGACGGTGAGAGCGCATCGGCTTGTGGGAGAGCGGCGAGGTGGCACCGTGGAGGAGGGAGGCACGGGGGTCGGCGAACGCTCGAGGAGCTTGGGGCGGATCCTCGCCCTGGCGACGAGACTTTTGCCGCCCCCGAGCCGGCGATCCACGGAGGTCGGATGCGCTCTAGCCGGCGAACACCTCGAGCCGCCCGCCCGCCAGGCCGAGTGATGCCGCGCGGGCCGAGAGTTCGTCGAGGGCTCGTGCGCCCGTCGGGCCGAGATCGATCGTCCAGTCGTTGACGTAGAGATCGACGTGCTGCATGAGCACGCGGTCGTCGAACTCCTGCGCATGGGTCCGCATCGTCGGCAGGGCAGCGTCGCGATCGTGAAGTGCAAGCGCGAGCGAGTCGTGGATCACTCGCTGCACCACGGCGATCGTCTCGGCCGGAAGCTGGCGGCTGGCCACGATCCCCCCGAGCGGTAGCGGGCAGGCGGTCTCCATCTCCCAGCGCGTGCCGAGGTCTTCGACGAGCTCAAGGCCGTGCGCCTGCCACGTAAACCGTCCCTCGTGGATACAAACGCCGAAATCAGCCGTGCGGGCCTCGAGCCGCGGCATGATCTTGGAGAAGACGACGTGCTCGACGCGGGAACTGCGGGGATGGAAGAGGTCGAAAAGGAGAGCTGCCGTGGTGTGCTTTCCTGGGCAGAGCGTGAGCTGGCCCGCGTCGGTCGGTCGCCCGGCTTTTTCGGCCGCGAGCAGAAGCGGGCCAACACCGAAGCCGAGGGCCGAGCCGCTCGGCAGCACGACCACGTCGTCGGCGGCCAGGAGGGCGGCATGAAAGCTTGTCTTGCAAACGTCGAAATCCCCTGCCAGCAGCCGCTCGTTGAGCGTTTCCACGTCGAGCAACTCGATCTGAAAATCCAGGCCCCGCCAATCCACCGCCCCCGTGAGCAGGCCATGAAACGCGAACGTATCGTTGGGGCAGGTGGAGATGCCCAGCCGGATGGCATGCGTCACGACCGGCCTCCGAGGAGCATGATGGTCAACTCGGCGGCCGCGCGGCAGGCGGTGTCTGTCTTCCAGCCGGCGGTGTCGCGGTCACCGGCCGTGTTGGAGATGCCGCGCACGATGTCCAGCGGCACCCCGCCGAGGCTGCAGGCCACCGCGACCGCGAAGCCCTCCATGTCTTCCGCCGCCGCCTCGGGATGGAGTCGCAGACGCGACCGCACGTCGCCGTCGCCCGCCGAAGCCGAGCAGGCGGAGAGCAATAGGCCGGCTCGTGCGGCGGCCGTGATCGGAAGCTGGCGGCTCGTGCAGGAGAGCAGATCCCCGATCCGCGTCGTCGGATCGACTTCGTCGCCGGGCCATTGAGGCCAGCCCATCGCTTCCGCTGGCGCGAACTCCAAAGCGCTGCCCGCGCCGACGCCGTGGCAGGCCACCCGCTCGAACGCATAGGCCTGGCCGATCGCGAGGCGGCCGGCGAACCGGCCGGCGATGCCGACGAGCAGAACGGCCGCCGGTCGGTGCTCGGCAATCAGCCGCGCCGTGCGGGCGGCCGCCACCACGGGTCCGAATCCGCAGAGCTCGACGCTCACCGATGAGCCACATCCGGCAGCCACCATCGGCTCGATGATGCCGCGTTCCAGTTCGGTGGGCACAAGGATGAGATGCTGCTGCATACCGACCGAACACAAATCAGTCCGGTCTCCGCCTGGGAGTTTGCCTCACCGGCATCATAGGCGTTCGACGCGACTCGACGGCCGCCGACGCGGCCCTCTCTTCAGCGGACCGGATTCGCGGCAGGGAGGAGTGCGACGTCGGAACTGTTTTTTGGGACGGCGTGGCCTGTGTCTGCCGCATGGCCGTGATGGGCCTTCGAGAGGTGATCGACGAAGTCGGACCGGGCTCCCTTGAGCACGAAGACCTCGCTCGATGCGTCGGCCGAGCCATGGGGCCGCACGATGCAGATCACCTCCGCCTTGCCCTCGTGATGCCGCACGTGATCGAGCAGCGCCGCCTCGCCCGCTGAGAGCGCCGTGTTCACCGGCACACCGTGGGGTTCGGCTGCCATGGTGCCGGCCGCGGGCTGTGTCGACGCGACCGGTGCGCCGGTCGACGCCGTTGGTACCGCATCGGCACGGTCGCGGCGGTCAAACGACACCGGCGGCATCGCCGCGGGCATACTCGGCACGTGCGGGCCGCCGGTCGACGCGACCGCTTCGAGGCCGCTGCTGGGATAGACGTTGCGGAACACGAACGCGAGGCCCGACTCCTCGAGCTGATCGTGGATGGAGGGGAGCGCCGCGAACAAGCCCTCGTTGTCGGCTGGGTCGGCGGCGTTGCAGACACCGATCAGCGTGCCGTCGATCGCGAACAGCCCGCCGCCGCTGCGGCCCTGCACCGGCTGGCCGGCGACCTGGAGGTTGGAGGGACCGAGATACTTGTCGACGGCGGTCACGCGGCTGTGGTGGATCGTCGGATCCTTGCCGCCGTCGCAGCCGACGGTGACCACGGGAGACCCGACCGTCGTGGTGCGGTCGGTGCCGCCCACGCGGACCGGCTCGACGGTGGCGTCGGTGAAGATGCTCACGAGCGCGAGGTCGCGCTTCAGGTCCCAGGAGACGACCTGACCAGCGACGCCCCGCGGCCCCTGCGGCCCGAAGAGATCGACCTCAATGCGGCCCTTGCCCTGCGAGTCGCGAAACACGTGGCCGCAGGTGAGAATCAGCGCCTCCCCTTGGCGGCAGTCGATCACGGTGCCTGTGGCCCACGACACGCCCGCGGTGTCTTCGACGCGCAGGCGGGCGGTGGCCGCGAGGAGTTTTTGTTCGAGATCAGCCCGCGTGCGGGAGTCGGGCTGGCGGTCACCCTTTGCCGCAGCTGGCGGCATGGCGACGGGCGAGGCGACGGGGGTGGTGGCCGCTGTCGCGTAGGCCAACGGGGACGCGGTCGGTGCCGGTGCGACGGCAGCCGGTTCGGTGGCCAACGGTGCCGTCGCCGCGGCGACGGGGAGCGGAACGCCTGGAATCGGTGGCGGATCGCCCAGGGAATGGACGGCGGCGGGGGATGCTGGGCCGCCAAGCGGCGCCGCGCTCTTGGCGAGCAGCGATTCAAGTTCGGCACGGGTCGTGGCGCCATTGATCCGGCCCACTTCGTGTCCCTTTACGAGCAGCACGTAGCAGGGCACGCCGGTGACGCTGAACCGCCGCACCAGATCGGTCTCGCTGTCGACGTCGATGTGCCGGACCACCCAGCCGGCCGCTGCGATTTCACCGACGAGCGGCGCCATCTGGCGGCAGGGGCCGCACCACGATGCCGCGAAGTTGAGCAGCACCACCTCCCCCGAACGGGCCGCGGCGACCGGATCGGCGGCGTGCGAGGCGATGCAGGCGAGGCTGCACAGGGAGACGACCCAGGGAGTGATCGTTCGGAGATGCATCATCGGTCACTCCACTAGTCGGCAGCGTCGATTCAACGAGCAGGGAACTGCGGTTCGCCGCAGGAAACAGCCGGGCGAGCGGGCGGGATAGTGGCGGCGTCGCCGGGTGCCGACAAGGTCACTTTCGGCACCGGCGGCTTGCCCAGTCGGCCGGCATTTCCTCGATTCACCACTGATTCCTACAATCGCGACCACCAGATCCCGCCACTTCGGTCCGCACCGCATGCCCGTACCACTCCAGCGCCGCATCCTCGTCACGTCTGCGCTGCCGTACGCCAACGGGCACATCCACCTCGGGCACCTCGTCGAGTACATCCAGACCGACATCTTCGTGCGGTTCCAAAAACTCCGCGGCCACGAGTGCATCTATCTCTGTGCCGACGACACGCACGGCACCGCGATCATGATCCGGGCCCGGGCCGAGGGCCGCAGCGAGCGGGAGTTGATCGCCGAGATGCGGCAGGCCCACCTCGCCGACTTCGCCGGCTTCCAGGTCGCCTTCGACCATTACGGCTCGACCGACAATCCCGCCAACCGCCGGCTGTGCGGCGAGGTCTGGGGCGCGCTGCGGCAGCGCGGTCTCGTCGTGTCGCGCGAGGTGCAGCAGCTGTTCGACGCGACCGCGGGGACGTTCCTCGCCGACCGGTTCGTGAAGGGCACCTGCCCCCGGTGCCGCGCGGCCGACCAATACGGCGACACCTGCGAGCAGTGCGGCGCGACCTACGCCCCCGCCGACCTGATCGACCCAGTGAGCACGCTCTCGGGCAGTCGGCCGGAGGTGCGGTCGGCCGAGCATCTGTTCGTGACGATTGAGGAACTCCACGGGTTTCTCGCCGCATGGACAACGTCGGGGGCCCTCGATCCGCCGATCGCCAACTACCTGGCCGGCCACTTCCTTGGCGAGCCGCTCCGGGACTGGGACGTCTCTCGGCCCGCGCCCTACTTCGGCTTCGAGATTCCCGACGCCCCCGGCCACTACTGGTATGTCTGGTTCGACGCACCGGTTGGCTATCTCGCAGCCACGGCTGAATGGTGTGAGGCCCACGGTCGTTCGTTCGACTCGTGGTGGCGCCGTGACGGCAGCACGCCCGCCGAGATCCACCATTTCATCGGCAAGGACATCGTCTATTTTCACACCCTCTTTTGGCCCGCGATGCTTGAGGTGGCCGGCCTCGTGCTGCCGACGAAGGTCCGCGTGCACGGCTTTCTCACCGTCAACGGCCAGAAGATGTCGAAGAGCCGCGGCACGTTCCTGCTCGCGCGGACATGGCTCGACCACCTCGAACCGGCCGCGCTCCGCTACTACTACGCGGCAAAACTCTCCGGGGGTATCGACGACATCGATCTCAACCTCGACGAGTTCATGACGAAGGTTAACTCCGATCTGGTGGGCAAGGTCGTGAACCTCGCCAGCCGCACCGCGCGGTGGCTCGCGGCGACGGGCCTCGCGGCGACCTATCCCGATGACGGCGGCCTCTTCGCGCAGGCGGCGGCCGATTCCGCCGCGATCGCCGACGCCTACGAGGAGGGCGACTTCGCCCGTGCGATGCGCGCCGTGATGCTCGCCGCCGACCGGGCCAACGCCTACGTCGATGCCGAGCAGCCCTGGAAGCTCGCCAAGGCCGGGCCTGACGCCTCCGGCCGCCTGCAGGACGTGGCGACGGTAGCGCTCAACCTCTTCCGCCAGATCGCCGTCTATCTCGCGCCGGTGCTCCCCGGGCTGGCGGAGCAGGTGGGCCGGCTCGTGGGCGGGCCGATCCGCTCCTGGGACGAAGCGCACACGCCGCTCACAGGCGTGCCCGTGGCGGCCTTCACGCCGCTGATGAAACGTGTCGAGACCGCACAGATCGAGGCCGTGATCGCCGCCTCGAAGCAGGATGCGACCCAGGACAACCACACCACAGGAGGATCCTCGATGGACACACCCACCGCTCCCCCGGCCGACTCCGGCGAGGCGCTCGCCGCCGAGCCCCTGGCCGCGACCTGCACGATCGATGACTTCGCGAAGATCGACCTCCGCATCGCGCGGATCGTCACGGCGGAGGAGGTGCCCGAGGCGAAGAAACTCCTCAAGCTCATGGTGAGTCTGGGCGGAAATGACACGCGGACGGTGTTCGCCGGCATCAAGGGCTTTCACGACCCGGCCGCGCTCGTGGGCCGGCTGGTGGTGGTGGTTGCCAACCTCGCGCCGCGGCAGATGAAGTTTGGCCTGAGCGAGGGCATGGTCGTGGCTGCGAGCGGCGCAGGCGGCCCAGGTGTCTACCTGCTCTCACCCGACTCTGGCGCGCTGCCGGGCATGCGGTTGCACTGACGGCAGGCGACGACGTGTTTTCCTCGCCGGGTATGATGCTCTCAGGCAAGAAAACGCCTTCCCCAGGCAGAAGCCTTCGCGACGCCGTCACATGGGAGACACGACCATGGCCAAAACGATCCTCTTTCCGACCGACTTCTCCACCGCCAGCGATGCCGCGCTCGAGCATGCCGCCACGCTCGCCAAGTCGAGTGGTGCGAAGCTGCTCATCGTCCACGTCGAGGAACCGCCGCTGGCCTACGGTGGCGGGGAGCTCTATTACGGAATCCCGGAGCCCGATTCCAACCGGATCCTGAAGATGCTCGAGGACGTCAAGCCCAAGGATGCGTCGGTGCCGTTCACACACCGGCTCACGATGGGCGATCCGGCGGGTGAGATTGTCCGGATCGCCGGTGACGAGGCCGTCGAGATGATCGTGCTCGGCACCCACGGCCGCACGGGCGTGACGCGGATACTGATGGGGAGCGTCGCCGAGGCCGTGGTCCGGAGGGCGCCCTGCCCGGTGCTCGTGTACCGGGAGACAGCCGTAAAGCTCACCCGCCCCAAGGCCGCCGCGACCGGCGGCTGAACCACCTCGTCACGCATGACGGCACGGCCCATCCTCGAACTCCGCGCCCGGGTGCGTCGCGATCTCCGCGGCGTGTTCGACGGCAGGGGGTTTCTCGAGGTCGACACCCCGGTCCTCTCCCGCGAGGTGCTGCCCGAGGCGCACATCGACCCGATCGCGGTGCGTCTTGACGGCGAACCCGAGCCACGGTTTTTGCAGGCCAGCCCCGAGGCGCTCATGAAGCGGCTGGTGGCGCAGGCCGCGGGGCCGATCTACCAGTTTGCGCAGGCCTTTCGCGCGGGCGAGCGGGGGGGCCAGCACGACGTTGAGTTCATGCTGCTGGAGTGGTACGAGCCGGGGGCGACGCTCGACGGCTCGGCCGGCCTCATCGAGGCGGTCTGCACCGCCACGCTCGGCAGCCGCGGCATCGAGCGGGTGACCTGTCGCGACGCCTTCACCCTGCATGCGGGCGTCGATCCCTTCACGGCCCAGGCGGAGGATTTTGAGCATGCAGCCCGCCGTCACGGCGTGGCCGTGCCCGAGGGGAGCGCCGTCGTGGCGGCCGACGATCGCTGGGACCGCGGCTTCGAACTGCTGCTCGCCGAGGTGGTACAGCCGCGGCTCGGCCTCGAGCGACCCACCATGCTTGTCGACTGGCCTGCCTCGCAGGCCGCGTTTGCCCGCATCGACCCGGCGATGCCGATGCTTGCGCGGCGATTCGAGCTCTTCGTCGCGGGCGTCGAACTCGCCAACGGCTGGGAGGAGGAGCCGAGTCGCGCGGTGCTCGCGGACCGGATTGCGCAGGCCAACGCCGTTCGCTCGAAGGCAGGCCGCGCGGTGCTCCCGCTACCGGAACGGCTGCTCGCTGCGCACGGCGCCGCGATGCCCGCCGGCTTCGGCGCCGCCCTCGGTTTCGACCGGCTGGTGATGCTCGCCGCCGGGGCCGACTCGATCGCCGCTGTGCGATGCTTCACGCACGAAGCGTGATCTGGGGCCACCTCCTGGCGGCCTGAATCGCATCTGTCTTTGTTGGAGCGGCGAGACGGCGTTCCACCAACGTCGAATGCGCTCGAGCAGTGCCACTACGAGATCAGCGCTCGAGATCGACAGCGCTGACCGTCCAGCGTTCGATGGCAGCAGCCCCCGACGCAACGATTCTCGGGGCGACGACGAACCGGAGCGTGGAATCCCCTCCACCGCAATCCGCGAGGGACACACGCACCGTCCAGCCGCCGTCATCCGCACCGGTAGGCTCCGCTTCCAACACGGCGGGGCGGCCCGCGCCGCACGCGGCGACGACCCGCACGGCGGGCAGCGTCGTGAACCGTTCGATCCGCTCGGCATTGGTCTCGTCGGCAGCCGCGTCGGGGACGCTCGACACCGGTGGCAGCACGGAGACCCCGACTGCCTCGGCCATGCGGCCCTCGCGGACCGCGTCGATCCAGACGGTGGCCGCGGCGCAAGCCCGGTGGCTGACGATCCACCGGTCCACGGCAGCCGTGGTCACGGCCTGAGCGCCGAAGCCGATCGCCAGCGCGAGGCCCGCAAGCGCCAGCGGCCGCCCCGCCTTGGCCGCCCCGGGCCGGGCGATGTCGATAAGCGCCGCGACCGAAAGGCCGATGCCCAGCAGCGGCAGCACCCAGGCGAAGCGGGTGACGACGGCCAACGCCGAGCACGCCCCGGCTAGCAGGCCGGCGACGGCCCACGCGCTTACCGGCCGATACTCCGCTGTCTGTTCCATGGCTGCCTCACGGAGTCGCGACGCGGAGGGCAGGCATGTCTTCGAGCTGCTTTCGCCGGGTGGCGTAGTTGAGGATAAAGCGGGCATCGCGATCGAAGGCGTGGTCGGGCCGGGCAAACGGCCCGGAGAGCGACGAGCCGCGGACCCATTGGAGCCAGCGACGATCGGGGGCAAGCCCGAAGAACATTCGCGCCTCGGGCGTGCGCTGCACGAGGTCCCGCGGCACGGCTGCGGTGTGGAGCGAGGCCGCCGTGAAGCAGACCATGATCCAGGCGGCGAGCGCCGCGACGATCGGACAGCCGAACAACTCTACCGGTCTGCGGAACCGCACTTTCGTCTTGGAGACTCGGTCAGTGGCCTCGCTGAGCGCCAGCAGGATGATCACGAAGAGTCCCCATAGACAGAGGCTGTCGAGGAGATAGTCGAAGCTTGCTAGGCGGGGCTGCACGAGCGCGACGAGTGATTCGTACCACGCCGCCGCAAAACTCGCGGCGAACAGCAGGTTGAGTACCATGATCATCGCGCTCCAAAGCCCTTCGCGCCACAGCGCGAAGGTCACCACCACAAACACGGCGAGCAGTCCGAAGCCAATCATTTTTTCGCGATTCCTTTCCTGGCAGCGGCTGGAGCAGCCCCTGCGACCGCGAACACCCGCTGGAGTTCATCGAGCGACGTGACGCCCTCGAGGACCAGGGCCATGCCGGCGTCGCGGAGTTGCTTCATGCCGTCTTGGATCGCGGCCTTGCGGACGATGGCGGTGTCGGAGCAGGCGGCGATCGCCTTGCGGAACGTGGGACCACTGGCGAGTTCGTGGATCGCCGTGCGGCCCATGTAGCCGGTGCCACCGCAGAGCCGGCACCCATGTGGCGACGCCTTGCGGAGGTGAGGGAGCTGTTCGGGAGTGAGCCTGAGCCGCGCGAGCAGTTCCGCCGGGGGGGGGTAGTCCTCGCGGCATTTCGGGCAGAGTTTCCGCACGAGCCGTTGCGACAGCGACCCCACGAGCGTCTTGGCGAGCAGTTGCGGCGGCACACCGCAGGCGAGGATTCGCGCGACCGCATCGGCCGCGTCGGAGGCCTTGAGGCTCATGATCACAAACTTGTCTGCATCGGCCAGTTTCACAAGTTCGGCGACCAGCGCCTTGTCGCGGACGTCGCGGGTGAGAATTACGTTGGGGTAGGTGCGGAGCACGCTGGCGAGCGCGTCGAGCGGGCTGACGCCGGTCCGCGCATCAAACGGCACCGGCTTGACGTTCTGGATCTCACGGGGAGGCAACGCCGCATCCTCGAGCGAGATGAAGTCACGGAGGAGGCGGTCGGCCGACTGCACAAGCATGTCGAACGTCGTCGTCAGGCCGGTGCCCGGTGGCGACGAGACGAGGATCAGGCCCCGCTCCACGGCCGTCAGGCCGATCAGCTTTTCAGCGAGCGGTCCGGGCATGCCAAGATCGACGAGCTTCTTGAACGCGGCGGCCGGCGGTTCGAGTTGGATGACGAGCTGCTCGCCCGTGGGCTGCGCTCGAACGGAGAGCCGGCAGTTACGGGCTTTGCCGTCGACCTGCAGGAGGAACGGTGTGGCCTTGGCATCGCGTGCCGCCGCTGGCAGCCCGCCGAGCGTCTTCAGTGCCGCGACGACCGCCTGGCCCACCCCGAGGCTCGACTTCGGCGCCTCGACCCATGACTCCTTGTCCTTGCGGCTCTTGGGCGGCTGGCGGATCCGGGGCTTCTCCCAGACCCCATCGACCTCGTGCCGCACGCCCATGCCGGCGGGCTCACAGTCGATGACCAGTGTGGCGGCGCGGGCCATGACGGCCGCGAGCATCGTCTTGCGGGCCTCCTCGAAGCCCGGCAGTTTCGTCGCCGCCTCCAGCCGGGCGGCGTTCTCGGCCGCGTCCTTGCCGCCGATGGCACCCAGTTGCACCTGCGGGAGCACGTCGCATTCATCGATTTCGGCGTCGATCTCGATGCCCAAGGGCTGCACGAGCGCGGCGAGGATCCGTCGCGCATGGCCGACGGTGAGCACCTGCTCCGCAGGCGGCAGCGACTTGTTGCGGATCAGGGAGTAGGTGATCACCGGGGCAAGCCAGGCGACGAGCAGCAGCACGAGGCCGCCGACCACGGAGGGAATCCACCACGCGAGCAGTGCCACGACGAACAGCGGCATGCCGCAGGCAGCGCCCCAGAACGCAGGTGTGAACTTGTGCTTCGTGGCGTCGCGGGAGACCCAGTCGACCGAGCGGATCCAGCCGAGGATGATGAGCCAGGAGATCGCCGCGGGCAGGATCGCCAGACCGCCGCCCGCGCCGCGGGTATCCCAGCCCTGCGGCATGACCGCCGGCCAACCGGCGGTGGTGTCGGCCGCGGCGGCTGGCACGGCGATCGCCGTCGCCACCATGGCCGCTGCGATGCGGCGCGAAAAATCGGGCATCACGACACCCCGATGCCCTTCAACGCCATCTCGAGCGCCTCGCGGTTGGGGGCGATCTCCATCGCATCATTGCGGTCGATGAGCTCCTGGTCGATGAGGCTCTTGAGGCTCTGCGTGAAGTCCTGCATGCCGTCGCGGAACGATTTCGTGATGTGGTCGGCGAGGAGGTGATCCTGCTCCTCGAGCACGTACTTCCGTACGAGCACGTCGAAGAACATCACCTCGCAGATCGGTACACGGCTGACGCCGGGCCGAATCGACTTGAGAAGTTTCTGGGCGATGATCCCCTTCATGTTGAAGGCGATGGCGCTACGGATCGAGGGATGCTCCTCCTGGGGGAAGAGATCGAGGATGCGGCCGATGCAACTGGAGGCACTGGCGGCATGAATCGTACCGAACACGAGGTGCCCGGTCTCAGCGGCGTGGATCGCCGTCTTGAAGGTCTCCACGTCGCGGAGCTCGCCCACGAGGATGATGTCGGGATCCTCACGGACCGCGTGCTTCATCCCGATCTCGAAGTTCTTGACATCGGTGCCGATCTCCCGCTGGTTGATCAGGCACTTGTCTTCGGTGAATACGAACTCGATCGGATCCTCGAGCGTGAGGATGTGCTTGCGGTAGGTGCGGTTGATGTAGTTGAGCATCGAACCGATCGTCGTGCTCTTTCCCGATCCGGTCACGCCGGCGAGCAGCACCATGCCCTGATCGAGCACGCACATCCGCTCGATGCTATCGGGCAGGAAGAGCCCCTTGAAGTCGGGAATGGTGTTGTTGACCCGGCGGGCGACCATGCCGAGCGAACCCTGCTGGTAAAGCAGGTTGACGCGGAACCGCCAGCGAATGTCATCGACCACGCAGGTGTGGGCGAAGTCGCAGCCGCCGTCGGCGTCGAGAATCCGCTTCTGGCGGTCGTCGAGCATCGCGAAGCAGAGCCGCTGCATCGTTTCGGAATCGATCTTGTCGTGCTTGAGTGGCTGCAGCGACCCCTTCACCCGCATGAACGGCGGCTGATCGACCTTGAGGTGCAGGTCGCTCCCCTGAAGTCTCACCAGCGCCTCGAAGAGCCTGTCGATCTCGAGACGGCCCGTCTTCTTCAGACCCCGGGTCGGGGTCGGCGAAGATTCGTCCTGCGGGATATCGGTCGTGGCCATGGTGGGATCGGCGCGGGGGGGTCAGCGGGCGGGGGGGCGGACGGGGATGCCGCGGCTCTCGAAAAGTTCCTTGACCTGCCGGATCGTACACTGCCCGAAGTGGAAGATGCCAGCGGCCAACACGGCGTCCGCACCACCGCGTTCGACCGCGTCCGCCAGATGCTCTGGAGATCCCGCGCCACCGCTGGCCACCACCGGGATGCCGACGGCTCGGCTCACGGCGGCGGTGATTTCCAGGTCGTATCCCTCGCGCGTCCCGTCACGGTCCATGCAGGTGAGCACGATCTCGCCGGCGCCGAGTCGCTCGACCTCGCGAGCCCAGGCGACAGCCTCGAGACCGGTCGGCACACGGCCGCCGTTGACGAACACCTCCCAGACCTCGCGGCCGTCCTTGAGCACCCGCTTCGGATCGATGTTGACCACCGTCGCGCAGCTGCCGAGTCGGCCGGCGATCGCGGTGACGAGTTCGGGGGTGCGGACAGCAGCCGAATTGATGCTCACCTTCTCGGCACCGGCCTGCACCAGTCGGGCTGCATCGTCGAGCGTGCGGATGCCGCCGCCAACCGTGAAGGGCATGAAGACTGTTTCTGAGACGCGGCGGACGACGTCGAGCATGATCCCACGGCCCTCGTGGCTCGCTGTGATGTCGAGAAACACAAGTTCGTCGGCACCCGCGGCTTCGTATCGCGCGGCAACGGCCACGGGATCCCCCGCGTCGACCAAGTCGAGAAACTTCGTGCCCTTCACGACGCGGCCGCGGTCGACGTCGAGGCAGGGGATGATGCGCTTGGCGAGCATGGCTTCAGGCGGAGGGAAAGGATGTCATGAGCGGGGGCCCGCGATGCTCCCCTCGTCGGGGCTCGACGCCGTCGCGTAGAGCCGCCGCGGCATGCGGCCTGCAAGGAAGGCGAGCCGGCCGGCACGGCAGCCGGCCCGCATCGCCTCGGCCATCCGCACCGGATCCCTGGCGTGCGCGATGGCGGTGTTGAGCAGCACGCCATCAGCGCCCAACTCCATCGCCACCGCCACGTCGCTGGCTGTGCCGACGCCCGCGTCGACGATCACCGGGTAGGACGGGTCGTCTTCTTTGAGATACTCCAGGCAGATCCGCAGGTTGTTGGCGTTGAGCACGCCTTGGCCCGAGCCGATCGGGCTGCCAGCAGGCATGACGCTCGCTGCCCCGAGATCCTTGAGCCGTTTGGCGATCACGGGATCGTCGCTGGTGTAGACGAGCACGGTGAACCCATCGGCGACCAGCTTCTCCGTGGCCTCGAGCGTACCGACCGGATCGGGTAGGAGCGTGCGGCGATCACCGAGCACCTCAAGTTTTACCCACTCCGAACACGCAGAGCCCATGTCGCGGAGCAGTTCGCGGCCGAGCCTGGCCACACGGACGGCATCGTTGGCCGAGTAGCAGCCGGCCGTGTTGGGCAGGAGCGCATACCGCGTGGAGTCGAGGTGGTCGAGGATGTTTTCGCCCGCGGCGTTGACGAGCCGCTCACGCCGCACGGCGACGGTCACGCAGTCGGTGCCCGATGCGTCGAGGCAGCGGGCCATCTCAGCGTAGGTCGCATACTTGCCGGTGCCGACGATCAGGCGACTGTTGAGCGTGATCCCGCCCACCACGAGCGGAGCGTCGTCTGCCGGTGCGGCCACGGAAGGAATCGCGCTAGACTGGTTCATCGTCACTCCTCGCCTTGATAGTCAGCCGCCACCGACGAACATGACGATCTCGATCTTCTCGCCACCGACGAGCCGGCGGTCGGCGAACCGCCCGCGGGACACCACCTGACCGTCGACCTCGACGGCCACCGGCCGGCCCGCGAATCCAAGCGCCTCCACGAGATCGTGGAGTGAGGAGCCCGCCGGGGCGAGCCGCCGCTCTCCGTTTACCGTGACCATCACGTCAGGATTTCCTGCCACGTCGGCGGTCGGCCGCTCGCTCACCATCCTACTGCACCTTCGCGCCGCCGCCGCGGGGCGACGCCTTGGTGATCGGCACGAGCTTGGCCATCACCGGGCCGCCGCCTGCTGGCGGTTGCTGTGCATTCCACGGAATGCCATAGGCGACCGTCACGCCGGTCGCCGCGTCGGTGACGTAGAGCACCGACTGGGCCATTCTCGCCCCGGTTGTCCCGCCAAATGCCGCCATGCCGGGCACCAGCAGGAACTTCGGGTTCTTGACCTTGCCGGGTTTAAAGCCGAGATCTTCGAGCACGTTGTAGCGGTACGACACGCCGAAACCGGACATGGCCTGGTTGAGGACGCCGCCGGTCAGATCGCCCGTCTCGAAGTCGAGGAGGAAAAAGCCTTCGACGCTCGAGTCGATCGGGGCGGTGCAGACGGCGAACGACTCATGCGATAGCGACGTGACGGCCGCGGCCCGGGGCAGTGGCGTGGCTGGCCACCACGAGCCGGCGAACAGGCCGACTGCTGCCGAGACGAGGGCCACCGTTGCCACGGCGATACGGGGGCGCGTGTCGGCTGGGGTGGACGGGGACATGCGAGAGGCTCCTTCCTGGATGCGGGACGGACTGAGTTTCTTTCTGGCACGAGGGCGACCAGCGGCAGCTGGGCACCTTGACGAGTCGTTCGGTCAGGGCTCCTTGGCAGGCTCGGCCGCGGCGACCGGGATGATCGAGAGTCGAAACTTACCAATCGTGTGCTGCCCGTCGACGTACTGTTGGTCGAGGGTGATCGTCACCGGTGCGCCCGGCTGCAGGGCAGGCTCGGCCGCGACGGTGAATGTCGCCGTGTGCGGCTTGCCGATCCCGCCGCCGATCGCCCAGCCGGTGTCGGCCTTGTCATCGATCGCCGCGGCGGCGAGATACTTGTCCTGCTCGAAGTCGGCCTTGGCTGCCGAGAACTTGACCGGCTGAGAGGCGTCATTCCCGCCGGTTGGACCCGCCAGGACGGCGAACGTGCTCAGCACGAAGTTGCCGTTGCCCGCCCGGCCCGGACCCTGCTGTGGCAGCGCGGGATCGGTGAGCGCCTCGATCTGGAAAGCCTGGGCCTTCACCCCCGCCGGCAAGATCGCCTTGAGCGTGTAGGTGTCTTTGGCGAGCGGTCCGGTGACGGTGACGATCCCGTCGGCGGTGATCGTAGCGGTGGCACCGGCCATGCTTGTAAACTCCGTCGGCACCAGGGGCGTGGTGGCCGAGGCCACCGCCGGCTGCGGCGGGGAAGGCGGCGACGCAGGTACAGGTACAGGTACAGGTACAGGTGGCGGCGGCGGCAAAAGATTGGCTGCGGGCGTGGGCAGGAGCCGGGCTCCGGCATGGCTGCCGACAAGGATGGTCTTGCCGTCCGGCGCGAAGGCGACGCTCCACACGCTCGATGTGGTCCGCTCCGGACCCTCCTGCTCGCCTTTCGCGGTGACGTCCCAGAGCTTCACAGCGCCATCGAGACTACCGCTCACCAGTCGCGTGCCGTCGGGAGAGAAGGCGAGCGAGGTCACCCAGTCTTTGTGGCCGGCGAGGGATGCAAACTCCTTCCCGTCGGACGTGGTCCAGATCCTGATCGTGCGATCGGCGCCGGCGGTCGCGAGCCTGCTGCCGTCGGGAGAGTAGGCCACGGACCAGATCGCGTCGCCATGGCCTTCGAGTTTGCCTTTTTCCTCACCCGTCGCCGGATTCCAGAGTTTGATGAGCTTGTCGCTGCCGCCGCTGGCGAGCGTCTGGCCGTCCCGCGAGAAGGCCACGGTCGTGGCCGCGCCCGCATGGGCCGCGATCGACGTCACCTCAGCGCCCGTGTCGGTGTCCCAGATCACGACGGTGCCATCCTCGCCGGCAGTGGCCAGTCGCTTGCCGTCGGGGGAGAAAGCGACGGACCGCACCCAGCCTTTGTGCTTCCGGAGGTCGTGCTTCGTGCCGCGGGTCGCGACGTCCCAGAGTTTCACGAGCCCGTCGTAGCCCGCTGTGGCTGCGAGCCGGCCATCGTCGCTGATCCGCACGCTCCACACGGCGGTGGGATGCCCGGCGAAGTCACCGATCTTCGCCCCGTCGGCCTTCCAGGCGATGACGCTGCCCGGACGGTAGAGCAGACTGTCGCCACCGGCCGTCACGATCACCTCCCCGTCGCGCGAGTATTCGCCCGCGATCACCCAACCATGATGATCGGCCAACGTGGCTGCGGCCACCGGTGCGGGATCGTCGGCCAGGGCGGCCGGGCCGATCGCGGCGGCAACGAGGGCCAAGACGGAGGCAAGTCGCAGTGCGACGAGGTGTCGAATGGAACGGCGGCGTGTGGACATGGCGACGCGTGACTCGTGGGTGGAGCAAACAGCCGGGGATCGACCCCGAACCCCAGGAGTATAGTTGGCGGCGAAGCACCGAATCCAACGGCCGGCTGCAGCCGGCGGTGCTTGCCTTCCGCACGAGGAGTCTTTCATGGCCGCCCCATCGTCTCCCGCATCATCCACGCCGCGGCGCGGCGCCACCCGCCGAGCCGTCCTCGTCGCCAGCGGCGACCTCCGCGAGGAGGCCAACCGCGTCTGCTGGCCGGCGCAGAAGGCGATGGAGAAGGATCTCGCCGCCGCCTTCTCCCGCGCGGGCTGGACGCTCGACCGCGGCCATGCGGTGTCGCGACAGCGCGGCCACGGCTTCATCGCCAGCGCCCGTGAGGGGCTCGACGTCTTCTCACGGATCGATCCCCACGCCCCGCTGGTGGTGGCCGAGGCGGTCTGGCAATACTCCAACCACGTCCTGCCGGGGCTCACGACGCACCAGGGCCCGATCCTCACCGCGGCCAACTGGTCGGGCCAGTGGCCGGGTCTGGTCGGCATGCTCAACCTCAACGGTTCGCTCTCGAAGTCGGGGGTGCCCTACTCGTCCGTCTGGGCCGACGACTTCGCGAGCCCAAGCTTCGAGCGGCATCTCAAGGCTTGGCTCGAAACCCATACCGTGCATCACGACACGAGCCACGTCGTACCCTTCGACCGGGTTCGCGTGCCCCGCGATCTTGTCAGGCAGGCCGAGACGCTCGCGGCCGACCTCGTGCGACAGAAGGCCCTGATGGGCGTGTTCGACGAGGGCTGCATGGGGATGGAAAACGCGATCATTCCCGACCGGCTGTTGCATGCCACCGGCGTCTTCAAGGAACGCCTTAGCCAGAGCGCGCTCTACCACGAGACGATGCGCACGAGCGAGGCGGAAGCTCGTAAGGTTTTTCAGTGGCTCGAGAAGACCGGGATGACGTTCCACTTCGGTCGCGACGAAGCCACCGACCTGACGCGGCAGCAGGTGCTGCTCCAGTGCCGCATGTACATCGCCGCACTGCGGCTGGCCGACCGTTACGGCTGCGACTTGGTCGGCATTCAATACCAGCAGGGACTCAAGGACCTGCTGCCGGCGAGCGATCTCGTGGAGGGCATGCTCAACGACTCGAAGCGGCCGCCGGTGACGGCGGAAGGCAGTGCGCGTGTGCTCTTCAAGGGCCGGCCACTCGTCCACTTCAATGAAGTGGACGAGTGCGCGGGGCTCGACGGCCTGCTCACGCAGCGGGTGCACGAGACCCTCGGCCAGCCGGTCGAGAACACGCTCCACGACATCCGCTGGGGCGACTGGGACCAGTCGCGGTCCACCAACCAATGGGTGTGGGTGTTCGAGATTTCCGGCGGCGCCCCTCCGGCGCACTTCGTGAGCGGCTGGAAGGGGGCGGAGGGCTTCCGCCAGCCGCCGATGTATTTCCGGCTCGGCGGCAGCACGCTCGCCGGCGTGAGCAAGCCGGGCGAGATCGTTTGGAGCCGGATCTGGATCGACGGCAGCGGCGGGCATGAAAAGCTCTGCATGGACATCGGCCGCGCGGAGGTGGTGGCGCTCCCCGAAGCCGAGACCCGCCGCCGGCTCGAAGCGACCACGAGGCAGTGGCCGATCATGCATGCGGTCACCTACGGCGTATCGCGGGATCAGATGATGGCCCGCCACAAGGCCAACCACGTGCAGGTGGCCTACGCGAAGGATGCCGCCAGCGCCGACCGGGTGGCGCTGCTCAAGGCAGAACTAGCGCGGAACCTCGGCATCGACGTGTCGTTCTGCGGTACACGAGGCCACGGGGCAACGGCGGCCATGCGCTGGGAGGCGTGACGCGACGCCGAGCAGTTCGTCGCCTCCCGATCAAGAGCGTGTGCCGCCCGACAGGAAGCCCCAAGCGCGAGCGCGAGGAATGCGGACGGCATTGAGACGGGTTCC
The DNA here is from genome assembly GCA_945869735.1 of Planctomicrobium piriforme. GTDB lineage: Bacteria > Planctomycetota > Planctomycetia > Pirellulales > UBA1268 > QWPN01. The sequence goes on from CAMBPQ010000001.1 coordinate 17,813, forward strand.
GGATTGGTTCGCCGGCGGTGACATGCTCGGCGCCGGGGGATTTTGCTCCAGGATGCCCGCTTGGCCGACTGGGCGTTGCTGGTGAGTCGCAAAGATTCCCCGGCGTCTGCGCGTGCCACCCCCGGCTCCTCCCGATCGGGAATCGTTTCGATCATCCGTACGCCACGCCGAGTCGTGCCCGTGGGTTTCAACTCGTCGCAATCCACCACGGTTGCACCGACCCCGGGGAAGTGGCGACGATACGCTCGGGACCGACCATTCATCATCGAGACGAGTCACATGAAGAAGCAGGGTTACCTCGGCATCGATATCGGCACGCAGGGCCTGTCGGTGATCTTCACTGACGAGTCGATGCGGATTCTCACTTCCGGCGAGGGGGCCTACGCGATGGTGCCGGGGCTGCAGCCAGAGTGCCAGGAGCAGTTGCCCGCTGACTGGGAACGGGCGGTCGGCGACGCCATGAACGGGCTGCGGGCGAAGCTGACGTCTTTGGGCTTGGAGATGGAGGTGCGGGCGATCGGCATCTCTGGGCAGATGCACGGCGAGGTCCTCGCCGACGCAGCTGGCCAGCCGATCGGCGCGGCGCGGCTCTGGTGCGACGGACGGAACGAGGCGGAGGGGCACGAGCTCACGGAACTCCTCGGCACAAAGATTCCCAAGCGGATGACCGCGGCCCGCTGGCTGTGGACGATTCGTAACCACCCCGAGAAGGCGGCGCAGACATTTCGGATCACCACGCCGGCCAGCTGGATCAGCCACGTGCTCACCGGCGGATGGACGCTCGGCATCGGCGACGCGGCCGGGATGTTTCCGATCGACCAGCAGACGCTCGACTACGACGCCAGGCGGCTCGCTGATTTTGATGCTCTCGTGGCCCGCACCGTCCGTGGTAGCACTGTGAAGCCGCTTCGCGACCTACTGCCCGAGGTTCGCCGGGCCGGCGAGGACGGGGGCGTGCTCGATGCCCGCGGGGCTGCCCTTCTCGGCCTACCGCAGGGCATCCCCGTGGCGGCCGCCGAGGGGGACCAGCCCGCGGCGCTCGCCGGCTCGCTGATCGCCGAAGCGGGGACGGTGTCGATGAGTTTCGGGACGAGTGTGGTGGCCAACTCGGTGGGCGACCGGGCCTTCCAAGGCGTCGATCGTGCGATCGACCACTTCTGCGCTCCCGACGGCAAGCCGATCAATATGGTCTGGCTCCGCAACGGCACCACCGCCATGAACACCATCATCGAGATGTTCGGGAAGGTGAACGGCTCCACCCGAGGTGACGCGTTTGCGGCTGTCATGCCGCAGGTGCTCGCTGCCCCCGACGACTGTGGCGGCCTCGCCGCGCTGCCCTTCATGGACGACGAACCCGGTGCCGGTGTCTCCCGCGGCGGCACCGGCCTGCTCATCGGCCTCAACGAGCGGAACGCCACTCCGGGCAACGCTGCCAAGGCGATGCTCCTCGCCACGGTCTTCAACCTGCGGATGGGGAGCGAGGGGCTCGACGCCCAGGGCTTCCCACGGAAGGAGATCGTGCTCTCCGGCGGGATCACGAAAACGACGGAACTTGGTCAACTGATCGCCGACGCCTTCCACGTGCCGGTCGTGATCCTCGCCGGCGCTGCCGAGGGCACCGCGTGGGGGGCGGCTTTGATGGCGGCGTATCGTGACGGGCGGATCGCTGGGCAGATGGGAGACTGGCAGGCATTCCTCGCGGGGCACGCGACGACGAAGCCCCGGCGGTTCCTGCCACGACCGGCGGCCGCCGCGACGTTCGACCGCATGTACGCCCGTCACAAGAGGCTCGTGGCCCTGCACGGGCAACTCAAATCGGCGGTCGGTCAGGAGGGCTGAACGTGCTACAACTCTTCTATGTTGCCGACTGAGCCGAGCCCTGCGTCCGCACCGCCTGCGACTCCCGCGCAGAAGCCGCTGGCCGTCTGGCTGGCGGGCACGATTCGCTGGGCCGACTACCTCGCCATGAGCGAGCGACTCGTGGGGGAGGTGGCCGAGCCAGCGGGCCGCAATCCGTCGCTCGTCATCTGCGAACTCGAGCCCTGCATCACGATCGGCCGGCTCGGCTCGCGGGCCGACGTGCGCCTCGCCGACGCGGACCTGCGCTCCCGGCGCATCCCGGTGGCCTTCACTGGCCGCGGCGGCGGCGCCGTCCTGCATGGCCCGGGGCAGGTGGTGGTCGCGATGACCTCTTTCCTCCCCGACCTCGGCCTTCGACCGCACGATGTCGGCGGGTATCTCGCCCGCTTCCAGGAGGCGATCGCCAGCGCGATCCGCGCAGTTCGCTGCGGCAGTGCCGCGACGCATCCAGCCGCCAGCGGCGTGTTTGGCCGCACGGGCCTCCTCGCGGCGGTGGGCGTGGCCGTGCGGCGGGGCGTGGCCTGCCACGGGGCCTTCGTCAACGTCTGTCCGGCCGTCGATCTGCATCATCGAATCGACACGCTGCCTCCGCGGATCCGCCAGCCCGGTGGCGAGTCGTTGCCGCGGATCATGGGGTCACTCGAGGCCGACGTGCAGCGGCGGGTGAGGCTGCAGGACGTCCGCACTGCTCTCGTGCAGAGCCTCGGCGATGCATTCGCGTTTCCACGGACCCACATCAACGCCGGCTTTCCGTTCAAAATCAATGCGGTCGCCCCGCACCAGCCGGAGGTCGTTAGCCGTGTCGGATGAGAAGACGATCGGCGGGTCCGCCGTGCTACTGCCGATCCTCCCGAATGGCGCGGACACCGCTCCCGCAGTGCCGCCGGCGCGGCGGCTGCCCCCGTGGCTTCGGCAAAACCTCGCCCCGGGTGGCGGTCATGCCGAAACGGCCCACCTGATCGCCGAGCTCAATCTCGAGACGGTCTGCTCGTCGGCCAAGTGTCCCAACCGGCTCGAATGCTGGTCGCAGCGAACGGCCACGTTCATGATCCTCGGCAACGTCTGCACGCGGCCCTGCGGATTCTGCTCGGTGCCGAAGGGCAAGACGGAAGCTCTCGAACTCGACGAGCCGGAGCGGGTGGCAGAGGCGGCGCGGCGGCTGGGGCTCGAGCATGTCGTGATCACGAGCGTGACCCGCGACGACCTTCCCGACGGCGGCGCCGAGCACTTTCGCCTCACGGTCGAGGCGGTCCGCGCGGCGACCGGTGCGGCGATCGAGGTGCTCGTGCCGGATTTTCTGGACAAGCCCGGCGCCCTCGAACGACTGATGGAGGCGAAGCCCGATGTCTTCAACCACAACACCGAGACCGTGCCGCGGCTTTACCGCAGCGTCCGGGGCCGCAAGAGTGTGTATGCGTGGACGCTCCGCCTGCTCGCTGACGCCAAGCGGATCATGCCGGAGGTGAAGACGAAGAGCGGCCTGATGCTCGGCCTCGGCGAGACACGTGACGAACTGCTCGACGTCTTCGCCGACTTGGTCGATCACGGCGTTGACTTCCTCACGCTCGGGCAGTATCTCCAGCCGACCCTTGACTCGCTCCCCGTGGAGCGGTTCGTGCCGCCGGAGGAGTTTGACGAGATCGGCGTGATCGCTCGTGGGATCGGCTTCAAGAAGGTCGCCAGCGGGCCGCTCGTCCGCTCGAGCTACCACGCCCGGGAAATGACCGACGACGGCCGCGTCTCCTGACCGAACCAAGGCGTGTGCCCGAGGCCCCCGTCGCACCAGGGCGCATCCGCTTTTGGGAGAGCGGCGAGATGGTACCTTGGAGGAGGGAGGCGAGTGGGTCGGCGAACGCTCGAGGAGCCTTGGGCGTATCCTCGCCCCGGCGACGAGACTTTTGCCGCCCCCGAGCCGGCGATCCACATAAGTAGGATCCGCTCGCGGACGGTTTCCTTGTCACGCTCCGCCCGGTTCCTCGAGGCCATGCTCAAGGAGCTTCTTGCGGAGGGTGTTGCGGTTGATGCCGAGGCGGGCGGCGGCTTTGAGTTGGACGCCATTGCAGGCGGCGAGCATCTGCGCGATCAACTCCCGCTCGACGCGGCTCACGATCCGATCGAAGAGATTGTCGTCATCGGGGCCGGCCGTCGCCATGCCCTGCTCGACCAGGTCGCGGGCGAGGCTGTCGAGGTCGCCGCCGCGGCCGGGCATCTTCGCGGCCGATCGGTCACCTCGCATCGTCGGCGGCAGCAGGTCGAGCGTAAGCTCGTCGCTCTGCGCCATCACCACACATCGCTCGACGGCGTTTTGCAGCTCGCGGACGTTGCCCGGCCAATGGTACTTGACCATCGCATCGAGCGCGTCTTTCTGGATGTGGACGACGTAGCGGTCATTCTCTTCGTTGTAGATCGCGAGGAAGTGGGTGACGAGCAGCGGGATGTCTTCGCGACGTGCCCGCAGCGGCGGCAGGATGATCGGCACGACGTTGAGCCGATAGAAGAGGTCTTCCCGGAAGGTCTCCTTTGCGACCTCGTCGAGGAGGTCGCGGTTGCTCGCGGCGATGACCCGCGTGTCGACGCTGATGGTCTCGGCGTCGCCCACCCGCTCAAACTCCCGCTCCTGCAGCACGCGGAGGAGTTTGACCTGAAGCTTTGGCGTGGTGGAGTTGATCTCGTCGAGGAAGATCGTGCCGGTGTGGGCTGCCTCGAACCGGCCGGCGCGGTTGGCGACCGCACCGGTAAAAGCTCCGCGGACGTGGCCGAAGAGCTCGCTTTCCAGCAGGCTTTCGGAGAGGGCGCCACAGTTGACGCGAACGAACGGCCCGCTGCCCCGCGGGGAAAGTTCGTGGATCGCCCGGGCGATCAGCTCCTTGCCGGTGCCCGTCTCACCGAGGAGGAGCACCGAGGCGTTCGACGCGGCCACGCGGCGGGTGGTCGCATAGACCTCGAGCATGGCTGGGCTCGCGCCGATCAGGCCCGCGAGGGGCGCGGCCGTGGAGTCGTCAGCGGGTGGGCCGGGTGAGCGGAGCATCGGGCTGGGCGGGCCGGTTCTTCCGGTCGGCGGTCTCGAGCACCTCGAGGATGTCGCCGGGGACGTCGCGCGACGCCCCGTCGGCCAGAGTGTACCTCGTGGCCACGCCGCGCACCTGACCGCAATCGAGCAGCACGCCGTGACGCTCGACGCTCGACGCGAAGGCCGAGAGGGCCGCTTTTCGCAGGTCTTCCGGCAGATCGGCCCGTTCGGCCTCGATGGCGAGCGCCTCCTGCGCCTCGGGCCGTCCGAGCGTCGCCAGGAGGGACACGGCGGGGTCGTAGAGCTCTGCGGTGGTGAGCGCCGCCAGCGACGTGGTCGCCGCGGGCCGCACGTCCCAGCCACGGCGGGAGAGCTGCCCGAGCAGCGTGAGGGCCTCGCGGGCGCGGGCCAGCCGCGTCAACCGCCCGGCCTCACGGCTGGCTGGATCGACCGCCGGTGGGCCCGCGGCCTGCGCGAGCATGTCGGGAAACCGCGGCGGCATCGTCACGCCGCCCGTCCGCTCGTCGACCACCGGTTCGAACACACTGGCGAGTCGGTCGACGATCGCCATCCCCTGCAGATCACTGAACGTCATGAGCAGGTGCATGAGAAAACAGCCCCGCCCGTCGTCGTCGAGCGGATCGACCACGACGAGCACCGCTGGAGCGTCGCCGAGGCCCTGCTGCTGCAGGAACTGGACAGTCTCGAGCGCCGACGGTGTGGCGATCCGTGCGGCCACGAGCACGAGCACGGTGTCGGCATGCGCGCGGGCGGCAAAGATCGCTTCCCTGCCGGTCGAGACGCGCACCGGCTCATAGCCAAACCGCGAGACGCCCGTGGCGAGAGCGTCAACGACCACGGTATCGGGGTGTGCGACCACGGCGCGATCGCCACCCGTTGAGGTCGCCGCGTGCATGAGCGCGTCGAGCACGCGGCTCGAGCCGGCATACGGAGGCTCGCCGGCCGTGAGGGCGAGCGTGCGAGCCACGGTGAACTGGAGGCCAGCGTCGGGGACCGCCAGCGCTCGCACGAGTGCATTGCGGACGGCCGGGCTGAGCGGCGCGGCTGTCCTGGCGCCCTGCGGAGGCGCAAGCGCCGCCGCCGCCCCCGCGGCCGCTTCCCACAGGCCATGCGCGGCGGCCGCGTCGAGGACATCCGCCGCAGTTTCGGCCGTGAAGCCGTTGGGGCCCGCGAGCACCGCCTCGAGCTCCTTGGGCGGGATCCCAGCAGGATCGCCCGCCGTGACCAGCAGCGACTCCATCCGCGCGAGAAGCGTCAGGTTCACCGCCCGTGGGTCACGGGCGTCGATCGCCATCAGGTCGCGGGCCAGATGAAGCGCCTCGCGGGCCCGTGCCGCCCGCGGGGTCATGCGGACCGACTCGAACCGCTCTGCCGCGGCGTTCCACACCCGCCGCTCGACGACGCCGGCAATGCTGCCGCCGAGTGCGACCGCGGCAGCAGCCGGATCCGTGAGAGGTTCCAGGCAGAGGTGGTCGACCTCCGGCAGGCCCTCGGGGCCGAGTGTGCGGTCGAGCCGGTCGGCGATCATCGTCTCGACCACGTCCCGCGCCGGCGGCACGGATTCGCGGTGGCTGCCGCGTCGGGCCGCGCGTCGGGCGAGCACGCGAACTGCCGCCTCGCGCACCTTCGGCGGCGCGTCGGTGACCGTGGCCGGTCCGAGCAGGAAGGCCTCGATGTCGTGAGCGCCACTGACGTCGAGGGCCTCGATCACGCCGGGCCAATGCTCGACGCTGTCGGAGGCGAGCCATTCCAGAAGCGGCTGCCGCGCGTCTTCGCCGAGCATCGCGATCAGTTCGCGAGCCGCCTGTTGTGGCTTCGCGTCGACGGCCGCGTTGGACTCGAGCAGCGGAACGAGCACCGGGAGGGCGTCCTCGCGAGCCCGGGCGAGCTCGCTGGCGGCCGCCGTGCGGATGGCGGCCGAGTCGCTCCGGAGTTTCTCCACAGCCTGGGCCAGCCGACGTGGATCGCGGCGGCGGAGTCGTGCCGCTGCGCGGATGGCGGCCACCACCTTGGTGACGGCCGGATCGCGGGCCTGGAGCAGCCGCTCGAGCCGGTTGAGCGCCGCCGCGTCGACACGGTCGCCGATGTCGGCGAGCAGTTCGAGTTTTCCAGCACCGGCCGCGTCGACCGCCGTCACGAACCGGCGGAGCCACTCCTCGGTCGCCGCGAACGCCTCGACCTCGGATGCGCGAAGCACCGCGTCGAACAGATCCTCCGGCGCACTGCGGGGCGAGGAGGCGAGGGAGCCGACGACCGCTTGCTGCAGCGCATCGAGCGGCGGGTCGGCAGCGGCGGCCGCCATCGAGGCCACGAGCGTGAGGAGGACTGCGTAGGCGGCCGCCGCGAGCGGTCGATCAGATGCGGTCCGCGGGATTCCTGGCATGGCGAGCGACGACGCGGGTGTTACGGCGCGACCGCGACACCGAGCCGCCGTCGCCAGACCGCAATCTGTTCGGCAACCGCCGCCGGGGCGGTCGAGCCGAAACTCGCCATCCGCTCAACTGCCCGGGATGCCCCCAGGGCCCCGCGCAACGAGCCGTTCCAACCGGCATAGTCCCGAGAAAACTCCTCGTCGGAAAGTTCCGCCAGCGACACCCCCCGGGTCATCGCGCGGCGGACGAGATGGCCGACCGTCTCATGGGCCGTCCGTTGGGGAACTCCCTGGGCGATCAGCGCCTCCATCAGGCTGGTCGCGTCGAGGTGGCCGCGCTCGAGTGTGGCGGTGATCCGCGGCCGGTCGAACGACGTGCCCTCCACGAGGGGCGCGGCCACGCCGAGCACCGCCTCGAGTGTGTCGATCGAGTCGAAGATCCGCTCCTTGTCTTCCTGCAGGTCGCGGTTGTATGCGGTGGGCAGGCCCTTCAAGAGCACGAGGAGCGCCTGCACGTTGCCGATCGCGCGGGCGCTCTTACCGCGGATGAGCTCCAGCACGTCGGGGTTGATCTTCTGCGGCATGATCGAGCTGCCGGTGCAGAAGCCCTCCGGGAGTCGGATGAATCCAAACTCCTGTGTGCTGTAGAGAATCCATTCCTCGGCCCATTGCGAGAGGTGCACCATGCACAGGGAGACCACGAAGGCAAGCTCACAGGCGAAGTCGCGATCACTCGCGCCGTCGACACTGTTGGCCGCCACGGCCTCGAAACCGAGTGATTCCTTGACGTGCTCGCGGTCGATCGGCAGGCTCGATCCGGCGAGCGCCCCCGAACCGAGCGGCAGCACGTTGGTCCGCCGGCGGCAGTCGGCGAGCCGCTCACGGTCGCGGCCGAGCTTCTCGCACCACGCCAGAAGTTGGTGCGCCGCGAGGAGCGGCTGCGCCCGCCGCAGGTGCGTATAGCCCGGGATCACGAGCCCCTGCTCCCGCTCCGCCATGCCGAGAAAGGCTCGCTGGAGTTCGACAAGTCCGCGGTCAAGCCGGTCGATTGCCCGCCGACAATACAGCCGCAGGTCGGTTGCGACCTGGTCGTTGCGGCTGCGCGCTGTGTGGAGTTTCCGGCCGGTGTCGCCCAGCCGAGCCGTCAGCGCAGACTCGATGTGGAGGTGGATGTCTTCCTTCGACACGGTGTATTCGAACCGGCCGGCGTGGATCTCACCACGAATCTCCTCAAGCACGTGCGCGATCGCATCGGCCTCCTGCACCGTCATCAGACCGCAGTGGGCCAGCATCTGCGCATGGGCGATCGAGCCGTCGATGTCATCGTCGGCCAGCCGCCGGTCGAACGACACGCTCTCGGAGAAGAGCTCGACCCGCTTGTCGGTTGGCTCGCGGAACACGCCCCCCCAGGCCTTGCCTTTGGGGGCGGACGAATCGGGCTGCGGATCGGCGGAGTTGGGCACGCGGGCATTCCTTGCGGGGTCGCAGACGCTGAAACCTTACCTTACCCGGCGGGAGCATGGGGAAACCCAGCCTCGTGCCCGTCGGTAGACTCTTTCCATGACGAACCCTGAGGATTTCCTGGCGCCCGGCGGGCGGCTTGCCGCGCGGCTGGCCGGGTGGGAGTCGCGGCCCGAACAGGTCGAGATGGCCAACCTCGTCGCCGAGGCGATCGCGGTGCGAAAGCACGCGATCATCGAGGCCGGCACCGGCGTGGGGAAGAGCCTCGCGTATCTCGTGCCCGCGGTGCTCGCCGTGACCGCCGACCAGGCCGAGCCCGTGGCCGATGAGATCGAGCCCGACTGGGACAACGAGGATGAGCCAACGGCGGCGGCACCGGTCGGCCGGCCGCGGCGGGTCGTGATCTCGACCCATACCATCGCCCTGCAGGAACAGCTCGTCACCAAGGACATCCCGCTCGTCGCGGCGGTGATGCCCAGAGAGTTTTCCGCGGTGCTCGTCAAGGGACGGCGCAACTACGTGAGCCTGCGGCGGCTGACGCTGGCGCTGGAGCGGTCAGGGAGCCTGTTTTCCGACGAGGGCGAGCGGGCCGAGCTCCTCGAGATCGCGTCGTGGGCCAAGCACACAGCCGACGGCTCGCTCGCCGACCTGCCGGCCTTGCCCAGCGACGCCGTCTGGGACGAGGTGGCCAGCGACGCCGGCAACTGTATGGGCCGCGCCTGCCCGACCCACCAGCAGTGCCACTACTACGCCGCCCGACGTCGGATGGCCCACGCGCAGGTGCTGATCGTCAACCATGCGCTCTACTTCGCCGATCTTGCCGTCCGCCGTGCGGGGGCGAGTCTGCTTCCCAATCACGACATCGTGATTTTCGACGAGGCTCACACCGTCGAGGGCGTGGCGAGCGAGCACCTCGGCATCGGGGTGTCGAGCGGCGGCGTGGAGCGGGTGCTCTCCAAACTCTTTAGCGAGCGGACCCATCGCGGGCTGCTCGCGCATTACAGGATGCACGACCTCGAAGCCGACGTCCGCCGCGGCCGCCGCGCCGCCGAGGCTTTTTTCGCCGCGGTCCGTGAGGAGGTGGGCGGACGCGGCGAATCACCCTGGCGGGTCACGAGGCCGGGCCTCGTGATCAACTCACTCGGCGAACCGCTCGCGTCTCTGGCGAGAAAGCTCCGCGCCGCATCCGACGGGATCGGCAATCCGGCGGAGCGACATGATTTTCTCTCGCTCGCGGATCGGCTTGATGCGCATGCGGCCGCCCTCGAGACCTGGCTAGGACAGAAAGCGGCGGGGAGCGTCTGGTGGGTCGAGGCCCAGCGGTCGCGCCGTGGCCGCGAGCGGATCACGCTCTCGAGCGCCCCGGTGGATGTCAGCGAGACGCTCCGCCGCGAACTCTTCGGCCGCGTTGGCACAGTCGTGCTCACAAGCGCCACGCTCGCCGTCGAGACGCCGGGGCCGAGAAAGCCCATGAACTCCGACATCAATGACTTCCGCGAGGCAAAAAAGAACGCGGATAGCTTCGCCTTCCTGCGGAGCCGGCTGGGCGTGGGCGACAAGGCCCTGTCGCGGCGGCTCGGCAGTCCCTTCGACTATGCCAGGCAGGCGAAACTCGTGCTCGTCGACCGGCTGCCCGATCCGGCCGACCGTGATGCGTATGACAGCGGCGTGGCCAAGATGATCCGGCGCTACGTGGCGCGGAGCGAAGGTCGTGCGATGGTGCTGTTTACGAGCCACGCCGCGCTCGCCAAGGCATCGGCGGAACTCACCGGCTGGTGCGTGCGGCGGAACTTCCGGCTCGTGAGCCAGGCCGACGGCCTGCCGCGGTCACGGATGCTGGAGGAGTTTCGCGAGGGGCCAGGGAGCGTGCTGTTGGGCACCGACGGCTTCTGGCAGGGGATCGATCTACCGGGCGACGTGCTTGTGACCGTGATCATCACGAAACTTCCCTTTGCGGTGCCCGACCGGCCGCTGGTCGCCGCCCGCATCGAAGCCATCAAGCAGGCCGGCGGCAACGCCTTCGCCGAATACCAGCTCCCCGAGGCGGTGCTCAAACTCAAGCAGGGTTTTGGCCGGCTGATTCGCACGCACACCGATCGCGGTTCGGTGGTGATTTTGGATCCGCGCATGGTCACGAAACCCTACGGCCAGGTCTTCCTCGATAGCCTGCCCCCCGCGGCGGTCGAGATCGAGCCCTTCGCTGACGACGCGTAGGCACGGGTGCGGTGGTGGAGAGCGAGTTGAGGTGGCTCACGTCTTCCCCGCGCTCGCGCTTGGGGCTTCCTGCCGGGAAGCAACCGTACGGCGGCGGTGCCGACAAGAAGCCCGGAGCGCGAGCGATGGGAATGCGGGTGGCGTGCGTGGGTGGTGGTGGGGAGCGAGTTGAGGTGGCTCACGTCTTCCCGGCGCTCGCGATTGGGGCTTCCTGACGGTACCCGCGCCGCAACCGTTGCTTACTCGACGAGTTCCAACTCCGCCCACGTGGTCGGGTCGCCGTCCCAGGGAAACTCTGGCGGGGCGAAGCACGGCACCTTGCCGAGCCGACGGTCGACGAGCGCGGCGAAGAACCCGAGGCGGGGGATCTCTGCGGGGTCCCAGCCGGGTAGGGCGGCGGCGGCGATCATGGCATCGATCTGCCAGCCGTCGGCCGAGAGTTTCGACTCCATCGTGATCGAGCCCTCGGGCAGTTCCGCCGGCACCTCGCTGGTGCGCGGAATCGTCGCGGGCACGGCCACGGGCTTGTCGGCGAGCCGCCCGCCACCTGTCGGCAACAGCGCGAGCCGCCGGCAGTAGCGGCCGGCGCGGTGGCTTTCGCCCGTCGGCCGCGTCGCGATCCAGAGGTGCAGGCCGTCGCTGTCTTCCGGCCGCGTCGGGTGGCACCACCGGGTCGCACCGACGCTACGGGCCACGCCCCGCACGGCGAGCCCCGCGGGGTTCCACGCCATCCAGAGATCGAGTACGTCGGGCACACTCGCCACGTCGGCGAAGGATGGCAAGCGGCAGGTCTCGTCGAACCCTCCCGTGGCTGGGGGCCAGAGCTTTTCCCGGCGGCGGCAGCGGAGCCGGAGTGTGAACAGGGCGGCCGGGTTGACGAGGGGGCACATATGGTTGGAAAGGAAAATCGTGAGGGTTTTATTGGGCCGCACGGCGTCGGGACCGTGCCAAACCGTGACCTATACTATCAATAGCCGTGCGGGAATTGTTCCACCGCCGCTCTCCGTGGATCGCCGTGCATGCGCGTTTTTGAAATTGCCAGCGAGGCCGTCCCCTTCGCTAAGACCGGCGGCCTGGCCGACGTCACAGGGGCGCTGCCGGAGGCACTGGCCGGCCTCGGCTGCGACGTGTCGCTGGTGATGCCTGCCTACGGTGAGGTGTTTTCGAAGGGGCTGACGATCGAGCCGACGGGCATCGAGTTCGAGGTGCCGATCGGAGCCCGAGCGCCGCTGGCGAGGATCCTCCGCTGCCGCCGCCCTGGCTCGCGGATCGATGTCTATCTCGTCGCCAACAACGAGCTCTACGACCGACCCACGCTCTACGGCGGCTCACACGATTACGCTGACAACGCCGAACGCTACATCTTCTTTTCGCGGGCCGCGGTCGAGCTGGCCTGCCGGCTCGGTGGGCGGTGGGACATCCTCCACTGCCATGACTGGCAGACGGGCCTCGTGCCGGCCTACCAGAAGCTGCTCTATGGATCGCACGCGGCCGTCGCTGCGGCGCGGACCGTGATGACGATCCACAACATGGCCTACCAGGGACTGTTCTGGCATTGGGACATGCTCCTCACTGGCCTCGACTGGCGGTATTTCAACTGGCAGCAGATGGAGTTCTACAGTCAGCTCAACCTGCTCAAGACCGGCATCGTGTTCGCCGACGCGATCAGCACAGTGAGCCCCACCTACGCCCGTGAGATCCAGTCGGCGCCGGGCGGCTGCGGCCTCGAGGGCCTGCTGTCGTCACGCAGCGACGCGCTCACCGGCATCGTCAACGGTATCGATACCGTGGTCTGGGACCCGGCCACCGACCCGCACATCCCCAGACCCTACGGCAGCGACGATGTCGACGCGGGGAAGTATGCCGCCCGCGTGGCCTTGGCGGCGCGGCTCGGCCGCGCGGCGCCCGATTCGCGACCGCTGGTGGCCTTCGTCGGCAGGCTCGTCGAGCAGAAGGGGGTGGAACTTGTGCTCGAGGTGCTCGGCCGGATGGCGGGCTCGGGCTCGGCCCATTTCGTGATTCTCGGCACCGGCAACCCAGAGTATGAGCGGCAGCTCCAGCGTGCGGCTGCCACCTTCCCCGGCACGGTCGACCTCATGGTCGGCTTCGACGAGGGGCTCGCCCACCTCGTGCAGGCCGCCGCCGACATCACCCTCGTGCCGAGCCGGTTCGAGCCCTGTGGTCTGACACAACTCTACGCACAGCGTTACGGCTCGATCCCTGTGGTTCGGGCCACCGGCGGCCTTGTCGACACCGTCGTCGACACCACGCCCGAGACACTCCGCGATGGCACGGCGACCGGATTCGTGTTCGAGGGCTTTGACGCGGCCGGGCTCGACGCCGCCTTGAGCCGCGCGATCGAGGCCCATGCCGACAAGCCGCTTTGGACCAGGCTCGTGCGGCACGTCATGCGGCAGGACTGGTCGTGGGGGACGAGCGCCCGCGAGTATCTGCGGCTCTTCGAGCGGACGCTGGCGAGCGCGCCCGCACCGGTTGAGTGAAGGCCGCGATCCGTCAGGAAGCCCCAAGCGCGAGCGCGGGGAAAGCGGGTGGCCTTGATGCGGTGCCGGATTGGTTCACCGGGGGTGGCATGCTCGCCGCCGGGGGATTTTGCTACAGGATGCCCGTGTGGCCGACGGTGCGTCGCTCGTGAGTCGCAAAGATTCCCCGGCGTCTGCGCGTGCCACCCCAGGCTCCTCACGATCGGGAGTCGGTGCGATCAATCGGACGGTAGCCCTTGAGGTGGTTCCTGCAGTCAGGAAGCCCCAAGCGCGAGCGCGGGGAAGACGCGACGGCCGCGAGGGGGAAACGTCTGCGAAGATGGGCAACTTGGTTGCGATGATGCCGTGGCTCCGCATGTCGCGAGCAGCAGCGCGACCCGGGCGACCGATACACAACGCATGACTCGAATCTTTGTCGTCATCATGCTCACGGTCGCCGCAGTGGCTCTTGTGCCCGCCGGCACTCGGGCGGGCGATCCCTGCGGGAAGTGCTCCGCCTGCAAGCAGACGGCGGCGGGTGACGAGACGCCTTGTGGCGATACGGGCTGCGGGCCGAGGTATTGCGGCGCGGTCCACGACGAGTCGCGGTGCCCCGATCCTTGTGATTGCAGCGGTCGGTGGCGGGGCTGTAACGGCACGCGGCAGGGGCCGGAAAAACTCGCACCCTGGCAGTTGCCGCCGGGTCGCGGTTTCCAGAGCGGCGAGGACGTCGGCTATCTGGCGCCGCGGTGCGGCGGGTGTCAGACCTGCGGACCGCGGTTTCCCTGGTTCTTCTGACACTCCGCTACGAGCGTGGCGGCGAACGTGACCTCGTCGCCGCGGTCGCTTGAAGCGCGACGAAGCAGTTCCCACTCGCCCGCAGTCGCGGCGAGATCGACGAGCGACGGCAGGGCGCCGGCCGCCTGAAGCGGGCTCGGCATCCCGTCGTCTCGCGGCCGCGCGATCGCGGCGTGGAGTGCCTCGGCAGGCCGTTGCAGCCTGGTGAGCAGGAGCACGAGCGTGTCGCAGGGCAGAGCGCCGGCTTCGGGCTCGGCCGTGGCTGCCGCCCTGCGAAAAAACCGCACCGCCTGCTCGACGTCGAACCCGAGTTGGCTACCGTAAAACAGCCGCGACGCCTCACCGACGTTTTCGAAGGGTGGTTCCCCAGGATAGACGACGTCGGCCGGCAGCCGGCTGGCATAGGTGCCGAGTTCCCAGGCGCGACGGATCGTCGGCTCGTCCTCGCACAGCCGCGCGATCCGGAGCACCGATTGCACGTGCGAGACGTCTGCGTACAGGCCGGCCTCACCCTCACCTGCCACCGCGAGCAGCGTGGGAATCGACGCCGGCAACGCGGGGATGGCGATACCGCGATGCTCGAGGTCGTGTGTGAGATTCGCCACCACCTCGGCGTGGAGGTGGGCGACGAGCACTCCCGCCGCGGGCCGCTGCCGCGCTGCCGGCAGCCGGGAGACGGCTTGCTCGTAGGTGGTGATCGCGTTGCACGTGCCCTGCGTGCGGAGCACGAGCGAGATGCCCAGCGCCGGATCGACGGCCTCCCAGAGCGCGATACCGAGAATTTCCTGGAGCTTGTGGGAGGACTGTTCGTCGTTCTCGTTCGCCGCGGTCGCGAGCGTGAGGGCCAGTGGCTCGAGTTTCGCGGAGACTTCCGCGGGGTCGGCCACCGCCCGCAGATACATCCAGGCCGCGGCCACCTGTCCTTCATCGAGCAGCGACCAGCCCACTTCGCGGCAGGCGGCAAGCGACCGCTCATCAAACCGCTCGCGGACACCGGCGGGGATGTCCCCTGGGGAACCGACCGGCGGCAGGCCGACGGCCACCCGTGCCTGCATGAGCCGCGCGTCGAACAGGGCATGCCAGCGTCGTCGTTCGGCGAGCGATGCGGCGAGCGCCTCGAGCATGGCCTCCGGGCCGGCGTCGGCGCAGGTGCGACGGAGGCGGGCAAAGCAGTCGGGGGTGGCGAAGTCGTGGAGGGTGTCTGGTGTGGTGGTCATGAGTGGGTGTGCCTTTGGCGGACGGCCTCGTAGGCGAGCACGGCCGCGGTGGCGGAGAGGTTGAGGCTGTCGGCGAGGCCGTGCATCGGCAGGCGGACGGTCTCGAACGCCAGTCCAGCGGCGCTGCCCCATGCCGACGAGAGGCCGTGGGCTTCGCTGCCCAGCAGGATCGCGACGTTGCCGAGAAGATCGGCCTCGTGCCAGAGCTGCCGTCCTTCGGGCGTGGCCGCCACGACCCGCCGGGCGTGCCTACGGCACCAGGCGATCGTATCCGTGGTCGACGCCGCCGCCAGCGGCATCGAAAAGACCGTGCCGAGACTGGCGCGGATCACCGCGGGGTTGGTGACGTCGGTCCGCGCGTTCGAGACGATCACGCCACCGAGGCCGGCGGCATCAGCGGTGCGGATGATCGCGCCGAGATTCCCAGGTTTCTCAACTCCTTCGATGATCAGCAGGGGCCGGTCCGCGTCGAATGCGACGTCGGTGAGTGGCCGCGGTCCGAAGCGGACCACGCCGACCACGCCCTCGTTACGGTTGCCGAAAGCGATGCGGTCGAATGCCTTGTTGGAAAGCGTGGCGATCCGCGTGCCACCGGCCGCGAGTCGCGCCAGCCAGTCGCGCAGCGGTGGGGCATCGGCGGTGCGGAGCGCCTCGGCATCGATGGCGACGAACACCTCGACGAACTCCGCGCCGGCCGCCTCGGCACGCGCAAGTTCCCGCCGACCGTCGACGAGTGTCAGGCCGGTCACCCGCCGCGCCTCGGCGTCGCGAAGCGCCGCGGCCTGCTTGACCCGCGGGTTGGCGGGGCTTGTGATCGATTCCGGTTCGTTCATGGTGCGGGAGCCACGCGGGCGAAGGAGCCGAGGTCGACAGATCGACCCGTGTCGTCAGTGCAGGTGAGCGAGCCGCTCTCGATCCGAGCCGGTGCCGGAACCGCCGCGGCGAGCAGGGCCTCGGAGAGTGTGTCCCGGAGTCGGCGATGATGCCAGCCGGGCGAGTGGCAGGTGAGGAGAATCGGCCCGGCAGTTGGCGGACCGAGGAGCCGGGCGATGTCGACGAGCAGGCCCGGCAGGTCACGGTCGATGGAAAACGACTGACCCTTCGGCCCATGGCCCCACGACGGCGGATCGAGGATCACGCCGGAGAAACTCCGGCCGCGGCGCAGACAGCGCTGCACGAACGTGGCGGCATCTTCACAAACCCACGACACCGGCAGGTGGGCGAGCCCCGAGGCCTCGGCATTACGGCGTGCCAGGGCGATTGACTGCCGCGACGCATCGACATGAACGACTTCCGCGCCCGCGGCGGCGGCGGCGAGCGTGGCTCCGCCGGAATGGGCAAAGAGCGAAAGTACCGCGCTCCCGGCGGGCGTCGTCCGCTGGAGCCATCTCCACTGGTCGATCTGCTCGATGAAGACCCCGATCTGTCCGGAGGGTGCTGGATAGACTTCGAGCGCGAGCGTGGCCGGGCCAATGGGCACGCTCGCCACCCAGGGATCGGGCAGAACACCTGTGAACTCCCACTGCCCGCGGGGGGCCTCGGTGGCGCCGGAGTCGGACAGCCGGTAGACCGCCTGCGCGGCCCGCCATTCACCGGTGAGTCGACGTCGCACGCCCGTCTGGGGCAGTGGCCGATCGACGAGGATCCCGGCGAGTCGTTCGAGTCGGCGGCCGTTGCCTGCCGAATCGACACCGAAATCGACGAGTGCCGGGTCGCGAAACTTTCCAGGGGGTGAAGCGTTCATAGAAGGAAGACAGAATACCCCCGGGTTCGGTCCATCGCGGACGGCAGCCCCATTCGCACCATAGATTAGGACCTTTCCATCATGGCATGACCCCGGTCGGCACGGCGATCATGGCAGGCAGGTCCGCGGTCCCGGACGTCATCACGCGCGGCCGCCGCATCACGGTGGCATGCCGCCGCATGGTCCGTGGCCCGATGCCATGGCCAAACTCCATGAGATCATCGGCCAATTGTCGCGGATCGAGGCGAAGCTCGACGATCGCGACAAGGATGCCGGCTCCCGTGCCAGCGATCGGCCTCAGCCGGCAATGCCCGCCGAGGCGCGGGCGATGATGGAGAAGCGGATGGAGGAGAGCCAGCGTCGAATGGAGGAAGGCCGTCAGAAGATGGAACAGGCCCGCAAGCGGTTCGCCGAGATGGAGGAGCGGATCAAGAAACTCGAGGCCGAAGTCGAGCGGCTGAAAGCCGGAAAGTAGCCGAGCGGCCTCCACGAGATTCTCGCGGAGCCTCCGTGGCTTACGCCATTGGGCTTCCGGACTCAGGCAGCGTAACCGCGTGAACGGTACGGCAGGGCCACGTGAAGCTTCGCCCCGCGACCTAAAGCGCATTCGACTTACGTGGATCGCCGGCTTCGGGGGCGGCAAAAGTCTCGTCGCTGAGGGCCGCGGCGGCTCAGGCGCTCCTCGAGCGTTCGCCGACCCCCTTGCCTACCGCCTCCAAGGTGCCATCTCGCCGCTACACCAAAGGCGGATGCGACCTCGCCTCGGCTCATGGTTGACCCGTACGAGCTGCTGTTCTCGGGTGGCATTGAGACGGTGCCCGATTGGTTCGCCGGCGGTGACATGCTCGGCGCCGGGAGATTGTGTTTTAGGATACCCGCTTGGCCGACGGTGCGTTGCTCGTGAGTGGCAAAGATTCCCCGGCGTCTGCGCGTGCCACCCCCGGCGCTTCACGATCGGGGATCGTTTTGAGCATCCGTGCGCCCTGCCGAACTGCCGTCCGTGGATCGCGTGCATCCGGCCCGCCTATCCCCTCTCGCTGCGCCGCTTGCCCGGCTTCTTCGCCTGACGCTTCGCCCCTTTGTCCGCTCCACGGGGCTTCGTGCCCACCGACTCGCCGTCGTCGATCGTCGCGATCCTCGACTTTCTGCCCTTCGCCGTCGTGGTCTTGGTGGCGCCGTCTGCCGCGCCCGGCTCTGCCTGCCCGGGGATCACCTGCGGCACGATGATGCAGTTGTCGCCGAGTTCGAGTTCCTCCTCATCCTCGATCGGCCGGCCGCGGTCGTCGAGTTTCATGTCGGCCTCGGCTGTTTTCTTCTTGGCCACGGCCAGGAGTTGCTCGTAGAGTTTTTCTTTGTCGACGCCGTTAATCTGTGACACGGCCGCCGCCACCTCGCCGAGATACCGGAGGAAGATGCTCCGCCGCTGACCTTCCTGGGCGACCCGGAGTCGACGCCGCATGTACATGCCGAGCTTGCGGCCCACGGCCTGCAGCGCCAGGCGGATCTCCTTTTGGATCTCGGGGTAGGAGGCGACCGCCTCCTTCGACTCGCTCGTGAACGGTACCCAGACGCTGGCCACGTGGACCATCACGGTGACCGGGCCACTCGGCAGGCTGCCCCGCGATTGGGATAGGCCGTAGGACCGCCAGTTGGTCGAGAGAATCATCTGCGTCACGGCGCAGGCTGCGGGCTGGAATTGCAGCGGCACGCGATTGGCATATCGCAACACGTTCATACTCTGGCCATCGTCGGCGTTGACGTGCTGCATCGCGCCGTGGAGCGCGTCGAGCTGGGGCTTCTTGAGTTTCGAGGGGCTCTGCCGCGGCACGAGCTGGGCCGCCGTGAGAATCTTGTCGGCCGCCTCGCCGCCCATCCCTGAGAACGTGGTGGTGAGGAACTGCCGGAGGCTGCGGGCATCGCTCTCGGAGGCGAGTTCACTGAGCCCCTCGCGGGTGATCTTCTGCGCCGAGGTGCCGCCACCGTAGGCAAGCGCCGCCTCGATCACGAAGGGGTTGCCGCGGTACACGGCCGGCGGCCGGGTGGCCGCGGTGAAAAACTCGCCGGGTACGACCTGCCGTAGGCCGGCCAGCAGCCGTTGCTCGCCGATCGGCACGACGCAGTCGGTGGCTGGCGGCGGGATTTTCGTCTCCTGGATGGCCTTGAAGAGGGCGTCGGCCTCGCCACGTCCGAACTTGCCGGTCGTGACCCGCGTCGAGAGCTTGGAGATGTCGCAGATCTTCTTGGCAGTGCCGTGCGACACCCGGGAGAACGATTGGGTGAGAAACTGTGCGAGCGTGAGCTTGGGGTGCTCCTGGAGCATCGTCACGAGCCGGCCGAGCTCCACGCCGTAGGGATGCGGCTTGATCTCCTTCGGCTCTGGCGGCAGGTCGTCACTCGATCGCTCGAGGAGCCGCTCGGCTCCGTCGGGGCCCTGGAAGTGGAGGCGGGCATGCGGATTGGCGATCGCGGTCTGCTCGAGGTACTCCTCGACGCTGCCACGACCCCGCTGGAACTTGGCCTCCATCTCGATCGTCACGCGGGTGCCGTGCTCGATTGGCTCGCCCTGGTCGTTCTCACCGACCCACTCGATCGAATGCTTCTTCATAAGCTCGGCACCACCCTTGCCGGCGGGGATGTCGACGCCGTCTCCCTTGCCGTTCAAGATCTCGGGCTGGTTGGTCTTGGTGTCGATCCGCAGTTCGGAATAGTGGGCGGGGTGCTTGGCGTCGATCTTGGAGATGATCTTCACCGGCTTGCCGGTCGTGAGCACGCCATACATGCCCGCGGCTGAAATGCCGATGCCCTGCTGGCCGCGACTCATCCGCAGGCGGTGAAACTTCGAGCCGTAGAGCAGCTTGCCGAAGATCAGTGGAATCTGCTTGCTGACGATGCCGGGGCCGTTGTCTTGCACGCTCATGCGATACCGCGTGCCGCTATCGCCAACCTCTTCGAGCCGCACCCAGATCTCCGGCAGGATGCCTGCCTCCTCGCAGGCGTCGAGTGAGTTGTCGACCGCTTCCTTGACGCTCGTGAGCAGCGCCTTGCGCGGGGAGTCGAAGCCGAGCAGGTGGCGGTTCTTGGCAAAAAACTCACTCACCGAGATGTCACGCTGGCCGGCGGCGAGCGTCTGGGCCGTGGCCCGCCGTTTTGCGGGGGCCTTGGCCGGGGCGACGTGCACCTGATCGACGGCTGCGGCGGCTGAATCAGCGGCGGGAGCCTGCACGGACTTGGTTTTCCCGGACTTTTTTCCGGCCGCCTGCGGGCGTGTGGCTGTCTTGACCATTGGGATCTCAGGGCTGTTTTTGGCTCCCAGACTGTGATCCGCGGCGCCGACCTTGGCAAGAGGGGCCGACTTTGCCGGTTATGAGGTCCGTCGGTGGGCCGCGGAAAGAGCTGGTCGGGGGCGGCGTGAAGTTGTGCCTGTCGGGTAGAAGCGGCATACGTGGCATCGCTGGAGTGATGCGCAGAACAGGCTCCGGTCGAACTTCCGTGTGTCGGGGTGAACCCGGCGGCCTTCGGCTTTTGACCACGAGGTGACGCGATGGTGCACGCCCGCTCGACCAGGATCCAACTGCTCTCGGCCCTGCTCCTCGCGCTGGTCGCCGATGCCGCCACCGTATTCGCGATCCCGATCGACGGCGGCGTCGAGGGCCCCACGCCCGACGTCTTCTACAACTTCTACGTGCCGCCCGTGCCGGCCGGCGCTGCTCCCGGCATGGGGGCGCAGCTCTACGTGTCGCCGCGTCCGGTGCCGCCCCGGGTCGGCCATACGTGGCACACCTATCCGCCGTTCATGCCGCACGAGTTTCTCTACAAGCACCGCCGCCGCTACATCCGCCCCGCCGGGGTGACGGGCATGCGGACCGATGTGAAGGCCTACTGGTACTGATTTCGAGGAGACCCCGCACCATGCGTGAATCAGTTTTTTCGCACTCCGCGTGGGCGGGACTCTTTACCGCGATGTTCGTCGTCGCTGCGGTTCGCATGACGACCGCGGGCGATGCCTTCGCTCCGGGGTATGGTCCGGGCTGCAGCGAGGTCGAATCCGGGTACTCTGGCCGCGGGCACTGCGGGCGAGGACGCTGCGGCCACAGTCATGGTGGTGACTGTCGTCACGTTATTCATGCTCAGTGCAGTCGCTGTGGCGGTCATGGCTGTGGCCTCTGTGGTCCGGGTGCCTGCAAGGGCGACGCCTGGGAGAAGCGTTACTTTCTCCGCAGCCAGGGCAAGAGCTGGCACAGCGCCTGGTACGACCCGGCGGAGGGCCGACCGATCGCCCTGGTCGTGCCGCCAACCGCTGAGTTCCAGACGCAATACTCGTGGGGTGTGCCCAGTTCACGGGTGGCGCCGATCTATCACCAGTTCCGCCGTCCCTACCCCGGGCCCGGCGCGGTCGGAGGCAGCGGCGGCGGCTTCCTGCCCACGCCCAATCAGCCGAGCGACACCGTGCAGTTCGGCGTCAACGCCGTTCGTGGTCCCTGGGGCGCCTACTGATCCCCGTCGAGGCGGGTGCGGGCAAGCGTGGCCCACGGGCTTTCCGGCGCCAGGGTCAGAAACCGACGGAGATGGTGCGCCGCCTCGTCGTCAAGGCCCGTCTCCTGCAGCACGCCCGCCATGTGCCAGTGGGCATCGGCGTAGGCCGGCTCTTGGCGGAGGACGCCTTCGAGGGCCGCCAGCGCCAGTTCGTGTTCGCCGAGTTCCGCGAGCACGCAGCCGAGGCTCGAGCGGGCTTGCAGGTGGTTGGGATCGAGTTCGATCACCGCGTAGTAGCGCTCCCGTGCGGCCGTCAGATCGCCTGCCCGGTAGAGCAGTTCGGCCAGCATGAACATCACGCGGGCCGTCGGGCCCTGGGCCTGGAGCACGGCTCGCAGCGCCTCGGCAGCCTCGACAAACTCCCCGGCGGCCTCGAGGTCGTCGGCAAGATCAAGAATTTCAGCCACGTCGCCGGTGGCAGGAGGATCGGTCTGTTCGTCGCTGCCCGGCAGCTGCTCGTGAACGACCGATCGTCGGTCCGGCAGGCCGACGACGGTCGGCGTCTCCGGCGGCTGCGGATGGGCCAGCGGCGCCGTGTAAAAGATGAACTGCAACTGGCCGCCCGCGGCGAGCAACCGTGAGCCGTCGTCGATGCTCAGTCGCCGGCCGTCGATCCGCACTCGTCCTGCGGCGGCGGCCACCGCCCGGGCACCGCCCGGCGCCAGATCGGCGAGTTTGGCGTCGATCTCACGCAGTGAGAGGCCTTGTTGCAGGAGCCTGGCCAGATGGCGGCCCACGACGAGTTGCTCGAAGTCGAACCATTCCACCGACCCCACGCCCTGCACGACTTCGAGCAGCCCGCCCCGGACCCAATGACGGACGGCGGCCGGCGGCACGTCGAGCACCGCCGCCATCATCGCGGACGTATGCAGCCGTCGCACGCCCGGATGGTCCGCAGGATGCTCGTCGGCAAGCAGGGGCCGTGAGGAAGGCCGGCCGCGGCGGACCGGCCTGCGGCGTGAAGGCAGCAGCCCACCGTGGGGTGTTTGGTCGTCCTTGACCTCGTGTGACATGCATGGGCTTCCAGCGGTGATCGCAGGAATGTACTCCGCTCATGCGACGATGCCAAACGTCGCCCCTCGCATCAGGAGAAGCCGGTCGTCAGCGGGCACACGAAGGAAGAGCCACGGGCCGCAGCGGGCGGGCTCAGGTCGTGTGATTGGAAGGGATCGGCCGGAGAAATCCGGTGCCCGACGTGCCAGCGGCCGGCACATCGCGGGGATCGTGGACCGGCGGAGCCGGCTCGACGGCGGGGCCCACCGGGGCGATCGTCGGCGCACCCTCATCAGGAACGGTTGCCGAAGGCTCGGCCGCGGCCGCCGACGGGATGGGCTCGATGCGGCTGAGCGAGCCAGTATCCGCCGGCTTCTCGGCACGATAGGCCTCGGGTTGCGGCGGCGATTGGGTGACGCGTTCAGGCGTTGCTGCCTTCCATCCGTCAGCGGCTGGGGCAGCTGTGCCAGCCGGCTTTTCACTAAACGTTTTCATGGGACCGTTATCGGCCGGTGTCGCGGGGGAAACGGCGGGCGGCGTGGTCGGGCGGGCGGACGATGCGGCGGGCGCTGGGATCGTTTCGTAGCTCGCGGCCGCGGCTGGAATGGCAGGGGCGGCCGTGGCCGGGATCGAGGACACGGACACCGGGTTGCCACACGGGTCGAGCGGCACCTTCGTGACCACGGTCCGCGGCATGCGGACGGTGTAGGTGTAGGGGGTCTTCTTCTCGACCACCCGCGGCACCTGCATCGTGCGTTCCTCGGTGACGTACTTCATCACCTGCACCTGCACGGGCTCGACCTTTTCCTCGGTGACGTACTTGCACACCTGGAAGGCGACCTGCCGGACCTGCTCCTCGGGAACCATTTTCATGACCTGCACGGGCACCTTGTTGTCGACCCGCTCCACGACCCTGCGCACGGTCTGTACCGGTACCTGTCGCACGGCCGTCTCGGCCACCATCTTCATGCTCTGCACGGGCACCTGTTGGACCACCTGTTCGTCGATGTAGCGGACGGTCTGCACCGGCACCTTCTGGGTGACCACGCGATTGACCATCGTGGTCTCGGACACCTGCACCGGCGTGTAGGTCGGCTGGTAGACGCGATTGACCTGATTGACGACCGTGCCGGGAGTCATCACCCAGGAGTAGCCGCCCCGCTGCCAAACAGTGAGGCCGGTGAAGGGGTCGACGGCCCAGTTGCCCGGGGCGTACGCGAGGCCGGTCGAGCCCGGCGTGACGACGGGCGTGACGGTGTCGACGGCCTGGCTGCCGACCGAGTACGTGGTCCGCATCTGCGTGACTGGTTCGGCGACGGTGTAGGCCTGTTCCCGCTCGCTCGTCTCGTAGACGGGCTTTCTGACCGTGGTCACCTGCTGCTGCATCACGGTCTCGTAGACCGGCTTCATCACGGTGTATTGCTCCTCGCGGGTGGCCGTCTCGACCACGTCGCGGGTGACGTCATAGCTGCGGTCCTCGACCACGGTCTCATAGACCGGCTTCATGACCGTGAATCGTTCCTCGCGGGTCTGCGTCTCCCAGACGGGCCGCTGCACGGTGTAGCGCCGCTCCTGCGTTTGGGTCTCCATGACCGGCTTTTGGACGGTGTAGGACCTAGTGTCGTAGACGGTTTCGGTGGAAACGCGGTACGCCGTCATCTGCTGCTCGTCGTAGACGGTTTTGTAGTCGAGGCGATAGGTCTGCGTGGGGACCGCCACGGGAGCGGGCGGCGCACCACAGCCGCACTGGGCGGTTGCGACTTGCATGGCGGGCGCATGCGGCGCGAGCACGAGGCCCGCGCAGGCAAGCGACTGCAAGCGGCGGAGGAAGTTCGGACGGGCAGTTGTCGGCGTCATGGGTTCTCTCCTGAAAAGACCCTCTGAGACTAATCCGGTCTACGCGGGCCACAAGCGGTGAGTTGAGAAAAAATTTGGGCTTTTTTCCGAAAAAAGGCCCCCCTTCCCGCAGGAACGGTGCAACCCGTCCATCTTACGGCCCCGGGAAAGGGCACCCGCAGAACGCGGGTCAACCTGGCGGGTCCACGCAGGCTGCGGGCCTCGGGTCTACGCCAGTTTCTCGAGGAGGCGGCGGCTGTGCAGATCGAGGGCCGCCACGCGAGGAATCCGGTATCTCATCCCGAACGTGTCGGTGACGAACACGCTTCCGTCTGATCGTCGGGCGACGTCGTCGGCGTGCGCGACGGTGAAACGATGCGGCCCACGATCGGTGTCCACGGCCCATTCCGTCGGTTCGGTGTCGGACACCGTCTCAATTCGCTCGATCACGGGCAGGAACTCCCGCTGGGCCAGTTCGCGATCGAGCATCGTCTTGAGCGCGGCGGGGAGCGCAGCGAGGGATTCCACCCACGCCAGTTCGCCTCCGTCGGCGGCGACGACGGCCACCGGCCCCGCCGGCGCCGTCACCGGAAAGGCACGCAGCACGTCGACGTCTTGATGCCGCCTGCCAACCGCGTCAATCAGGTCGAGCCGGCCGTTGGAATGTCGCTCCAGCCGCCAGCCCTCGGGCGAATCTCGTGTGAATGTTGCAGGGTCGTCGGGAGGTGTGTTCATGAGTGGAACTGTTTCGGTGAGGCAGGCGTGTGGCGGTTCAGCTGGCGGCGGCCGCCTCCTCGGCGGCTTTCATCTGGGCACGGTAGAGCCGGGCATACATACCGTCGGCGTCCAGCAGGTCGTCGTGTGTGCCCATCTCCACGATGCGGCCTGCGTCGAGGACGACGAGCCGGTTGGCGCGGCGGAGCGTCGAGAGCCGATGGGCGATGGCGATCGTCGTCCGCCCGGTCACCAGCCGGTCGATCGCCGTCTGGATGATCGACTCAGTCTCAGCGTCGACACTCGACGTAGCCTCGTCGAGAACCAGAATCCGCGGATCGACGAGGAGGGCGCGGGCAATCGAGAGCCGCTGTCGCTCGCCACCGGAGAGGCCGCTGCCGCGTTCACCGACCCGCGAATCGTATGCCAGCGGCTGCGAGAGGATGAAGTCGTGGGCTCCGGCGGCCCGTGCCGCCTCGACGATCTTCTCGCGTGGCGCGGCCGGTCGCCCGTAGGTGATGTTGTCGGCGACGGTGCCGAAGAACAGGAACGGTTCCTGAAGCACGCAGCCGAGATTGCGATGGTAGTCGGCAATGTCGACGTCGCGGAGGTCGACGCCGTCGACGCGGATCGAACCACTCGACGGGTCATAGAACCTGCAGACAAGATTGGCGAGCGTCGACTTGCCGGATCCGCTCGTGCCCACCAGACCGATCATTTCGCCAGGTTCGATCACGAGGTCGATGCCGTGGAGCACCTCGCGGGCCCCGTAGCGGAAATGCACGCCCGTGATCTCGATCCGCCCCGCGACGCGGCCGAGGCTCACTGGCCGCGCGGCCTCGGCGACGGTCGGCTTGCAGTCGAGGATCTCTAAGATTCGCTGGGCGCTCGCCGCCGCACGCTGCGTGGCGGGGACCATTCGGATCATCGATTCCACGCGGCCGTAGAACCGGGCGATGTAGGCAAGGAAGGCGGTCAGTCCGCCGACGGTCACGCTGCCGGAGAAGACGAGCCACGCACCGCAAGCCCAGACGACGAGCAGCCCGATCTCACTAAACAGGCTGACGAACGGACCGCAGAATGACCAGACCACGTTGACGCGGTCGTTCGCCTCGAGCACCCGCTCGTTGGCGGTGACGAAGCGGTCGATTTCCCGCGACTCCTGAGCGAATGCCTTGACGACACGGATGCCGGGGATCGTGTCGGCCAGCACGCTCGTCATGTCGCTCCAGGCGACAGCGCCCCGGGCGAAGCCGCGGCGGAGCCGTTCGCGGACCGCATAGATGAGCCAGAACGCAAAGGGAAAAGGCACGAGCGTCAGCACCGCCAGCAGCGGGTTGAGCCAGATCAAGACCGCCGCCGTGAGCGTGAGCAGCATCACGTTCGAGGCAAAATCGATCAGGTTAACGGAGATGAAAATGTTGATCTTGTCAGTGTCGCTCCCCACCCGCGACATCAAATCGCCCGTCCGCTTGCCCTGGAAGAAGTCGAGCGAGAGCGACTGCATGTGGGCGTAGGTCCGCGTGCGCAGGCCCGCAGCGATGCGTTCGCTGACCCACGCGAGCGTCCAGGTCTGCAACCAGGAGAGCAGCCAGGCGACGAGCGCCGCGAGCAGCAGGCCGCCGAGGTACCACCAGACCAGGGAAAACGGCACTTCCCGGCCGTTCTGCCTGGGGATCAGGACGTCGTCGACAAGCGGCATCGTGAGATAGGGGGGCACGAGCGCCGCGGCCGTGCTTACCAGTGAGAGCACGCCCCCCAGGATTGCCATGCCCGCATGGGGCTTCGCGAAGGAGATCAGTCGAAAGAGCGCCCGCCAGGAGGCCCAGCCACCCGTTCCGCCCGCATCGTCGGCAAGGCCACGGGTGGCGGCGGCAGCCGGCTTCTCCTCGGTCTCCTCCGCTTCGGCGGCTGCGGCCGGTTGTCTGACGTCTCTCAGATTGTCGGGCTCGGTCAGCCCGTTGGGGCCTCGTAGCCGCGCGTCGAAGGCGTCTTCCAGCGCATGGATGGCAGCGGCCTTGGCAGGCGTGAACAGCCAGCGGGCTACGGTCCGGTCACCCTCCGAGAGTTCCATGCGTCCAACCGCCGATCGCAGTTGCACGTCGAGCCGGGTGCTGGCATCGATCGCCCACGAGCGCGGGCCGCCAGCCCTGCCCGCGCCCCCCGCTGCGAAGGCCGGTTCGTCAGCGATCACCCGTTTGTTGGTGAGCACGATCCAGCCATCGCTGAACCGCAAATCCGCGTCGAGGTCGAAGCGTCCGATCGCAAGCACGGTTTCATCCGGCGCGACGACGACTGCCCCGAGCCAGGGAAGGCCGAGTCCTGCCGGGAGCGCGGGCAAGTCGCCGTCAGGGCGTTTGGAGGGGGGGGTGGTCATAGGAGGAGGGGGTGCCGCGGTCCGTCGAGCAGGTGGGGAACGAGTGAAAACCTTGAATTTCAGGCTCTTGCGACCGGTTAAAGGGGCTGGTTGCTCCCCGGCAACAGAAATTTGCGTGGCTTTCCGAACATGCCTAGATTACCGTCAGTTGACAAGGCGATGCGCTGAACACAGACGCTTTGCCCGCCGCCGACGAGGCCGATCCCCGCAGTCTCGTTGATGGCCCTGAGTGTGCTTGCCATTTTTGTAGAAATGTCCGACCCGCCTGCTGCCACTGGCCTTCCATTGCCACGCCCATCGGTCATCTTTTCCGAGATCCTACCCACTGGGATCCGCGCCAGGCTTGATATTTTGGCCACAAGAACGGCCGATCCTCGCACTGCGGCCATTCGGCACACAACGTGCTCCTGCTTCGAGGCGTCGAAAAATCATTCGCAGTCGTTGGCCGAAAGCGTAAACTCCGGTAATCGAACTGCGAAGATGGTCATGGGAAACCGTGGCCTGTCTTTTCGGCGAGGCAGCGTCGACCGGACTTGTTCCGGAAGGTGTTGTTGTTGGAATCATGGTGCCGCGAGGAACGGGTATCGCAAGCGAACGCGCGTCCGTGTGGCGTGCGGCGTTACCATCCGGCCTTGCGGTGTAGGAATCTTTTCGTCCCATGGCCACTTCGGCCGGTTGGTTGTCGGTGGGCATCTGTTTCCCATTGTTCTCGAGCCTGTCCGCGAAGAATCGCTTCGCCGGGGGCATCTCTTCCGCGGCACCGGATTGCCAACCGCCGCCCTGACGACTTCATTCGTCGGGTTCGTGCGGATGCCTGCCAAGGCGGGCAGGACTGTGCAGGCGACGCGCCGGCGCAGTGCCGTTGTGAACCGTGCGACCTCCATTCCAGAACAATCCGTCGGAGTGTCCGGCGGCTGGAAGAGGCGCACACGACCAGACCCGCGCATGCGTCTGCGACCGGTCTAAAAGAACTGCGTTCCATTCATGGAGATTCTTTCGCTCAAGGTCCTTCGCGGTCCCAATCAATGGGCATCGTTCCCCTGCCTGGAAGCCTGGGTCGATCTCGGCCGGCTGGAAGATTACCCCTCCAACACGCTCCCCGGCTTCAATGAGCGGGTCATGTCGTGGCTGCCGACGATGATCGAGCACCGCTGCTCGATCGGTGAGCGTGGCGGCTTCTTCGAACGGCTCCGCGCCGGTACCTGGATGGGCCATGTCCTCGAGCATGTCACGCTCGAGCTCCAGACGCTCGCCGGCACACCGGTGGGATACGGCCGTGCCCGCGAGGCCAAGACCCGCGGCGTCTATAAGGTGGTGATTGAATACAAGGAGGAGAAGTTCGCGATCGAGTGCCTCCACACGGCCCACCGGCTGCTGATAGCGGCGATCGACGGCACCCCCTTCGACGTCGCCTGTGAGGTGAAGCGTCTCCGGAAGGTGCTCCTTGACGTGCAGCTCGGCCCCAGCACGCGGTCGATCGTCGAGGCCGCAGTGGCGCGGGGCATCCCGCCGCAGCGGCTCACCGAAGGCTCGCTCGTGCGGCTCGGACAGGGGGCTAAGCAGCGGCGGATCCTCGCCGCCGAGACCGATCGCACCGGCGCGGTCGCGGAGACGATCGCACAGGACAAGGAGCTCACGCGAACGCTTCTGGCCGAGTCGGGCATCCCCGTGCCTGAGGGGCGGCCCGTCACCGATGCCGCCGATGCGTGGGCAGTCGCCGAGGAGATCGGTACTCCCGTCGTCGTGAAGCCCCGGTATGGCAACCAGGGACGTGGGGTCTCGGTCAACCTCGTCACCCGCGATGAGGTCGAGAAGGCCTGGCTGCTCGCCAACGAGCAGGATTCGGCGGTCGTCGTCGAGCGGTTCGTCAGCGGTGGCGACTACCGGGTGTTGGTGGTGGACAACCGCATGGTGGCGGCGGCCCGTCGGCATCCGCCGCTGGTCGTGGGCGACGGCGGTTCGACGGTGCGGCAACTCGTCGATCGTGTCAACGAGGATCCGCGGCGGTGCGGCGACCATGCCACGTCGCTCAGCCCGATGGTGATCGATGAGGTCGCCGTCGCGGTGCTCCGGGAGCAGGGTCTGACCGAGATGAGCATTCCGGAAGCGGACCGCGATGTGCTGCTGCGCCGGAACGCGAATCTCAGCACCGGCGGCTCGGCCGAGGACGTCACCGACATTGTCCACCCCGAGGTGGCGGCCCGGGCAGTCGAGGCAGCCCGGATCATTGGCCTCGACGTGGCCGGTATCGACATGGTGATGGATGACATCGCCAACTCGCTCGAATCCCAGCGGGGAGTCGTGATCGAGGTCAACGCGGCACCAGGCCTGCGGATGCACCTGGAGCCGACGGTCGGCACGCCACGAAACGTAGGCGCCGCGATCGTCGATGCCCTCTTCAGCCCCGGCGACGACGGCCGCATTCCCACCGCCGCCGTCACCGGCACCAACGGCAAGACGACCGTTGTTCGTCTGATCGCGCACCTCGCCACCACGGGTGGCGGCCTCGTCGGCACGACCTGTACCGAGGGCGTTTGGATCGGCGGCCGACAGATCGACTCGGGCGATTGCAGCGGCCCCAAGAGCGCCCGTCGTGTGCTGGCGAATCCGGCGGTTACCACGGCCGTCCTCGAGACCGCGCGGGGTGGCATCCTCCGCGAGGGCTGCGGCTTCGACTGCTGCGACGTCGCGGTGGTCACGAACATCGCCTCGGGCGACCACCTCGGTATTGCTGAGATCGACACGCCCGAGCAGATCGCGTGGGTCAAGGGAGCGATCGTCGCGGCCGTGCGGCCGGGCGGTGCCGCCGTGCTCAACGCCGCCGATCCGCTCGTTGTCGAGATGAAGAAATGGTGCAAGGGGCAGGTGGTCTACTTTGCCCTCGATCCGGCGAACCCTGTGGTCGTGGAACACCTCGCCCAGGGTGGCCTCGCGGCCACTGTTCGTGAGGGCTGGATCGTGCTCTGCGACGGTCCGCGCGAGACCAGGCTCGCCCACCTCGACCGGGTGCCGCTTGTGCATCGCGGGCTCGTCGACTTCCAGGTGGAAAACGTGCTTGCCAGTGCCGCGGCTGCCTGGCGACTCGGGGTCCCGCTGGAGTTGGTCCGGCTCGGACTGGAGAGTTTTTCGAGCGGCTCGTCCGGCTCGCCGGGCAGGTTCAACCTCTTTGATATCGAGGGCGCGTCGATCGTGGTCGACTACGGCCACAATGTGCCGTCGCTCGAAAGGATCTGCGGCTCGCTGGCGAAGTTCCCGCATCCGCGCCGAACAGCGGTTTACTCGGCGGCTGGTGACCGTCGAGACGAAGATCTCATCGCGCAGGGCCGGCTCCTCGCCGCGACGTTTGACCGGGTCGTGATCTATGAAGATGCCTACATCCGCGGCCGCCAGCCGGGCGAGATCACAAAACTCATCTCGGAGGGCATCCGCGCGGGCATGCGGGCGGACAAGCCCGTGACGATCGAGGCCGGAGGCGACTGGGCGACCAGCGCCGCGCTCGTGATCGATGCCGTCGGCACGGGTGATCTTGTGCTGCTCCAAGCCGATACGATCGAGCAGACGATCCCCTGGCTCACGGAACGGTATGGCAGCCGGCTCAAGGACACGGTGTTTGACGAGCTTGCCGGCACCGGAGCGGGCGCCGTCGTTGCGACCTCGCCGAAGCCGGGCGAGCCGGTGGATGTGAAGGTCGGGCGTCTCGGTCGTGGTGTGACCGCGACCCGCGACATCACAGCCGGCGAGACGGTACTGAAGACCTGGGGGCAGCAGGTGCCACAGCGGACGCGACACACCGTTCAGGTCGACCGGCAGACCCACATCGTGCCCGACGGCGTGGCTGTGCTCTTGAACCACTCCTGCGAGCCAAACTGCGGTGTCGAGATTCGCTCCGGTGTCAAGGAGATCAAGGTCCGCGCCCTGCGGCCGATCGCCGCAGGAGAGGAGGTCACCGTCGACTACGAGACCTTCGAGGAGGAAGTCGTGCATCTCGGCGGGCCGTGCCGCTGCGGTTCAGCGACGTGCCGTGGCCGAGTGGCCGGCTATAAACACCTGCCGGCCGACGCGAAGGCCCGGTACGGCGTCTTCATCGCCGAGTATCTGCGAATCCTCGAGTCTGAGACGTCCCTACCAGTCGGGGTGTGATTTCTGATTCAGGAAGCCCAACGGCGTGAGCCGTGAGGGCCGAGCCGCGAGTAACGCGGCCTTACCGCCGACGCAATGACGCTTCCTGATTCAGGAAGGCGTCGGTTTACTTCAGTCCCGGGCGGCGGTCGAGCGCGCCCCTGACGCCGAGCTGCTCGGGGTGGCGGGCGATCTTGTCGGTAAAGACACGGACGTCATCGACGATCGGCCGCAGTTCCTTCGTGAGACGGTTCACGTTACCCGCGGCCTGAGCAAGATCGTTGTAAACCTGTGGGTCGCGAACGAGCTTGCCGAGCGTGCCCTGCGACTCGTTGAGTGCCTTGGTGAACATGGCGGCTTGCTGGAGGGTCTCGTCGAGCCGTCCGATCGTCTGGTTGATCTGCGCCACCATGCCCTCGCCACGCTCACCAAGTGGCTTCGTGAGGCCCTCGAGGTTGCGGAGGTTGCGGTCGGCGGTGTCGACCGTCTCACCGATGCCTTGGACCGTGGTTCGCAGGTCGGTGATCACGTCGGGAAGCGAGTTGAGTGTCTGCTTGAGATTGGCGCGGGCCTGCGGATCGCCCATCACATCGTTGATGTTAGCCATCGCCAGACTAAACGCATCGAGGGCCGCCTCAGTCTTTCGCACCATCTTGGAGAAGGTGTCGTCGTCGCCGAGCAGCAGTCGGTCGAGGTTGTCGGAAAGTTTCTTCACCGACTCGCTCGCCTCGGCCAAGGATTCAAGGGCTCCACCGAGTTTCGGTTCGAGCGTGGCGAACATCTCAAAGGGGTCGCGGGTGACGGCGCCTGGGAGTACCTCGTCCTTACCCACCCGCTGCCGCGGCGGCTTGATCGTGCCGGGTACGAGCTGGATCTCGGCATCACCGAGCAACGTGGAGGCGATCCGCGGCTGCTCGTCCTTGTAGATTGGCACGTAGGAGTCGACGTCGGCCACCACGCTCACGCCGCCCCGCTCGTCGAGTTGCACGCTCGCGACGCGGCCCACGAGGATGCCGTTCTTGCGGACCGGTGTTCCTTCCGCCACGCCCCGGGCGTCGGAGAAACTCATCTTGAGCGGGTAGGTCGCCTGCACGAGCGAGGGCAGGTCGCCGAACAGCACGATCAGGATACCGGTGATGATGGCCGTCGCCAGCACCACCACTCCCACGCGAAACTGCATCACGCGGTCGTTCATGCGTCGGGCTCCCCTTCGTGCGTGTCGGTTTCGGTGTCAGTGGGCGATTCGGCCGGGATTCCGTGATCGCGGGCCTGTTCCTCGCGGAGTTCCATGAGCCGTGCCCCGGCCCGGCCCTCGACGAACTGCCGGATCCGCGGGTCGCGGGAGCCGTCGAGTTCCTCCACGGTGCCGTCGAAGACGATCTGGGGTTCGTCAGGACGCAGCCGGAAGACCGGGTAGAGCATGATCACACGGTCGGCCACTTTGCGGGCGGTATGCATGTCGTGGGTGACGACTACGCTGGTCACGTGCGGACGCTCGTGCACCCGCAGGATGAGTTCGTTGATCACGTCGCTCATGATGGGATCGAGGCCCGTGGTCGGTTCGTCGTAGAGCATGAGTTGCGGATCGAGGGCGAGGGCCCGGGCAAGGCCGGCCCGCTTCCGCATGCCGCCCGAGAGCTGGACCGGTTTCTTGGTGAGCACGCTGCGGGGCAGGCCCACCTCGTCGAGGAGTCCGCCGACGATCGAGCGGATTTCGGCGTCGGGTATCCGGGTGTGCTCGCGGAGCGGAAAGGCGACGTTGTCGAGGATCGTGAGACTGTCAAAGAGGGCGGCACCCTGGAAGACGAAGCCATACCGAGTCCGCAGGTGGGCAAGCGACCGGTCGTTCAGGCCGGAGAGCGACCGCCCCTCGAACTGCACCTCGCCCTCCGTGGGCCGGATCAGCCCGATCATCGACTTCAGGAGGACGGTCTTCCCGCAGCCGCTCTCTCCAAGCACCACGAGCGTCTGCCCCGGCTCGAGGTCGATCGAGATGTCGCGGAGCACCTCCTGGCTACCGAAGCGGACGTGCAGCGAGTCGACCCGCAGGAGCGGGCCGGCGGGCTCTTCGGGGCGTCGTGGCTTGGCGGGGGCTGTGGCGGGCATGGTGGCGTCAGAGGAGTCTGCGAGGGCCTTCGGGACGGAAGAAGTCGTGGACGTTGTTGAGCCAGATTCCTAGAAACAGGTCGAGGATCAGAATCAGGACGAACGAGTGGACGAAGGCGTTGGTCGCGGCCCGGCCCACTCCTTCGGCACCGGGCTCGCAGTGGAAGCCGTGATGGCAACTCACCAGTGCGATCGCCGCGCCAAAGAACAGGGTCTTGAAGATGCCGAGTAGGAAGTCGAAGACGTCGACGTATTCCCGGGAGTTGGCCCAGTAATGGTGGTAGTCGATGTCGAGGAGCACGTGTGAATAGAAGTAGCCGCCGAGCACGCCCATGAAGTCGGCCATCACCGTGAGAGACGGGATGAGGATCAGGCAGCCGAGAAACCGTGGGACGACGAGGTAGTAGATGGGGTTAGCGCCCATGCTCTCCAGTGCATCGATCTGTTCGGTGACCCGCATCGTGCCGAGTTCGGCTGCCATTGCGCTGCCGACGCGGCCCGCCAGCATCGTGGCCGCGAGCACGGGGCCGAGCTCCCGCACGAGCGACAGGTTGATGACCGATCCGAGCCGGGTCTCCAGCCCGAGCGCCTTGAACTGCGCGTAGCTCTGCACTGCGAGCACCATGCCGATGAACAGGCCGGTGAGCGCCACCACCGGCAGCGACATGACGCCGATTTGATAGAAGTTGGGGAGGAGCACGTCCCGCCGCTGTCGCCGGGCGAAGATCCAGCCGACGGTCTGGATCGCGAAGACGGCCACGCCACCGACACCCGTGACCCAGTCCATGGCGAACTGCCCGAGGTTCGCCACCTGATTGGCGAACCAGCCGGTGGCGCCCGTTGCTGAAGAGGCGGACGAGTGTGAAGCCATGAGAGCGAGTCCGGGCACCGCGTGCGCGATGCGGGCGCATCAAAACCTGCCGGATGTATCGGCTGTGCGGTTCGGGCAGCATGAGACGGCCGGAGCGATTGCCGGGCGAGTGGGAGGGTTGGGCAAGCCGGGCTGCCGAGAGCCCATTCGACTTTGGTGTATCGCCGGCTCTGGGGCGGCAAAATTCTCGTTGCTGTGGGCCGCGGCGGCCCGACGCTCCTCGAGCGTTCGCCGACCCCCTCGCCTCCGTCTCCCAAGGTGACATCTCGCCGCCACACAAAAGGCAGTTGCGCTTTAGGGCGCATTCGACTTTGGTGGATCGCCGGCGAACCAATCCGGAATCAACTCCAGCGCAGCGGTACAGCTCACGCCGCTACGATTCCTGGCGGGAGCCGTGGTCAGCCTTCGGCGGTGCCCTCGGCGGGGGCTGACGCAACCGGCTCAGCGGTCGCCACTCCCTTGAAGGAGAGTTGCTTCTTACCGGCGACCTCGATGCAGTCGACCTGAATCAGGTCCTTGCCCTCGAACTCACCCTTGAGCAGTTCCTCGCTGACCGGGTCCTCGATGAAGTTCTCGAGGGCCCGACGCAGCGGCCGGGCACCGAAGTCGGTGTCGGAACCCTTCTTGATGAGGAACTTTTTGGCCTCGTCGGTGAGGTCGAGCTTGAGACCCCGTTCCGCGAGCCGCTCACGGACCTTTGCCAGTTCGATGTCGATGACCTGCTTGAGGTCTTCGACCGTGAGGTGGTGGAACACGATCACGTCATCGAGGCGGTTCAAGAACTCCGGCCGGAAGACCCTCTCGATCCGCTCATTGACGCGGCCCTTCATGCTGTCGTAACTGGCGTCGGCGTCCGGTGCCTGGAAGCCGAAGGCGGCCTCGTTCTTGATCGCTTCGGCACCAGCGTTGGTCGTCATGATGATGATCGTGTTGCGGAAGTCGACGTTGCGGCCGAATGAGTCGGTGAGCCGTCCTTCCTCCATCACCTGGAGGAGCATGTTGAACACGTCGGGGTGGGCCTTTTCGATCTCGTCGAGCAACACCACGGCATAGGGGCGGCGACGGATCTTCTCCGTGAGCTGGCCCCCCTCCTCGAAGCCGACGTAGCCCGGCGGCGCACCAATCAGGCGGCTGACGTTGTGCTTCTCCATGTATTCGCTCATGTCGATCTGGATGAGCGCGTCGGCGTCACCGAACATGAACTGTGCGAGGGCCTTGGCCAAGAGCGTCTTACCCACGCCCGTTGGGCCGGCGAACACGAATGAGCCGATCGGCCGCTTCGGGTCCTTGAGTCCGGAGCGGCTGCGGCGCACCGCCTTCGAGACGCTCTTGATCGCCGGCTCCTGCCCGATGACCTTCTTGTGGAGCTCGTTCTCCATGCCCATCAGCCGGGCTTGGTCTTCGGTGCTCATCCGCGTGAGCGGAATACCCGTCATCTTCGAGACCACCTCGGCCACGACCTCGTCGTCGACCACGCCGTCGGCTTCGCGGCTTTTGTCCCGCCAGTCGCGGGTCATCGACTGCTTCTTCTTCTTGAGCTTGTCGGCCTGGTCGCGGAGCGCCGCCGCCTTCTCGAAGTCCTGATTGGCGACCGCCTCCTCTTTTTCCTTGTTGAGCCGGTCGACCTCGTCGTCGATCTCCTTGAGATCTGGCGGCTTGGTCATTGCCTTCAGTCGGACGCGTGCGCCCGCCTCATCGATCACGTCGATCGCCTTGTCCGGCAGGCAGCGGCCGGTGATGTAGCGGCTGGAGAGGTCGACGGCAGCCTCGAGGGCGGCGTCGGTGATCGAGACGCGGTGATGCGATTCGTAGCGGTCGCGGAGACCCTTCAGGATCTCCACCGCCTCGTCCTTGGTGGCCGGCTCGATCATGATGATCTGGAAGCGGCGGTCGAGGGCCGAATCCTTCTCGATGTATTTACGGTATTCATCGAGGGTGGTGGCACCGATGCACTGGATCTCGCCACGGGCAAGCGCTGGCTTGAGCACGTTGGAGGCGTCGATCGCCCCCTCGGCGCCGCCGGCACCGACGAGCGTGTGGAGCTCGTCGATAAACAGGATCGTGTTCTTGGCGCGGCGGACCTCGTTCATCACCGCCTTGATCCGCTCCTCGAACTGGCCGCGGTACTTCGTGCCGGCGACCATCATCGCGAGGTCAAGCACCACGATGCGCCGGTCGGCCAGCAGTTCAGGCACGTTGCCGTCGATGACCCGCTGGGCGAAGCCCTCGACGATCGCCGTCTTGCCCACGCCCGCCTCGCCGAGGAGCACTGGGTTGTTCTTGGTGCGGCGGCAGAGAATCTGGATCGCTCTCTCGATCTCATTCTCACGGCCGATCACGGGATCGAGCTTGCCCTGGCGGGCAAGTTCGGTGAGGTCGCGACCGAAGCTGTCGAGGGCGGGTGTCTTGCTCTTGCCGGCTTTGGGATTCGACTCGCCGCCACCGCCGCCGGCGCCGGCCGGCTGCCGACCGCCCATGCCGGCCCGCTCGCCTCCCTCGTTTTCCATGCCATGGCCGAGGAGGTTGAGCACCTCTTCGCGGACGTCCTCGAGCTTGAGGCCGAGGTTCATCAGCACATGGGCTGCCACGCCCTCCTGCTCGCGGAGCAGCCCCAGCAGGATGTGCTCGGTGCCGACGTAGTTGTGGTTGAGGTTTCGGGCCTCCTCCATCGAATACTCGATGACCTTTTTGGCCCGGGGGGTCTGCGGGAGTTTGCCCATCGTGACCATGTCGGGGCCGCTCTGCACGAGCTTCTCGACCTCCATGCGGATCTTCCGCAGGTCGATGTCAAGGTTTTTGAGCACGTTGGCTGCAACACCGCTGCCCTCCTTAATGAGGCCCAGGAGGACGTGTTCGGTGCCGATGTACTCGTGGTTGAACCGCTGGGCCTCTTGGTTGGCCAACTGCATCACCTTGCGGGCACGATCCGTGAAGCGCTCGTACATGGGCGAATGTCCTAAGTGCGTAATGCCGAGGGGATGAAATGCTGACCCGAATCCTGATCGTGGGGCCGGCGTGCCAATCCGGCAGTTGCCGCCGCCATCCTTCTGGAACAGCAAACCTTACGCCAAACCCGTCGAAGGATTCTAGGAGCGATGGCCCGGAAAGTCTGTCAGCGGGCCGTTGAGTCGGCGAAACCGCGGCTTTCCCCGGTTTCAGGCCGCTGCCGTGCGGCCGGGGGCCGTGGTGGACTCCTCGCGGAGCGGGAGAACGACCGAATCGTCGTCGGCCTCGCCCTGGGGCCCGGCCGCAAGTCGGTGGAGTTCCTTGGCGATCGCCCCCCGCCACGGCGCCCCGCAATCGCTGCGAGCGAGCCTCTCAAGGGCCTGACGCGACTCGGGCTTCCGGCCCACGCGGCGCAGCAGTGTGCCCAAGAGGAGTTGGGCTTCGCCGTCGGTCGGTGCCAGCTCAAGGAGTTCACAGATCCGCGTCTCCGCACGGACCCAGTCACGGGCGAGGTACGCTGCCCGGGCCTTCACGAACAGGGCATCGGCCTCCGCACCGCGGCCCACCGGGATCGACGGCGGGAAGGCTGATGCGGCCGAGACGGCAGACACCAGCCAGATCACGGCCGTCGCCGTCCAGAGTCCGAGGACCAACGGCAACTCGATAAGCCCGGGCCAGATCCAGGTGGCGACCACGGCGATGTCGAGCGACACGGCAAACGCGATCGCCAGCGTTAGCCCCATGAGGCTGCCCCGCAGCCAGAGCCAGGGCATTCCTGGCCAGACGAGCGTGAGGTAGCGGAGGGGGGCCATGGTTCGCATCCGAGGCGATTTTCGGGGCGGGGGAGTGTAGGAATCCGGGCGGCTTTCTCCAAGGCGAGTGGGGAGCGTGTTACAACGGGGAAAACGAGGAAAGGCGGCGATTGTGCACCCGGGTGAACCAGACGGAGCGAGCGGCCCGGGGCCTTCGGCCGGTATCTGGCGGGCCGTCGATGCCTCTGCCAATCGTGCGTCCGAGGCCCTGCGGGTGATCGAGGACGTTGTCCGCTTCACCCTCGATGACGTGGTCCTGACGGCGCTCGCGAAGGACCTGCGACACGGACTGGCCGCGGTGCTCGCCCGGCCAGAACTGGCAGATCGCGGTGCCGCCCGTGACGTGGCTGGCGACGTCGGCCAGGGCCTCGACGCTGCCGCCTCTCTGCCGCGCACCGGGATCGCCGACCTCGTGGCCGCGAACGCCGCCCGCGGCACGCAGGCGGTACGGAGCCTTGAGGAGTGCGCCGCTGTCGTGGCCCCGGAAGCCAGCAGCAGTTTCGAACGCATTCGCTACCGGCTCTACGATCTTGAGCGGCGGGTGATGGCGATCCTGCGGGCGCGGGACCGGCTCGCGGGAGTCGCGCTCTGCGTGCTCGTCGACGGTCGGGATGACGTGGCCGTCTTCGAGCGGCTCGTGGAGGGCCTTTTCGGGGCGGGCGTACGGATGCTCCAGATTCGCGACAAGGATCTGCCGATCGCCTTCATCACCGACCGCATGCAGCGGGCAGTGGCCATTTCCCGACGACACGACCCCGCGCGGCCGCCGCTCGTGGTCGTGAACGACCGGCCCGATATCGCCGTGGCGGTCGGCGCCGACGGCGTGCATGTCGGCGCCGACGACCTGCCGGTGCCGCTCGTCCGCCGCGTGCTGGGGCCCGGCAGCGTCATCGGCAGCACGGCGCACTCGATCGCGGAGGCGCGGACAGCCGCCGCCGCCGGAGCCGACTACCTCGGGATCGGCCCCTGCTTTCCCTCGGCCACGAAGTCGTTCGCTGAACATGCGCCGCCTGAGTTTCTCCGGACGGTCTGCCGCGAGCTTGCAGTCCCGTCCTTCGCGATCGGAGGCGTCACGCTCGAGCGGCTCGACACACTCGCCGCGCTCGGCGTCACACGGGTGGCCGTCGCCTCGGCCGTGACGCGGGCAGCCGACCCGCTCCGTGTCGCCCGGACCCTGCTTGGGCGGCTTGAATCACTGCATCGACCGTGAGTCTGGGCGGGTCGGTCCAGCCGTCACCGTTCCTTGAGCAGCGTGACGATCGTGGCTGCGATCTCGGCCTCGTCGCTCGAGCGATAGCCGGTCCAGACGCGGCGGACGCGGGCATCCGGACCGATGAGATAGGTTGTGGGGAATGCCTCGAGACCGTAGGTCGAGGCGAAGAGCGACGCGGCGAGCGGGTCGGAGAGGCTCCAGGCGGAAATGGCGAGTTGTCGTGCGGCAAGGAACTGCCGCGTCTCGCGGGCGAGGTCTTCGAGATTCTCGTCGCCCCCCGAACCACACGAGACGGCGACGAGTTGGAAGGCGGGCTCGCTCACGAGCCGATCGGCGAGCCGCACGAGGCCCGGCAGTTCCTTGCGACAGGGTGGGCACCAGGTGCCCCAGAAGTTGAGCAGTGTCACCTTGCCCGCCAGGGATGGCGCGGGCAGCGTGGCATCGACGAGCGACACCACCGGCAGCGGCCCCATCCGTCGGCCAACCGCGGGGTGCGCGAGCCGGGTGTCGCCGCAGCCGGCGACCATGGTCGTGATCAGGGCGGTGATCACGAAGGCTGGAGCAGCCTGGAGTGCTCGGGGTGCCATGGGTTCGGTTTCCAGGTGTGCACGGGGCTCGCAAAAAGTGTAGGGAGTCGAGGTCGTGCTCGACCATATCGCAGGCCCGCGCGCAGGGCAGAAGCGCGATCAGGCAGCCGCAGAGCATCGTCCCCGTGACGCAGATAGACGCCATCTCGAAAAAACCTCATGCTGCCGGCACGAATCACCCGTCCGGACGCGGAGTCTCCGTGCCTACCCCATGACCGACGGCCGCACCGCAGCACCGCCCGCCGCCGACCGCGAGGGCCGCAATACATTTTGGCTGGAGTGCCATCAGGTCGTCATTCGCGTTGGCTGGATCTTCAAGACCGAGACGATCATCATGCCGGCGGTACTCGACGCCGTCGTTGATTCGGGGTTTCTTCGCGGCCTGCTGCCCGTGCTCAATCGGGGGGGGCAGAGCGTGCCGCCGCTGTGCTTCTCAGGTGCGCTTGCGCGGCGGCCGGTGAAAAAGTGGCTGCTCGTCCGCACGAGCCTCGCGATGGCGGCCTGCTTCGCGGTGCTGGCCGTGGTCTGGGGTCCGCTTCAGGCCAGCCGCCCGGACCTGCTGGCGGCGGTGTTTCTCGTCGTCTACGCGGCCTTCTCGTCAGCGAACGGGCTCAACCAACTCGTGGCCGCCGCGCTGCAGGGGAAACTCATCTCGCCCGGACGCCGCGGCAGGGCCATGGTGATAAGTGTCGCTCTCGGCAGCGTGCTGGCCATCATTGCGGCGGTGCTACTCCTCGGGCCCTGGCTCCGCGAGCCCGATGGCTTCCCGAAGATCTTCGCCGCCACCGCGGCGTTCTTTGCGTTGGCCGCCCTGGCGCCGTTGATGCTCGACGAGCACCCTGACGAGTCGAGGCGGGCGGTCGTGAACGGCGGCGGCACAGCCACAGGCTTCTTCACCCGCTCGGTCACCGCGGCGCGACACGGCTTGGCCCTCTGGCGGGCGACGATCGCCCTCGATCGGGCGCTGGTGCGGCTCTCGATGGTGGCGGCCTGCTTCTCGGCGGTGCTGATGCTGTTTCCCCACTACCAGGCGTTTGCCCGCGATCGGCTCGGCAGCGGCACGAGCAGCCTGCTGGCGTGGGTCGTCACGCAAAACGCCGCGACCGGCCTCGCCAGCCTCGTGGCCGGACCGGTCGCCGACCGCCGGGGTACACGGATCGTGCTCGTGTGGCTCGTCGCGCTCTCGTCGCTCACACCGCTGGTGGTGACGGCGCTTTCGCTGGCAACGCACGCCGTCGCCGTGGAGTGGTTCTGGATTGTCTACGTGCCGCTCGGTCTCAATCCGATCTCACTCAAACTGTTTACGAACTACGCGCTCGAACTGGCCCCGCGGGCTGCCGACCACCCGCGGTACGTGAGCATCGTGGGAGCGGCACTTGCGGCACCGTTCGTGCTCTCGCCCCTGGTGGGGCTGGCGGTTGACGTGTTCGGCTTTCGGCATGTTTTCGTGGCGGGAGCGGCCGTGATCGCCGCCGGGGCCGCGATCGCCCTCGGCCTCCCGGAACCCCGGCATTCCCCCGGCTGACCGTTTCGGGTTATCCTGCGGGGGACTCGGGAACGGCTGTGGCTGCCGCCAAAGGCGCCACCGAATCACCCCGAATCATCCCTCAGGAGTGCGTCATGAAGAATCATCGTCTCGCCGGTCTGTGCGCGTTCATCGTTGCCGTTGTCTGCTCGGCTGTCGCCATGTCGGCCGCGGTCAAGGAGCCAAAAGACGCCAAGTGCCCCGTCTCGGGTAAGGGCTGCAATCCGGAGAAGACCGCCGACTTCGATGGCGGCAAGGTGTTTTTCTGCTGCGAGAAGTGTGAAGCCGCCTTTGCTGGCGACTCAGCGAAGTTCGCCGCCAAGGCGCACCAGCAAATGGTGAGCACCGGCCAACTCGTCCAGAAGGGCTGCCCGTTCAGCGGTGGCCCCGTGAAGCCGGGCACGCAGATCACGATTGGCGATGCCGAGGTCGGCTTCTGCTG
The DNA here is from genome assembly GCA_945869735.1 of Planctomicrobium piriforme. Lineage (GTDB taxonomy): Bacteria > Planctomycetota > Planctomycetia > Pirellulales > UBA1268 > QWPN01. Next base: position 60,063 of record CAMBPQ010000001.1, read on the forward strand.
CCCCAACTGCAAGGCGAAGGTAGAGAAGGCCTCGCCCGACGAGCAGGTCACGATGGTCTTCGGGAAGATCGAGAAGGGCTTCTCTGTGCCCGCGAAAAAATAGGGTCTTCCAGGCAGTCAGCGGCTGGCAAACGCACCCGACTTGCGCACAAGCGCATTCGACGGTGGTGGATTGCCGGCTCGGGGGCGGCAAAAGTCTCGTTGCCGAGGGGCGCGGATACGCCCGAGGCTCCTCGAGCGTTCGCCGACCCCCTTGCCTACCTCCTCCAAGGTGCCATCTCGCCGCTCCACCAGAGGCAGATGCGCTCTAGGGGGCGTGGCGGAGAACTGAAATACTCCGTGTGGGCCGCGTGCCCGTGCGGAGTTTTTCATGCGAGTCTTTCTTTCAGCGGGCGAGCCCTCGGGCGACCATCATGCGGCGCTCCTCGTGCGCGCCATTCGCGACCGCCGGCCGGACGCGATCTGTGTCGGCCTTGGTGGACCGCACATGGCGGCGGAGGGCTGCACGCTCATCGCCGACATGACGATGCTCGCCGTCATGTGGTTTCTGCGGTCGATGCTCAACATCCACCGCTTCGTCGACCTGGCCCGCCGGGCCGAGCGGAGCTTCCTCGATGCGCGACCCGATGTCTGCGTGCTCGTCGATTTCCCGGGATTCCACTGGTGGCTGGCGTGGCGTGCGAAACGGCATGGGATTCCCGTCGTCTTCTACTGCCCGCCGCAGATCTGGGCATGGGGGAGCTGGCGGATCAGGAAGATGCGGCGGCTGGTCGACCACGTGCTCTCGGCACTCCCCTTCGAGCACGACTGGTTTACGGCCCATGGGATGCACAGCACGCTCGTCGGCCATCCCTTCTTCGACGAACTGAAGCCGGCGGAGCTGCACAACGCTGATGATTCCGCGCACCCATTCGTCCTGCTCCTGCCGGGCTCCCGCGGCCAGGAGATCGAGAGCAATCTCGGCACGCTCGTGAGGGCGGCAGCAGCGATCCATGCGCAGGTGCCGGGGGCCCGCTTCGCCATCGGGGCGATCCATGAGCGGCACGCGCGGCTGATCACCGCGGCCGTCGACGCCGGGCCCGAGGGTCGCGGCCTCGGCATCGAGATCCACGCAGGCCGCACACGGAGCCTGATCGGTAAGGCGACGGCCGCGATCGCCTGCTCCGGTTCGGTCTCGCTCGAGCTGCTCGCCGCACGGGTGCCGACCGTGATCGTCTACCGGCTCGCAGGCTGGGAATACGTCGTGCAGAGCTGGTTCCGCCAGACGCGGTATTTCACGCTGGTGAATCTCCTCGCGTCGCGGGAGCCGATCGGCCCGGTGCAGGGCGTGTGGATGCCGCCGTTTGCGGTGCCGCCGGCCGACCCCGAGGCGGTCTACCCCGAATATCTCGCGGTGCAGGATCCCGCCGACCGGTTGGCGGCGCATGTCGTCGAGTGGCTCATCGACGCGGGGGCGCGGCATCGGGTGGTTCAGCAGTTGGAGGCCATCGCATCCGTCGTGGCCCGCCCCGGATCGGCGGACCGCGCCGCCGCTGCGGTGCTCGCGATCGCTACACGCAGCCGCGGTGACGCCTCGGCGGAAGCCGACAATCGCCGGGCCGCCTGATTCGCCGTCGGGCGTGTACGATGGAGGGACGATGCTCGCCGAACCGCAGACCACCTCCGCCGATCTCGAGTTCGATCTTGCCGGCATCCGCGTTCGCGTGTCGGCCTGGTTCTGGCTGGCCGCGGCCCTCTTGGGCTGGAGCGTGTGCCAGGCCTACTCGCGGGGTGACCAGCGGATGCTGCTGCAGATGCTCGTGGTCTGGATCGGCATCGTCTTCCTGTCGATCCTCGTGCACGAGATGGGCCACGCGCTCGCCTACCGCGGCTTCGGCCAGTCGGCCCATGTGGTGCTCTACCACTTCGGTGGTCTGGCGGTCCCGGAATCATGGGGCCGGCGGCACCTGCGGCCGTTTCAGCGGCTGCTTGTTTCGGCGGCCGGGCCGCTGGCCCAACTGCTGTTCGCCGGGTTGATCGTGGTCGGCCTCAAGGCCGCGGGATACGCGGTGCCATTCCCGATCCGGACGGTTTCGACCATGTTCGGGCTCGGCGCCGGCCGCGATTTCTCGTCGCCCCTCGTCTACGCCCTCTTCGACTTCCTGCTCTACGTCAACATCTTCTGGCCGCTTTTAAACCTCATTCCGGTGCCACCACTCGACGGCGGCCAGATCATCCGCGAGGGACTGCTGACGCTCGGTGTGTCGAGCGCTCATCGCATCGCCGGCATGATCGGCGTGGTGGCCGGCGGTGCCGTTGCCTGGTGGGGCTACACCAGCGGCCAGCCGTTTCTCGGGATCATGTTCGCGATGCTGGCCGCGTCGTGCTTCCAGGGCCTCTCGGCCGGTGATATGCCGTGGCGCCGCTGGAGCTGAACTCCACCGGCCGACCGGCCGTGGCCGTCGTCGTGCTCGGGGCGAGCAACGTCTCCCGTGGCCTCTGCCGGCTGAGTGCCGTCTCCCGAGCCAGAGCCGGCGGCGCAGCCGATCTGTTCGTCGCGGCCGGCCACGGTCGCTCGTATGGCGTCAACAGCCGAGTGGCCCTGCGCCGCCTGCCCTCGATCCTCGGAAGCGGTCTCTGGCGCGGGCTCGATCGTGAGCGAGCGGCGCGTCCTGATGGCGTAGCGTGGCCGCTGGCGCTGGTGACCGACATCGGCAACGACCTGCTCTACGGCTTTACAGTCGATCAGGTGGCTGCGTGGGTGCGGGAAAGTGTGTGCCGACTGAACGACCGCGGGGCCAGCGTGGCGGTCACCCGTCTGCCGCTGGCGAGCATTGCCAGCGTGGGCCCGCTGCGGTACCAAGCCCTGCGGACGTGCTATGTTCCGGGTTGCCGGCTCACGCTCGATGACTTGAAGTCGGCGGCGCAGCGGCTTGACGACGCAGTTGTGGCGCTTGCGGCCGACCTCGGGGCGACGCTCGTCGGGCAGCCGGGCGAATGGTATGGGCTCGACGCGATCCATGTCCGCCGCCGCCGGCTCGACGACCTCTGGCATCGCGTGTGCGACGCATGGGGCCTCGGCCCGACGGTGAACACTCCGCGGCCCTCGATCGGTGAATGGGCACGGCTCGGCACCAGGTCGGCCGAAGTCCGCTCGGTCGCGCGGATGATGCGGTTCACGCCGCAGCCCGTGGTGCAGCGGCCAGACCTGCGGCTGTGGCTGTACTGATGGGTGTTTCCTGACGAACGAACGGCAAGCGTGCTGGGCGATTCGACGCGCATGGAGCCCCGGCTGGCTGCGGGACGGCATGAGGTTCCTCGCGGGAGTATTTCGCTCAGCGACTGGCGAGGGTCTGCGCTCAGAAGAGCGAAATCCTCGACGCTCGTCACGCTCACGCCGATCCCTCCGCCTCCTCGAGCGAGGTTCTGAAATCGTGCTGCCTGACACTGATCGTGACGAGCCGGGGGTGGCACGCGCAGAAGCCGGGGAATGTTTGACTCACGAGCGACGTCGAGTCAGCCAGAAGGGCATCCTGTAGCAAAATCCCCCGGCTTCGAGCATGCCACCCCCGGCGAACCAAGGCGGCACCGACTCGATGCCACGCGGTTACCCCGCGCTCACGCTCCGGGGCTTCCTGATGGGGAGCCGCCACGAGAACACGTCGTGATGGCCACCGCGCCGCGTCAGAGCACGGGCAGCGAGGGCATCGGAGGGCGGGCGACGGCGGCGGCGGCAAGATTGCCCACGAGCCGTTCGCAGATGGCCTCGAGGTAGGGCCGGCTCGCCGGGTCGTCATAGTTGGCGGCGGTCTTGCCCGCATCGCCGTGCTCGCGGATCGGGATCTGGAGCGGAACCTCGCCGAGGAACGGGATGTCGAGTTCACGGGCGGTCCGCTTCGCGCCACCGGTGCCGAAGATGTCGTACCGCTTCTGCGTATCGGGGCAGAGGAAGAAGCTCATGTTCTCCACCATTCCGAGGAGCGGGATGTTGACCTTCCTGAACATCGCGATCGCCTTCGTGGCGTCGAGCAGGGCCACGTCCTGCGGCGTGCAGACGACGACGGCACCCGAGAGCGGCAGGGCCTGCGAGAGCGTCAGCGCGATGTCGCCCGTGCCCGGAGGCATGTCGATCACGAGGTAATCGAGCGGGCCCCAGAGCGTGTCGCGGAGCATCTGGGTGATCGCCCCGTGCAGCATCGGGCCCCGCCACACGACCGCCTCGCCCGGCGGCACGAGAAAGCCCATCGACATCACGGGCAGCGGATTCCCGCCGACATCGAGGGTCATCGGGAGGATCTTGCCATTGTCGACCTGCGGCCGGCCCGAGAGGCCCAGGAGATGCGGCACGCTGGGACCGTAGACGTCGGCATCGAGCAGGCCTGTGCGGCTGCCCGCCCGCGCCAGGCCGATCGCGATGCTCGTGGCGATCGTGCTCTTACCCACGCCCCCCTTACCGGAGCCGACGGCGATCACGCTCTTGGCCTCGAGACCGATCTGGCCGAGCTTCGTCGGCGGCCGGTCGTGCGGCACGACGGCCACGGAGACGGTAGCGACCTGCGGGAACTTCGCCCGGATGAGTTCCTCGATCCGGGCCCGCGTGACGCTCCAGCGGATGGCGGAGTGCGTGGTGAGGCCGATGGTGACGGCGATCGCCGCCGGATCGGCGGCCACCGACACGATCTGTCCCATGGTGGTGAGCGGTCGGCCGGTCTCCGGATCGGCGACATCGGCGAGGACTGCTTCGACGGCCGCGGGGGTGGGCGTGGTTGTCATCATGGTGTGGTGGCGGTCGGGCCTGGGATGTCGGAAACCGTCGTTTCGGAAGCCGTCGCGGTGGAAGCGGCTGCCTGAGGGATGATGCTTTCGCCGGCCCGCGAGGCCGCGGTGAACAGGCCGCGGGGCTGGATCGTGACCATTCCCACCAGCGCGAGGCACGCCAGCATCGCCAGCCCGCCCGCGAGGCCACCGTCGGCCTGCACGCCCCGCTTCGTGGTCTTGAAGTACATCGCGGCGATGATTCGCAGGTAGTAGGCGGCGGCGATCGCCGCGTTGAGCACGAGCACGACGGCCAGGCCTACGAACCAGCAACGGCGGCTGCCCAGCGTGATCGGGGTGTTCCAGTCGACTTCGAGTGTCGAGATGGCGAGCGAGAGCTTGCCCCAGAAGCCCGGTAAGGGCGGGATGCCGGCAAGGGAGAGCAGGAACACTGCCAGTGCGAAGGCGGCGACCGGGTTGGTCGACGACAGGCCGTCGAGGTCGTCGACCGTGGTGATCTCCTCGCGGGGCGGCCGTGGGCCGCTGCCGCTGCTCCACTCAGGCCAGCGATGGCCGAGGTAGGCAATGGCACCGAACAGGCCGATCGTCGCCAGGGCGTAGGTCGTGAGATAGAAGAGTGTGGCTGAGAGCCCGCCCGCGGCGAAAATCCACGACGAACGATTGTCGGCAGCCGCCGGCGGGACGGCCGCAGCCGCGGCGACCGCGATCCCGACGAGTAGATAGCCCGCGTGGGCGATCGACGAACAGGCAAGCAGCCGCCGCAGGTTCCCCTGCCAGAGGGCCATCACGTTGCCAACCGTCATGGTGACCGCGGCCAGCACCACGGCCACCCGCCAGAAGAGCTCGGGCGAGGTGCTGGGGCCGACCAAGGCGATGAGTCGGGCGAGGATCACGATGCCGGCCACCTTCGGCAGCGTGGAGAGCAGGGCGGCGTTGCCGGGGCTCGTGCCCTCGTAGACGTCAGGGGCGTAGAAGTGCATCGGGACCGCGGCCAGCCGGAAGGCCGCACCGACGATCGCCATGCCGATGGCCAGCGGGAGGAGCACCTGCACCGTGCGGCTCGTGGCCGCCTCGGCCTGCAGCCGCACCGCGATGGCCTGCAGGTCGGTCGAGCCGCCGAGGCCGTAGAGGCAGACGAGGGCATAGAGGAAGATGGCCGAGGCGACGAGCGAGAGGAAGAAGTATTTGAGGCTCGCCTCCTGGCCACGGGCGTCGGTCCGCTTCAGGCCCAAGAGAATGTAGGTGGGGATCGAGACGAGTTCGAGGCCCGCGAAGAGGAGCACGAGGTCACCGGCCACACCCACCAGCGAGAGGCCGGCGAGGAGCAGGAGAAACGTGCCTGCCTCCTCGCAGGTGCCGCCCCGATGGAGCCCCGGGCCACGGCTGACCGCCGAGACGAAGAGATCGCCAGACTGCACCAGGCAGAGAAGCAGCCCGAGCGCGAGGACCGTCCAACGGATGAATCCGGAAAACGCATCAACCGTCACGCCGGCCGAGAAGACCGGATCGGCGGCTTGGCCGCGGGTGACGGCCATCGCCGCCACGATGCCAGCAGCGGCGACGAGCCAGCCGAAGCGGAGACCGGCGAACGCCCCTCCGAGGTAGGCCACGAGCGCCGCCAGCACGAGCACGATCTCGGGGGCGAGCAGGCTGAAGGTTTCGAGCGACGTGGCATTCATGGTGTCGGGGCCTGGGCAACGTGGGCGGCGGGATTGGTGAGCCGCATCCGGGCGGCGAATGCCTCGCTCGAGGCTTGCGTCGACTCGCGAACCGCCTGGGCGGCGGGCCTGAGAAACGTGGCAGGGGTGAGGCCGATCCAGATCGCGAACACCGCCAGCGGCAGGAGCGCAGCCAGTTCGTGCCAGCGGAGATCGCAGCGGTCGTGCGCGGTAGGGGCGTGGCCGCCGTGCGAGCCATGCGCATGATGCGCATCATGCCCGCCATGCCCGTGGCTTCGCGGTGGCTCCCGGGAACCGCCGAAGAAAACCCGCTCGACCGCCCAGAGCATGTACCAGGCGCCGAGCACGACACCGACCACCGCGAGGAGCGACATCACGAGATAGGCCGTCTGCCAGGCGGGTGCGACACCCGCCCATGCCCGCTGGAACGAGCCGGCGAGGATCATGAACTCGCCCACGAAGCCGTTGAGACCCGGTAGACCGATGCTCGAGAACGTGAACAGCATGAAGAGCACCGTGAGCCACGGCGACTTCGAGGCGATCCCTCCGAGGCTGGCGATGTTTCGCGTGTGGAACCGTTCGTAGATCATGCCGACCAACGCGAAGAGGCCGGCCGACGACAGACCGTGGTTGATCAGTTGCAGATTGGCTCCCTCCGTCGCCACGGGCGTGAGGGCGAAGAGGCCCATCACGATGTAGCCCATGTGGCTCACCGACGAATAGGCGATCAGCCGCTTGAGATCAGTTTGCACGAGCGCCACCAGGGCTCCGTAAATGATCCCCACCACGCCGAGGCCGAAGAGCCAGGGGGCCGCGAGAGCCGTGGCCTCGGGCAGCATAGGCATCGAGAACCGCAGGAATCCGTAGATGCCGAGTTTGAGCAGCACGCCGGCGAGATCGACGCTGCCGCCGGTCGGCGCCTCGACGTGGGCCAGGGGCAGCCAGGTGTGGAACGGCACGATCGGAACCTTCACCGCGAAACCGGCGAGCAGCGCTAGGAACACGATCATCTGCAGCCAGCCCCCCTCGGCGGACATCGGCAGCGGGTGGATCTTCATGGCATCGGTGAGGGCTTCGATGTCGAACGTCACGGTGCCGGTGTGCGATGCGTTCCAGAGCACGATCGCCAAGAGGCCAAGGAATGTGAACACGCTCCCGGTAAGCGTGTAGATGAAGAACTTACTGGCTGCCCTGCGGCGGTCGTCATGGCCCCAGATGCCGATCAGGAAGAAGAGCGGCACGAGCGTGAACTCGAAGCAGGTGTAGAACAGGATCACGTCGCGGGCCGCAAACACGCCCAGCATCGCCGTCTCGAGCACCAGCAGAAGCACATAGAAGCCGACCGGCCGGTCTTTGATGGCGTCCCAACTGACGAATACGGCGGTCACTGAGAGCAACGCCGCCAGGCCGAACATCCAGAGCGAGAGGCCATCAAGGCCGAGCGACAGTTTCACGTCGAAGATGCCTTCGGTGAGCCACGGCATCTCGACCAGCGCGTAGGGCAGACCCGACGCGGCTGCCGGATCACCCAGGTAGCGGACGATCAGCCAGCCGGCGAGTCCGAGCGTCACCACCGCAGAGACGGCGGCGCTCTGCCGCACGGCCGAGACGCCGCGGGCGCCGAGCACCCAGGCGACGACTGCGCCTACCAGCGGCGCGGTGATCGTCAGGATGAGATGGGCGGATGGGCTGAAGCCGTTCATGTCTGCGAGAAGTTTCCTTTCAGCCCATGGCCCGCGCGACGAGCGCGAGCACGATCAGAAGCATGCCGATCACTCCGGCGAGTGCGTAGCGCTGGACAAGGCCCGACTGGAGGTGACGGACGAGCCCGCCGAGCGCGAGCGGCAGTCGTGCGACGAGGTCAACGGTTCCGTCGATGAGATACCGATCGATGAGCGCCGCGAGCGTGGCGACGAACTCCAGCGGCTTGACGATCAAGCCGGCGTAGATCTGGTCGAAGTAAAACCGGTTGGCAAACAGCGTCTCGAGGGGCCCGAGAAACCGCTCCATCTGCGGACCGTCGCTGCGCTTGCCGAGATGGCCGAGGGCGGCGACCACGATTCCGGCCGCGGCGGCCAGCGTGCCCTGGATGGCGAGGTCCCAGTGGAAGACCGGAGGTGTCGCCGTCGAGGCGATGGACGGCGCTGTGAACGAAGGCGTCGCGGCCAAGAAGGTAGCCAGGCCGTGGGTGCTGAACAGCCACCAGCCGCTGACGGCTGACGCCACCGCGAGGATCACCAGTGGGATCGTCATCACGGGGGGCGATTCGTGGGCCGCGGAGCCCGCCGCACCATGCGCATGGTGCCCCGCCTGCTCGGGTACCCGCGTCGGGCCGGTGAACGTCATGAACACGGCGCGGAAGGTATAGAAGGCGGTCAGGCCAGCCGTGACGAGCGACATCCAGAAGAGCAGCCGCCAGGTGGCAGGCTGGTTGAGCGCGTCGAGGCGGGAGCCGCGGTCGCCGCCGGCGAGCCGGCTGGCGTCGGGAGTGACGCTCACGAGACGGAACGAGCCTGCGGTCATCGCATGGCCGCCGGCCGGAACGGCCTCCTGGTGCTCGCCGTGGGTATCGGGCCAGCCCCGCGAGTGCAGCGAGGCGAGGATCTCATCCTTGCTGAAGAAGCCGGCGAATGGCGCCACGCCAGCCAGGGCGAGTGACCCCACAAGAAACGTGACCGCCGTGACCGGCATCACGCGCCTCAGCCCGCCGAACCGCCGCATGTCGATCACGCCCCCCATCGAGTGCATCACCGAGCCTGCTCCAAGGAACAAGAGCGCCTTGAAGAAGGCGTGGGTGACGAGATGGAAGATCGCGGCACTGAAGCCGAGCAGGGTGCCCGTGCCGAGGCTCGCGAACATGTAGCCGAGCTGGCTGATCGTGGAGTAGGCGAGTACCCGCTTGAGGTCATTCTGTACGGTGCCGATGAGCGCCGCGATCAGGGCCGTGGTGGCACCGACGATCGACACGAGCGTCAGGGCGCCGGGGCAGGCCACGAAGAGCGGGCCGCTGCGGGCGATGAGGTAGATGCCGGCCGTGACCATCGTCGCGGCATGGATCAGGGCGCTGGCCGGCGTGGGGCCCTCCATCGCGTCGGGAAGCCAGACATGCAGCGGCAGTTGCGCGCTCTTGCCGCACGCGGCGAGGAGCAGGAGCAGGCAGATCGCGCTGCCGACCGCGCCGCCGACGTAGCCGGAGGCATCGGCCAGTCGTGTCACGCCCAGGATGCCAGGCACGGCCGTGCCGTCAGACAGCACGGTGTCGTGGAAGTTGAGTGTGCCGTAGGTCATCCAGAGCAGGAAGGTCGCCACCGCGAGGCCAAAGTCGCCCACGCGATTGACGAGAAAGGCCTTCTTGGCGGCCTTCGCCGCCTCCGGCTTCGTGAACCAGAACCCGATAAGCAGATAGCTGCACGCGCCCACGGCTTCCCAGAAGACGTACACGAGCAGAAAGTTACTGGCCGCGACGAGCATGGTCATCGAAAACACAAACATCGAAAACAGCGCAAAAAACCGCGGATAGCCCGGATCGCCGTGCATGTAGCCGATCGAGTAGATGGCCACGAGCAGGCCAACGCATGTGATGATCACCAGCAGCGTGGCGGTGAGTGGGTCGAGCCGCAGGGCGACCGGAATCAAAAAACTCGCTGCGGTCGTGCCGCCGGCGGCCTGGGCGTTGGGAATGTCCGCCCATTCCCAGAGCGTGGTCACCATCTCCACCGGCTGTACCTGCTGTCCTTGCTGTGCGGCCGAGTTGCCCACGGCCACCTGCCGGACCATGCCGAAGAGCAACGTGACGGCGACGGCCGCCGAGGCGGCGATGCCGACGATGGCGGGCACGTGCGCCCGGGAACCGAGCGTGCGGCCGAGGGCCACCGTGAGGATGGCACCCACGAGCGGCAACAGCGGCACGAGAACGAGCAGCGTCGAGGAGGGAATGTCTTGCATGGGGTGTGGTGCGGGGCCGGTCGTGGGACGGCCACAGGAAGGAGTGGCCTAAACGTGTTCGCGTTCGAGCAGTGCGTCTTGGTCGACCGGCGGCTCGACGCCCGCGGGGGCGAGTTTCGGAAATCTCAGCGGCATCGTGTCGATGGCGGGCAGTTCGTGGTCGATCGTCCGGGGCAGATTCGACTCACGAAGCGACTGCCAGGCAGCCGAGTCGAGTCGGCCGGTCCGGGCAAAGGCCTGAAGCACGAAGACGAGGGCCACCGCTGCCTCGCAGGCAGCGACCGCGAGCACGAAGATCACGAGCACATGCCCGCCCCAGTCGCCGTGATGCCGGCTCCAGGAGACAAGGCTCACCGAGATGCCCTGCAGCATCAGTTCGGCGCACAGGAACATCACGATGAGGTTGCGCCGGGCGAGGATGCCGACGAGGCCGAGCGCGAACAGGATCGCGCCGACGACGAGACCGTCGAGGACGAGTGGGGCAGGGGTCATGGGACGGCCCTCCGGGCTGGGGCGACGGTGCCATCAGCCGAGGCCCCACGGGATACGATCGCGATCGAACCGACGAGCGCCACGAGGAGGAGCACGCCGGCCACCTCGACCGCGATGAGGTGGCGTCCGAAGAGTTCGCCGCCGAGACGGGCGACGTGGTTTTCGGCAAGCAGGTCGACGCTCATGGCGGCGACGGCGGGGAGGCCGGCAGCAGGGGCGGCGTCGCCGGTGATGGCCACTGCCTTCGACGGCACCCGGCAACACAGCGGCGGCTCGGCGGTGAGCCGGCCGATCGAGAGCGAGAGGATGCCGAGCAGGACGGCTCCCGCCACTGCGGAGAGCAGCGGCTCGTTGGAGACGCGGTCGTATGGTGCAAGCCCCGCGGGCGCCGCCAGCATGAGCACGAACAGAAACATCACGAGGATCGCCCCGGCATAGACGACGATCGTGGCCACGCCCAGGAACTGGGCGCCCAGCACAAGCAGGACTCCTGCCACTCCGGCCAGCGCCATGGCGAACCAGATCGCGGAGTAGACGGGAGACCGCGTCACGACCGTGGCCGCGCCGGAGATCACCGCCACGAGCGACACGATCAGAAACACGGTCTCTTCGCCGAGGCCACCGAGGCGGTGGCCGGTGGCGATGAAGCAGCCGAGCGCGGCGAGGCCGAGCAGGCCGCCGAGCCAGCGGCTCCTCCGCTCGGCGGCGCCTGTCTGACCGCGGGGCAGGAGCAGCCAGAGGCTTGCCGCCGTGGAGGTCACGGCTGCCGCCAGGAGCGTGCCGGGCGAGATCACGGGCAGAACGGAGGCGATCACAGCGTGCCTCCCATTGAAGCCGACTTCATCGGCTCGGCGTCTTTCGTCATGTCGAAGACGCTCAGCAGCTTCTCCTTGTCAAAGATCATCTCTTCGCGGCTCTTGCCGGTGAGGTCGAGCAGGCTCGTGAGTTCGATCGCGTCGACGGGGCAGGCCTCCTCGCACATGCCGCAGAATATGCACCGCAGTTCGTCGATCTGGAAACTCTCTGGATACTTCTCGCGATCGGGCCAGGGGCTCTCCGTGGCCACGATGTCGATGCAATGCGCCGGGCAGGCAGTGGCACAGAGAAAACAGGCCACGCACTTCACCCGGCCCTCGTCATCGCGGTTGAGCCGATGGACGCCGCGGTAGATGAGCGGATTGCCCACCGTCGGTCGCTGCTCAGGGAAGCTCACTGTGACCTTGGGGCTGACCAGATGCCGGGCGGTGGTCGCAAGTCCCTGCACAAAGAGCGGCAGGTAGAGCCGCTCGGAGAGGCCCAGCGGCCGCTCTTCGAGCCAGGTAATCGCCGGATCGTTGGGCTTCATCTCAGACCTCCACCAGTTCACGCTGCGGGTCGTCCAGCACGTGCTCGGCGTCGAGCGGGCCGGGCGTACGAATGGGTGTGTTGTCGGTACCCGAGGGAGTGAGCATGCCCGCCGCGATCCAGCCGACGAAGAACACCGCCCAGGGAATCGCGATCGCCACCGTCTTCGCCCAGCCCTCGCCGACCGCGGTCACGAGTTGCGGCCGGAACTCCTCGACAGTCGCCACGGTCACGAGGTTGGCGATCCCCAGGGGCAGCATCACCTTCCAGGCGAGGTTCATGAGCTGGTCGAACCGGAACCGCGGCCAACTCCAGCGGACGAGCATGAAGAACAGGATCACGGCAAAGATTTTGGCTGAGAGCACCGCGAAGCGGATGAAGGCCACCAGCCAGGTCTCGACCGGCCCTGAGCCCGTCACGCCCCAGAGGTGCCAGCCACCGAGGAACATGATCACGATCAGGAATGCCGCCGTGACCATGTGCAGGAACTCGGCCACGAGGAAGAGTAGGAGTTTGATGCCCGAATATTCCGTGTGGTAGCCCCCCACGAGTTCCTGTTCGGCCTCCGGTAGGTCGAACGGCAGCCGGGCCGCCTCCGCGAAACTCGCTACCAGAAACACGATGAAGCCGAGCGGCTGGGCGAAGGCAAACCAGACGCCGGTCGAGGCCTGGGCATCCATGATCGTGTCGAGCTTGAGCGACCCGGCCGCGAGCACGACGCCCAGGAGTCCGAGGCCGAGCGGAATCTCGTAGGCGAGGAGTTGGGCGCTGCTCCGCAGGCCCCCGAGGAAGCCATACTTGTTGTTGCTCGCCCAGCCGCCGAGCAGCACACCGTAGACGGCGATGCTCGAGAGCGCAAACACCCAGAGCACCCCAACGTCGAGGCCGGGAGCCACGAGCAAAGGCTCCTCGCTAGTGAGTCCGAGCGCCGGAATGGCGGGGAGCGAACTGCCAAACGGGATCGCCGCAAAGATGGCGAGCGACGCGGCAAGGATCACCACTGGCGCCGCTGTGTAGAGCACCTTGTCGACGTGCCGCGGCGTGAAATCCTCCTTGAGAATGATCTTCAGCCCGTCGGCCAGCGGCTGCCCGAGACCGAAGAGACGGATTTTCGTGAGCGGGATGCCGACGCGATTGGGTCCCTTACGGTCCTGCACCCAGGCCGCCATCCACCGCTCGACGAGCACGAGATACGCCGCCGCCGTCATCAGGCCGCCGACGAGCAGGCCAATCTTCACCAGGGCGACGATCGTGGGCAGCGAAGGCAGGAATGCGTTCATGCGGTGTTGGGGAACACGGCGCCGGGCACCGTGGTCACGAAAGAGTGTTCAGGAAAAAGTGTTCAGGCGAGTTGGTGGATACGGAGGTCGACGCCGGTAGCGGGCATCTCGCCGGCAAGGGCGGCGAGCGCCGCCGACGAGCCGGCGATCTGCTGCCGGACGGAGACGGGATCGTAGAGGCCGCGGCGGCCCAGCATGTTCCAGAACAGCCGGCCCTCTGGCCAGACGCCCGCGGGGGGCCGAATGGCTTGGCTGAAGCTCTGGGCGTGATGAGCGACGTTGACCCATGTGCCGGCCCGCTCGGCGAAGCCGGCGGCCGGCAGACGCCACGAGGCGAGCCGCATTAGCGGTGAGTCGAAGAGATCCTGCACGACGAGTTGCCCGAGACCGGCGAATGATTCGGCGGTCGCCGTGTCAATCCACGGACCGGGATAGCCACCGGTAATCCAGGCGGCGTCGGCGTGAGCCGCGGCCACGTGCGCCACGAGATCGTTCCACGAACGTCCCCCGGCGCCGTAGAGTGCGAGTACCTCCTCGATGCCACGGCGGTTGGGGCATTTCTCGGCGCGGATCGTGAAGTCGCCCGGGAACGACTCGTCGTTGCCAGTCACGGGCACAAAGCCGGGCGCGAGCCAAGCCTGCGGGTCGATCGACCGTGCGACGGCACAGAGCATCCAAGCCTCCTCGATGGTGAGCATCGGGGAGACGGCCACGGCCAGCCGTCCGGCGGCCTTGAGATCGGCGCGGAGTTTCGTCACCACGTCGGACCACTCAATGGTCTCAACAGCGGGCGTGACGGACCCATTGTCGCGGCGGTCGGGCCGCACGGCCTTCCGCGACGCCTCGAGGATCCGGGACGAATCGTGGAGATGATGCCAGCCATACCGGCCGTCGTCGCAGATCCACCACTTGTTGACGTGCGGGTTCTCTCGGGGCTTGAGCCGGTAGACGGCGTCTTGGTTGTGCTCAGTGAAGATCGAACAGCCGGCGGAACAGCCGCCGCAGACGTTGGCCTCTCGCTTCAGGAACCAGACCCGCTGCTGGTAGAGGAAGTCCTTGTCGCCGAGGGCGCCCACCGGACAGAGATCGACCACGTTGCCTGAGAGCTTGTTGTCGAGTGGATGGCCGGGGAAGACATCGATCTCCTCCTTCGCGCCGCGACTGGTCACCATGAGTTCGGCCGTGCCCGAGATCTCACGGGTGAACCGCACGCATCGCGTGCACATGATGCAGCGGTCAACAAACAGCGTGACCGTGGGCCCCATATCGCGCTTGCGGCTGGTGAACGGATGCAGGTCGGCCCGCCGCTCGGCCTGGCCGTGCTCGAAGTGATAGTCCTGCAGCAGGCATTCGCCCGCCTTGTCGCAGATCGGGCAGTCGATCGGATGGTCGATGAGCAACGCCTCCTCGACGCGGGCGCGGCTCTCCTTCACGAGGGGGCTTTCCGTGACGATCACAGTGCCGTCCTTGACCGGCGTCTGGCAGCCCGGCACGAGCTTGGGGACCATCGAGATCTTGCCGGTGGCCGCGTCGCGCTGGCCTGTCTCGATCAGACACATCCGGCAGCTGGCCACGACCGAGAGGCCGGGATGCCAGCAGTAGTGCGGGATCTCCTTGCCGGCGCGGCGGGCCGCCTCGATGCAGTTGAGCCGCTCGTCGGCCCCGATCTCAATCTCCTGTCCGTCAACGATCACGACCGGCATCAGTGGGCTCCGACAATCTGGAGGGCGGGGACGGGGTCGGTGACCATCCAGCCGGATGGATTCGTCCGCTTGATGTAGTCCTCGAACTCGCCACGAAACTTCTTGATCGCGTTTTTGATGGGCCAGGCGGCCCCGTCCGCAAGGCCGCAGATCGTGCTGCCCGGCATCATGCCCATCGTGTTGCCGATCTCCAGCAGGATGTCGAGGTCCTTGAGACGGCCCTTGCCCGCCTTCATCCGCTCCAGCATCCGCAGCGACCAGCTCGTGCCCTCGCGGCAGGGAGTGCACTGGCCGCACGACTCGTGCGCGAAGAACCGGCAGGAGTTGTGCAGGAAGTCGACGATGCTCGTCTGGTCGTCGATCACGACCACGGCCGCGGTACCGAGCCCGAGGCAGCCGACCTTGCCCGGGCCGGCAAAGTCGAGGGGCGTGTCGAGTTCGCTCTCGGTCATCAGCCCCATGGAGATGCCGCCCGGGATCACCGCCTTGGCCTTGCGGCCCTTCCAGACGCCGCCACCGAAATGATTGATCAACTCCCGGGCCGTGATCCCGAGCGGGGCCTCATAGCAGCCGGGCTTCTCGACGTGGCCGGAGAGGCAGTAGAGCTTGGGGCCGTAGGAGCCGGGGTCTCGCGGGTTATTGGGATCGGCCGGCACGCCGATCGACTTGAACCACTCGATGCCGCGGCGGGCGATCTGGGCGACGCAGGCCATCGTCTCGATGTTGTTGACGACCGTCGGCTTGTGAAAGAGCCCCTCGATCGCCGGAAACGGCGGCTTGATTCGGGGCCAAGCCCGCTTGCCCTCGAGGCTCTCGATGAGGCCGGTCTCCTCACCGCAGATGTAGGCGGCTGCTCCACGGTGGAGATAGATGTCGAGCGAGAAGTTCGTCCCGCGGATGTTCTTCCCGAGATAGCCGGCGGCGTAGGCCTCGTCGATCGCGGCCTCGAGCCGGTGCCAGCTCTGCGGATACTCGTACCGCAGGTAGATGTAGGCCGTGGAGGCCCGCGTGGCATAGGCCGAGAGGATGATCCCCTCGATCACCTGATGCGGGTCGTCTTCCATCAGGATTCGGTTGTTGAACGTGCCCGGCTCGCTCTCGTCGGCGTTGATGCAGAGGTAGATCGGGCCCGGATGGTCCTTGGGCAGGAACGTCCACTTGAGTCCGGTCGAGAAGCCGGCGCCGCCGCGGCCACGGAGGCCCGAGGCCTTCACCATTTCGACGACCTCAGCCGGCTGCTTCTCGGCAAGGATCTTCTCGAGCGGCGCGTAGCCGCCGCGGCTCTTGTAGCTCGCGATCGTGTAGCCGTTGGGCACGCCGACGGCCTCGAGCAAAACGGGCTTGAATGGCTGCATGTCAGGTGGCCCTCGCACGCGGCTTTTGGAGTTCGGCCTCGGCGGCCTCGGGCGTCATGTTCTTGAGCAAGTCGTCGTTGGCGAGGATGCAGGGGGCGAAGTCGCACGCTCCCAGGCACTCGGCCGGCTCGATCGTCAGGCTCCCGTCGGCCGTGGTGCCGTAGGGCGGAATGCCGTTTTTGTGGCAGAGATGCTCGAGGAGGTGGTCACCGCCCCGCAAGGCGCACGAGATGGAGCGGCAGACGAACGCCCTCACCTTGCCGTGCGGCTTCTCCTGGTGGAAGAACTCATAGAAGGTCATCGTGTCCTGCACCTCCGCCGGCGCCAGGCCGAGCACCTGAGCGATCTCGGCCACGGCCTCCAGCGGCACATGCAGCAACTCCGCGTTGACAATGTGGAGCGCGGGGAGCGTGAGGGCGCGGCGGTTGGGATACCGCGGCGCAAGCGCCTCGATTTTCGCAACCATCTCGTCGGTGAGGATTTTTTGGGCGGCGATCATCGGTCGAGCTCCGCGGCGATGATGTTGAGGCTGCCGAGCACCGCCACCACGTCAGAGAGCGTGTGGCCGCGGATCAGGTGGGGAAAGAGGGCGAAGTGGAGCAGCGAAGGCGGCCGGCAGCGGGCCCGGTAGGCGGTCTCGCCGCCGTCACCCACGATGTAAAAACCGAGTTCGCCGTTGGGGGCTTCGATCGCCGCGTACGACTCCTCGTGCGGCACCTCGAACCCCCGGTTACTCATCGACAGTTCGAAGTGCGAGATCGTGCCTTCGATCGTGGTGTAGACCTGTTGCTTGGTGGGCAGCGCCGTCCGCTGGTCGATGCCCACGTTGACGGGCCCTGCTGGCAGGTTCTCGATGGCCTGGGCCACGATCTTGAGGCTCTCCCGCATCTCCTGCATGCGGATGAGGTAACGGGCGTAGCAGTCGCCGGCGCTCGCGCAGCAGATCTGGAAGTCGAAGTCGCCGTAGGCGAGGTAGGGCTCGTCCTTCCGCAGGTCGCGGGTCACGCCGCTGGCCCGGGCGACCGGTCCGGTCGCGCCGCGGTTGATCGCCTCCTCCTTCGTCAGCACGCCCACGCCCTTCGTGCGGTCGACGAAGATGCGGTTTCGGGTCAGGAGCCGCTCCATGTCGTCGAGCGTTTTGGGGAACGTCTTGAGGAATCCGCGGATCTTCTCAATCACCAGCGGGGTGAAGTCCTGCGAGACGCCTCCAACGCGGGTGTAGGAGTTGGTGAATCGTGCACCACACAGCGTCTCGAAGATGTCGTAGATCACCTCCCGCTGATAGAAGGCGTAGAGGAAGAACGTGAACGCCCCCGTGTCGAGGCCGACCGCGCCATTGCTGAGCAAGTGATCGCTGATACGAGCCAGTTCGGCGATGATCGTGCGGATCGAGGCGCAGCGCGGTGTGAGTTCGATCCCGAGCAGCGCTTCGACCGCGTGATGCCAGGCCACGTTGTTGGCCATCGGCGAGATGTAGTTCATCCGGTCGGTGACAGTGACGTATTGGTTGAACGTCAGGTGCTCACCAAGTTTCTCGAAGCCAGAGTGCAGATACCCCATTTCGGGCATCGCATCGACGACCCGCTCGCCGTCGAGTTTGAGCACGATCCGCAGGGTGGTGTGAGTCGCGGGATGCTGCGGTCCGAAGTTGAGCGTCCAGAGGTAGTCCTCGGAACGGGCGCCCGCCTCCGGGCCGGAGGTGCCGAACTCAGCCGTGGCGATGGACATGGGGAGGGCTCAGCTGTGGTCGCGGGTGATGACAGGAAAGTTGTGGCGTTCGCCCCGGCCCTGGAGCGGGTAATCCTTGCGAAGCGGATGGGCCGTGAACTCATCGGGCATCACAAGACGGCGGAGATCGGGATGGCTCGTGAAGCGAATGCCGAACAAGTCCCAGACCTCCCGCTCCAGCCAGTTGGCGGCTTCCCAGAGCGACACCACGCTCTTCACGGTCGGGTCGGGGTCGTCGACGAACACGCGGACGGTGAGCCGCTGGTTGGTCGCGGTCGACGCGAGCAGGTAGACGAGACCGTAGCGGTGCTTCGCGGCCTTGTACTCGAGGTAGTCGACGCAGGTCACGTCGATGAGCAGGTCGAATCCCTGATTCTTGAGCCACGCCAGGACGTCGAATGAGAGTGGCTCCGGCACGACCACCCGCGTCTGGCCGCGATTCAGCGACGTCTCGAGGCTACCGAAGCGATTCGTCAGGCCGGCGAGCACGTCGGTGACGGAAGGAAGCGTGTAAGGCATGGGTAGGACTGGTGGCGGGCGTGTGGGTTTGGGGTTTAGTTTCGTCCGGCAACGGCGTCGGCCGCCGCGGCGAGTTCCCGCTGCAAATTAGGGTTCCGCGAGGCATCGATCGACAGCGGGTTTGCGATCTCGACGAGCGCCCGCTTGCGGAGCTGACGGCCCGCCGTATCGAACTCGCGGCCGTTGATCGTGCCCTCCCGCTGAATCTTGTCCTGCAGGTCGATGATCGCCTGGATGAGCTGCTCGGGCCGCGGGGGGCAGCCGGGGACGTACATGTCGACGGGAATGAAGCGGTCGATGCCCTGCACCACCGCGTAGGTGTCGAACACCCCGCCCGTGCTCGCGCATGCGCCCATCGAGATACACCACTTGGGCTCGTGCATCTGCTGCCAGATTCGCTGCAGCACCGGCAGCATTTTCATCACGACCCGGCCCGCCACGATCATCAGGTCGCACTGCCGCGGGCTAAAACGAAATACCTCGGCGCCGAACCGGGCGAGGTCGTGCTTGGCCGCACCGGTGGCCATCAGCTCGATGCCGCAGCATGCCGTGGCGAACGGCATTGGCCAGAGGCTGTTCTTTCGGCACCAGTTGGCGAGCAAGTCGAGCCGGCCGATGACGACGTTTTCGGGAAGTTCGAGCCTATCGGATGAGACCGAGTGCACTACCGCCATCGGAAAACCCCCTTTCGCCAGTCGTACGCGAAACCAACGACCACCATCGCGATGAAGGCCATCGCGGCGCCGTAAACGAGGCCCCGCGACGAGACGAGGCCCCCCTGCACGGCCGCGTCGATGCCGGCCGCTGACCGGCTGGCGACCGCCCATGGATAAAGGAAGAGCAGTTCGACGTCGAACACGAGAAACGTGATCGCGACCAAATGAAAGCGGACATCGAACCGCCGCCTCGTGTCATGAACGGGGTCCATGCCGCTCTCGTACGGCATCTCCTTGACGGCCCCCGACCGCCGCGGGCCGATCAGGTTGGCCGCCACGAGGAGCCCGACCGACACGGCCGCCGCGATCGCGACGAACAGCAGGACTGGCAGGATTGCGTCCATCAGGGCCTCGGCGGGCGGAGGTTTCAGGAAGCCATTATGCGTTTTTCGGCCGTGGAAACAGACTTCGTGAAATTCGTCACGAAGTCTGGGCCCAAAAAAGCCGGGGGCCATGTGGGGCCGCCGGCGCGTCCGAAACCATCACTGTTATACAGCTGCCGCATCCCGCCGACGAGTCGGCGTCGTTTCGCCCGCCTTCCGGCCGCCGTTACCGTCGCCGTCTCTGCCGACCGCGTCATCCGCAGCGGGCGAGATGCTCGCGGATGAGGCCCAGATCGTAGGGGGTCGACCGCTTCAGGTCCCCCATGACGCGGCCCAGATCGATGCCGTAGTGGTTCACCCTGAAGAGCCCCACTTTCACGAACGGCACCCCGGCCTCCAGCAGCCGCCACCAGACCAGCTCGCTGGGGTTGTGCGGCGCGCGGCGGCTCTTTCGAACCAGCCGCCACGATCTGCTCGGCTCGGCGATCGAGAGCTGCGGAATCACCTCCCGCAGGCTCACGCGGGGCGCCGTGGTGGCGTCGTAGAGGCCGGCGACGGAGAACCCGGCGCGGAGGACGTGTTGCGAGAGCCCGACCTCGTGCCGCTCGATCACCTCGCTCTTCGATGACAGCGGCTCGACCGTTGACCAAAAGGTGTCGAAGCACGGCGACTCGAGCAGTGGCCGCCGCATGCCGAAGAACCACGACTGCACATGCCGCTGGCGGGGCAGACCGCGCCCCGGGGGCTGGTCTGAAACGACCATGCCCCACAGGTCGGCGCCGGCCGTCCGGGGATCGTCGAATGCGGGCTTAAGATCGAAGAGCGGGCCGTAGACGCTGTCGTTGACACAGATCACCTCGTCAAACGCGGATCGATCGAGCGTCGCGAGTCCGTCCCGCCAGGCACCGAAGTCGTAGCCGACGTTCCTGCGGGGCAGGAACTCATCAACGAACGGTTTCAGGGCCGCCGGCAGCCGGCGGCCGCCGTTGGACACCACCACGAGTCGGTCGGCGAACTGGCGGTATGCGGCGATGGCGTGCCGGACATGGGGATCGAAGTCACCGTGCGGGTCGAAGTGGGCCAGCACGATCGCCCGCGCGGATCCTCCGCGGGGAGCCATCCGAATCGCGCTCACGTGGCCTTCACTCATGAATCACGTGCGGCGGGGATCAGGCCGCGCTCCGCACAGCGAGTTGGCTTTCAACAAGCCGCGTCTGCAGCACCGCCAGCCTCCGCACCGCAGCACAGTCGGATGGCCCGCCGTCGATCAGATCAAGCAGATCGGGGATGGTCCGCAGCGTGTCGGCAGCGGCCCTCGTCGCGCCTGCCGCGAGCTGTCGCCTGGCGGTGCGCAGGGCGGAAGCCGCGTGCCAGCGAACGCTGGCGGCGACGCTGCGATCACGGATCGATTCGGGCAGAGAGGCGGCGTTGATTTGGATAGCGCGGGCCATGTCGGGCCAGACGGCTCCCGTGGAGAAGAGCCGCGCGGTCTCGTTGGCCGTGTGCCGACGGTAGATGGCCAGCGTCCGCGGCTCGTACCAGACGCGATATTGGGCGGCGATCCGCACCCACATCTCCCAGTCGATCGCATGGCACAGATCGTCCCGATAGCCGCCGACCGCTTCGTATGTGTCGCGGGGTACGACGGCCGCCGGCGTCTGAATCCGCTGACGCTCGGCGATTGTCGGCAGCCAGTTGGCAAGCACTCCGGGAAGCCACTGCTGCCGCGAGTTTGTTTTGACGAGGCGACCGCCTGCGTCGATGATCCGGCTCCGGCAAAACGCCATGCCGACGTCCGGCGCCCGCGTGAAGCCACGGTCGATCCGCGCGTAGAATCCATGACGGACATAGTCGTCCTGATGCAGCAGGTGGACGAGTTCGCCCCGTGCCAGATCGATCGCACGGTTCCAGTTGCCGCTCAGCCCAAGTCGTCGGTCATACTCGATTACGTCGATGCGCCCAGTGCGGTCGACCGATCGAACCAGATCGGTGACGAGCCCCGGCGTCGAGCCGTCGTCCACGACGGCGATCTGCATGACGGCCCGCGAGGGAGCCTGCCGGAGCACCGACTCCAGCGTTTGGCAAAGCATCTCGTTCGGCTCGTACGTTGGCACCATCACCGAGAACCGCGGCCGCGGACTGGATCCGGCCACCGGCTTGATGCGGGGCACTGCGACGGCGGTGGACACGGGCTTGCGAAGCATGAGTGTGCAAATGGCGGCGAGGGATGCCCACGGGGAGGCTTGACAGTAGGGGGGAATAACAGTCTTCCTGGAACAGGAATAGGCCGGACGGGATGCGAGAGCGCTTTCGAGATAGCGGTAGCGGCGTCGTGGCAACCTGGGATATGGAGGCGATTGAGTCGGCGAACGCTCGAGGAGCGTCGGGCCGCCGCGGCCTCCAGCGACGAGACTTTTGCCGCCCCTGAGCCGGCGTTCCACCAAAGTCGTATGCGGCTCTCGTCGCCCAAAAATGAGCACTTCCCGCTGCCCGCGGCTTGCCGGTCTTCGCCCGCCATCCCAGACTGCCAGCGGGGCTGGCGTGGTGTCCTCCGCCCACCTTTGAGGGAGTATTTTCAGATGAATCGGATACTGACGTCATTCGTTGGCCTGTTCGTGATCCTGACGTCCACTGCCGCCTTGACTGCCGAGACCGCGAAGCCGCTCGAGGTGCTCTCTATCACCGGCGGCTGCTGCTACGACTACGACGGTCAGAAGAAGGTGATCACCGAGGGGCTCGCCCAACGTGCCCGGATGAACGTGATCGTGATCCACGAGGGAGGGCGACCACCGACCACCGTGCGGCGCTTTATTCGAAGCCCGACTGGTCGAAGGGCTACGACGTCGTGTTCCACAATGAGTGCTTCGCGAACGTCAAGGACCCGGAGTTTCTCAAGAGGATCGTTGTCGAGCACGAGAAGGGGACGCCGGCGGTGATAATGCACTGCGCGATGCACTGCTACCGGGCTGGCACCGACGACTGGTTCAAGCTCTGCGGCATCACGTCACCCGGGCACGGCAAGCACTACGCCTACACGGCCAAGACGGTGGGCGACCACCCCGTGCTCCGCGGCCTGCCGAAGGAGTGGGCCCTCCCCAAAAGAGGAGCTCTATCACTGCGACACGATCTGGCCGACGGCCACGCCGCTCGTCGAGGCCATGCGTGAAGAGCGGCAGTCGATGCAGACCGTCATCTGGACGACCCAATACGGGAAGGCGCGGGTGTTTGGCACCACGATCGGCCACTCCACCGACACGGTGAAGCTCCCGGAGTTTCTCGACCTCATGGCCCGGGGCACGCTCTGGGCCGCCGGCCAGCAGCACGATTGGAACCGGATGGAAATCCTCACCCGCGGCGCCGACCGAGTAGGTCAGAAGTTGCCCACGTTGAAACTCGCGTAGGCCCCGAACGGTCCTACGCCCACGCTCATCCCCGAGCCCTTTACGTCGGAGAAGGGCAGTTTGCTCCCGCCCTGGCTCCGGTAGGGGGAGAACGACATTCCCGACTGCATCTGAGCCGCGGCGGCGTTTGAGGCTGCCGCGGTCTGTTGCCGTGCAGCCTGCGCCCGCTCCACGAGCTGCTGGCGGCTCGCGTCGAAGGCCGTCTGCTGCTGCTGGAGGGAGTTTCGCTTCTGCTCGATCTTGTCGATCTCCTGCTGGAGTTGGGCCGATGACATCTTCACGACGTCGGGTACATCCTTGATGACCTCAGCCCGCTTCTGGTCCGACATCACCGAAAGATACTGCCCAACCCACTGCCGCGCGTCTTTCGCCTCTGGTGTCTCAAGAATCTTGAACTTTGCGTCGAGGTCGTCGAGCAGATATTCGAGTTCGTACGACGACATCGCCGTGACCCGCTTGTTGAAGTCGGCCTTGATGTTGCGGACCTCCTGCGGGGTGTAGATGCGCTGTGACGAGAGCCACTCGCCGAGTTCAAAGATTGCCCGCCGCCACCGCTGGCTGTTCATGATCTCGGCCTTGCGGGCGAGATCACCGTCGTCGCCGTCGGCGTTGCCCTGCGGGGATGCCGCGGGCTGGGCCACGGGCTCTTGCCCACATGACCACGGAACAACGCCGGCGGCCAGCCAGCCGACCATCGCTGCGGCGACGCAGGGCCCGTGGAACCGGGAAAAACCGCCCGCCGTCGTGATGCGTGACGCCCTCATCGTGCCGTGCCCTCGTTGGTTTCCGAACCGGACCTGCGAATCATCGTCAGGTTGATCTGCGGCATGTGTTCGCCGCCCACGTGCGTCGGCAGCGACCGCCAGATGCAACGGTCCTTGCCATCGAAGGTGTAGATGTTGATCGACGACGTCTGGCTGCCATCGGGCAGCACGGCCGTCGTTCGCGCGACCCAAGAGCCGTCGTCGCGGCTCCACGTCGCCTCACCGTGGCCGCCATCGTCGCTGAACACCCATGAGCGGATGCTCCTGGAAAGTGGATCCCAGCCAATCCGTTGCGTGATCTGGGTCGCGGCACCCGGACCGTCCGGGCCGCCCGCCGGCGTGATCTTCAGGTCGCGAAGCAGGTAGGTACGCGAGGGGTTCCAGCGGACAGACATCTCAATGCCGGGCTTGCCAGCCGGCCGCCCTTCGCCGCCGGTTTCGTCGACCGCCACCCACTCGCCCACCATCCAGGCGAGGTCGGCGAGTGGCTCGGGGCCGGCCGCCTGATCACCGCGGGCCTCGCGGATCGCCGAGAGCTTCCAGGCATCATCGTGCCGGACCCACGTCGCCGAGAATCGTCCGTGCAGCGGCGCTGCGTGGCGGGGGTGAACGACGGTCACTGTTCCATCTTCGACCGCGACATCGGGAGTGATGAACCGCAGGCTCGTTTCGCTGATCGTCACTCTGGTTGTCACTCTGGGCCTATCGGTTTTCGCCGCCTCGGCGGGCGGCGGCTCAAGCATCGCGATCGTGTCGCTTCCCTTCATCACGCGGCCAGCGTCGTCGATGATGTCGCCGTCGGGCATCCACAGGGCTGCGAGTGCCTTGCCGTCGCCCCGTTCGAGTGCCGACTTGTAGGTTTGGGATGCAGTGCGGATTGCCCGCTCGTCGTTCGACCGGGTGACCGCGGCCGTTGCCCTCGGCTCCTCGGAGGTGGCGGGTGTGGCGGCGGTGACGAACGCGAAGACCACGAGGGCGGTGGTGCCACGGTGGAGCAGTCGAAAGGCGTGCAATGACATGGAGCACCCAGCAGGGGAACGGGCTACGGCCGCGCGAACGAACGGGCTCGCGTGCTGGATTTTACCACGCTCTCGGCGGGTGGGGAAAGCATCCGGGCAGATGGTTTGGTAGGGTGATCGGGATGTCCGATCACGTATCTCTCCTTGCCGACCTGGTGCGCCGCCCGAGCGTCAATCCGATGGGCCGCGACGTCTCCGGCCCGGAATACCTGGAGGGACGGGTCGGCGATTACCTCGTCCAGAGGTTCACCGCCGCCGGTCTGCAGTGGGCCCGGCAGCCGGTGGCCCCGGGCCGCGACAACGTGGTTGCGCGACTGGAGGCGACGGTGCCCCGTGCGCCTGTCATCCTCTGGGACGCGCACCAGGACACGGTGCCTGTCGAAAACATGACCATCGATCCATTTGCGCCGGTTGTCCGTGATGGGCGGATGTATGGCCGCGGAACGTGTGACGTCAAGGGAGGCATGGCGGCCATGGTCGCGGCTCTGGAGCGGCTTTCCGCGATCGCCGGCGCCCGCGTGGCGACGGTCGTCTTTTCCGCGACGGTGAACGAGGAGTTTGGCTTCACCGGCGCCAAGGCCTTGGCGAGATTGTGGGACGCGACCGCGGCCGGGGATGCGCCGGCGTCGGATGCCGCGGCCCGCAGGGTCGTCGGTCGCCGGCCGACAGTCGCGATCATCGCGGAGCCCACGCGGCTCGACCTCGTGGTGCAGCACAAGGGGGCGATCCGCTGGCGGATTCTGGTGCATGGCCGCGCCTGCCACAGCGCGTTTCCGGAGCAGGGGGTGAATGCCATCTACCCCACCGGCCGGGCGATCCTCGCAATCGAGACGCTGGCCGGCGAACTGCTCACCCGCCATGCCGACCATCCCTGCGGCCCACCGACGCTCAACCTGGGCACGATCCGCGGCGGCGCTGGGGTGAATCTCGTTCCCGACCTGACGATCCTCGAGGTCGAACGGCGGGTGTTGCCGGGTGAGTCGCCGCACGAGGCGCGGGCCGAGGTGATCGCCCGGATCGCCGCCGCCTGCGGTGACGCGCGGATCGAGCACGCCGAGCCGTTCCTCGAGAGCGCCGGGCTCACCGACGCCACCGATGATCCGAAGGCGGCGCCGTGGGTCGCAAAACTGGCCACCGAGGCGGGTAGCCGCGGGGCTGCCGCAGCCCGCACGGCTGCCCGCTATGGCACCAACGCGAGCGTGCTGGCGGCCGCCGGCGTGCCGAGCGTGGTCTTCGGGCCCGGCTCGATCGCACAGGCGCACACGGCTGACGAATGGATCGACCTCGCCGAGGTTGGTACCGCCGCGGAGATCCTCGCCGCCCTCGTGCGCGGCGCGGACTGATTGGTACAACAACGTCGTCAAACCACCCCCGCCCCAGGAGCGCGAGCATGGCAGGCAAGATCAAGGTCAAGGGCTCCGTCGTCGATCTCGACGGCGACGAGATGACGCGGATCATCTGGCAGTTCATCAAGGACAAGCTGATCCTGCCCTACCTCGACCTTGAGATCCGCTCGTACGACCTCTCGATCGAGAATCGCGACGCCACCGCTGATCAGGTGACAGTCGACGCGGCCCACGCCATCAAGGAATGTGGCGTGGGCGTGAAGTGCGCCACGATCACGCCCGACGAGGCCCGCGTGAAGGAGTTCGGGCTCAAGAGCATGTGGAAGAGCCCCAACGGCACGATCCGCAACATCCTCGGTGGGGTGATCTTCCGCGAGCCGATCATCATCAAGAACATCCCTCGGCTGGTGCCCGGCTGGACGAAGCCGATCGTCGTTGGTCGCCATGCGTTCGGCGACCAATACCGCGCGACCGACGTGAAGATCCCCGGCAAGGGCGCGCTGACGCTCACGTTCACGCCCGCCGACGGCTCGAAGCCGATGGAGATGAAGGTCTTCGACTTCCCGTCGAGCGGCGTCGCGCTGGCGATGTACAACCTCGACGATTCGATCCGTGACTTCGCCCGGGCGAGCTTCCGCTACGGCCTGGCCCGCTGCTATCCCGTCTACCTGTCCACGAAGAACACGATCCTCAAGGTCTACGACGGCCGCTTCAAGGATCTTTTCCAAGAGGTCTTCGACGCCGAGTTCCAGGCCGAGTTCGCAGCCAAGGGCATCACCTATGAGCACCGCCTGATCGACGACATGGTGGCCAGCGCGCTGAAGTGGGAAGGAGGGTATGTCTGGGCCTGCAAGAACTATGACGGCGACGTGCAGAGCGACATTGTGGCCCAAGGTTTTGGCTCGCTGGGCCTGATGACGAGCGTCTTGATGACGCCCGACGGGAAGACCGTGGAGGCGGAGGCGGCCCACGGCACGGTCACGCGGCACTACCGCCAGCACCAGCAGGGCAAGCCGACGAGCACGAACCCCATCGCCTCGATTTTTGCCTGGACGAGGGGCCTGGCGCACCGTGGCAAGCTCGATGGCACGCCGGAGGTGACGCGATTCGCCGAGACGCTTGAAGCGGTCTGCATTCGCACCGTCGAAGAAGGCAAGATGACGAAAGACCTGGCCATGCTCATTGGGCCGGGCCAGCCGCACCTCACGACGCAGGAGTTCCTCGCCGCCATCGCCGCCAACCTCGTCACGGCGATGCAGGCGTAGGGGAGCGGGTTGGGGTGGAGGCCGTATTCCCCGCGCTTGCGCTTGGGGCTTGCTGACGGGAGACGGCGTTCACGCCCGAGCATCCGCAGTGAGGCGGCTTTAGTGGGCGGCCAGCAGGCCGAACGCCATCAGGAAGGCGATCAACACGCCCATCAGGCTTTCGCCGGCGATGACGCCACTGCTCACCGGCACGACGTATGTCTCGGCCGTTGCCGGTCGCAGCCGCGCGAGAATCGTCGCCACCAGCGCGCCGATCAGGAAGGCGATGCTGTCGTGAAACTCGATCACGAACGCGAGGCCGAGACCCGTGGCGCTGGGAATCCAGCGGACGAGCCGGCGCGGGACGAGTTGCTCGAGCACCGTGATCACCACCCCCAGCACACCGCCCACGATCATGCCGGCGCGGCAGGTGGGATGGAGCGTGTCGATACCCTTGGAAAGGAGCTGCGCGACGCCCGCCCAGACGCTCGCTGCCGGTGCCGTGAACTGCGGATTGTCGCCCGAGATCACCGATGCGTCTGGCACGAGGACGTACCAAGCGGGCACGATCACGGCGGTGCCGAAGAGGATGCCGGCGGCCTGCGCCAGCGTCTGCCTGCGGGCGTTGGCTCCCAGCAGGTAGCCGCTCTTGAGGTCGACGAGCAGATCGGCGGCGGCCCCGGCCGCACCAGCCGTGACGCCGGCGGTCATCAGGTTGGCGACCATCTGCTGCGGCATGGCGACACCGTAGAAGAGCTGCGTCACCTTGCCCATGGCGCCGATCGGGGTGATGTCGGTCTCGCCGGTGGTGCGGCAGGCGACGAGCGACAGCACAAACGCCAGCAGCACGGCCACCACGCCCAGTGACAGTGGCACCGACCACTCGCGATGCATGATCGCGATGCAGCCCGCGCCGGCGACCATTGTGCCCGCGACGAACCAGCTTGTGGGCACCTCAATGTGGGCGACCGGGTCGTGGTGGGCGGCTCCAGTGCGGCCGAAGAGCGATCGCAGGCCAGCCAGTGCGTGCACGAGACTTCGCCACTGGAAGGCGAACGCGGTCAGGCCCGCCGTGACCATCATCGCCGAGCCCGTCCAGAGTCCCCAGCGGCGGATCGCCGCCGGCGATACTTCGGGCTTGTCGATGGCGCCGGCGGCGTGCATCTCTGGGAACACACCGGCTGAGTCGAGGAGGGGGCCGAGGATGCCGAACAGTACGACGGCGCCAAGCGCCATCGAGGCGGCCGTCCGCAGCCCCACGATCGCGCCGGCCGCCATCATCTGCGGGTCGATTGGCAGTATGAGTCCGAAGGCAGCCGCTGGCCGGCCCCCGATGCGCAAGGGCAGGGGCCACGTGGCCGGGATCACGAGCGCCGCCAGCCATGCCGGCGCGGCGAGTCGACCCATCAATCCAGCTTGCCCCTCCACGAACCACTTGACGACGGCGCCTGCCGCCAGCGCGAGAAACAAGCTGCGGGCCTTGAGGAGCGCCTCGCCCCCTCCCGCGTAGAGGCTGCGGAGGGTTTCGGCGGCCGCCATGCCCGAGGGAAACGCGAGCTGCTCGCGGTTGATCATTTGACGCTTCATCGGCACCGCGATAGCGACGCCGAGCAGTGCCAGGCAGGCGGTCCAGGCCGTGAGAACCGGCCAGGAGATGTGCTGCCCCGTGATGATCAGGTAGGCGGCGATCGCGCTGACCATCGTGCCGCCCGTCGACACGCCGGCGCTCGTGGCGGTCGACTGCATGCAGTTGTTCTCGAGAATTGTCATCTGGGTGCGGGCCAGGCCGAGCCGCATGAAGGCCTGCCAGATTGCATAGCTGAGGATGCAGGCCGTGATCCCCACGCCCAGCCCCCAGCCGGTCTTGAGTCCGATGTACAGATTCGACAGGCTCATCACGCCGCCGATGACGCCGCCCATCAGCACGGCGCGGAGTGTGGCCTGCGGTGCGTCGTCGCCCCGATAGACGCGTTCGAGCCAGACGCGGTCGCGGTCCTCGAGGGGAACATCGGCCAGATTCACGGGTTCGTGGTTCATGGCCGCGAAGTGTACTCGTCGCGAGCCATGGGCATGCGTGGGCATGGAGCGGGGCGGAGTGGAGGCCGTATTCCCCGCGCTCGCGCTTGGGGCTTCCTGACGGCCGTTGCGGCCTCAGGCCTTCGCGGCTCCTCGCGGCCGCGGCTTTCGACGGCCGCCGGGATGGCGGCCGGTCGGGCGCGGCGAACCTCGGCTTCGCCCCGTCCGACGCAAGCCCACCGGGGCCATGGATGGCCCGGCGGGCGCTCAATTCAGAACACGTCGAGATTGAAGTGGTGGCCGTGGTGGTAGCGACGCGACTTCGGGTATTCGTTATGCCAGGCGCGGTTGTAGACGGGCGTCCGCATTTCCTGCGGATAGCGGTGGTAAAGGTCGTTGGCCGACTGCATGTAGCCGTCTTGGTAGAAGTTTTGGGGATACCACACATAGGGGTAGTGATACAGCCGGTTCCAGTCTTGGGCGTTGTACGAGTTGCCCCACTGGTAGCCATAGGCCTGTGCGCCCGCGCCAGCGGGCGGTTGGGCGGCCGCGTCGGCGGCGGTGAAGCAGAGCAGCGCCAAGGCGAAGAGCCCCCCGGCGGCAAGGTGCCGTGTCATCGGATTGTCCCCCTGAGAATCCAGCGTCAGGAGGAATATCGGCCGGCCCTACGACCGTTCTTCATGGAAAATCCCGCAGGGTCGGGGAGCGCGGAGGGAGCGGGCGTATTCCCCGCGCTGACGCTTGGGGCTTCCTGCCGGGATCGTTACGCTTGCTGGGGTTTCGCTTCGGGGAACGTCCCCTCGGCGAGTTCGCGGTCCCACTCGTCCATCAACGGCCAGTGGGGGG
Source organism: Planctomicrobium piriforme (assembly GCA_945869735.1). Taxonomy (GTDB): domain Bacteria; phylum Planctomycetota; class Planctomycetia; order Pirellulales; family UBA1268; genus QWPN01. Next base: position 90,538 of record CAMBPQ010000001.1, read on the forward strand.
AGCAGGTGCCAAAGTCGGCGAGGGTGAGGTAGCCCTTGAGGCGGGCGATGGTGGCGGCGAGGAGCCGATCGTCCTTCTTGAAGATCGGGCCATGGCTAGGGAGTAGCCATTCCACATCGCTGGCGGCGATCCGTTCGAGTGACGTGATGAACGACGGAATATCACTGCCGTGGTGGGCGTCGATCGCGCCGACGGAGCCGTCGCGGTAGATGTTGTCGCCCGAAAGCAGCAGGTTACCCATACGGAAGGCGAGTTGGCTGTCGGTGTGTCCGGGCGTGAGCCAGACCTCGAGCGCCCGGTTGCCGATCGTGATCATGTCACCATCGACGATCGCGCGGTCGACCTTCACTATCGGCATTTCGAGGTGCACGTTTTGGGCCTCGATCTCCGCGAACGTCTTGATCCGATCGCCTGATTCGAGAGATGGCACGGCCTTCGGATGGGCGAGTACCGGTGCCTTGAGGATCGCCTTGGCCTTGGCGAGCCCCTGGATGTGATCGACGTCGGCGTGCGTGGCAATGAGCGCCTGGCACTGCGACAGCGGGAAGTCCAACTGGCGGACGAGTTCGATGATCTCGTCAACGCTCTCTTCGTAGCCGATGTCGATCAGCGCCCAGTCACGGTCGTCGTACACGAGGTATACGTTGCAGCCGATCCGCCAGCCGGCCTGGTAGTTCATTTCAATCACACCGGGGAAGACGGGATGGCGTTCGAGCATGGCGGAACCGAGGCTACTGGGGGCAGATTTGCGGGGAAATCCCGCTGAAGACACACTTGCTCGGGGACCGGCCCCGCAAGTCGCCCCAAGTGTAGGTCGTTCGGATGGCGACGGCAATGAACGTCGTCGGTATCGGCGTCGTCGTCCAACAAGATGCGCAGCGGAGTTGCCACAAAAAGATGGTTTTCGAGGGCATGCCCATCGCACCGTCGTTCGCCGCTTGGGCGGTGAGTGTCGCTGACCTCTGCGAACAGGTCGACCGCCTCGCGCCGTTGGCAATGACGCTCGGCGCGGCCGATCCGCGTGCGACCGACTGGCACGGCTCCCTGTTCGGCAAACTCAAGCCGCAGGTGGCCCGAGAACCGCTGCTCGTGGCGGCTGTCTGCGGCGGCACGAACACCGGCAAGAGCCTGATCACCAACACGCTGGTCGGCGCGGCGATCAGCCGCTCGGTGCCGGAGGCGGCACGCACGTTGCACCCGGTGGCGAGCCTCGCCGCGGGTGTCGCCGGACGGATCGATCTGGCCGCGCTCTTCCCGGGGTTTCAGCCCGTGCCCTGGCGGAGCGAGGAAGACGCGCTCGACGCTGCCGCTAACGACGTGCTCGTCTGGCGGGAGGATCCGGGCGGCACACAGCCCGCGCGGCTCGTCGTGCTCGACACGCCCGACATCGACGGCACGCTCCGCGAGAACTGGCACCGCGCCGAACTCGTCCGTGACGCCGCCGATGTGATCGTGGCGGTGCTCACTCAGCAAAAATACAACGACGCGGCGGTCCGTGATTTCTTCTCAGACGCCGCCGCCGCCGGCAAGACCGTGATCATCGTCTTCAACATGGTCGACTGGCCGCGGCAGCGGGAGCGGCTCGCCGGGTGGCTCGGCACGTTCACCGCCGAGACGGGTGTCGCGCCGACGGCTGTGTACGCCGCGCCACACGACTTCGCCGCCGCGGAGGCAGGACGTATCACGCTTCATCCCGTGGCCGAACTCACGCCCGACGGTGGCGCGGCGGGCCTCGGCGAGCGTCTCGCGGGGTGTGACTTCGACCGCATCAAGCGGCACGCGATGTCGGGGGCGATGCGGGTCGTCCTCGATCCTGGGCGGGGGCTCGCGACGTGGCTGAACGACATCGACCGGGCGGCCGCGGGCTGGCGGGATTCGCAGCAGTTCCTCAAGCGCGAGGGACAGGTCCGCGTGGAACTTCCGGCGGCGCCACGGCAGATCGTCTGGGACGAGATCTGGTCGTGGCTCGAGCCCCGACGGTCGGGCGTCGACCTGTTCGTGAGCGGCGGCTATCGGTTTATCGGCCGGGGGATCTCGTGGACGGCCCAGCGAATTGGGATCGGACGGACCGCAGAGGAGCGGCAGGAGGATTTCGCGACCACGGAACTCGAGGCCCTGAAGCGGGCGCTTGCCGACTTCATCGACCGTCTCGACGATGCCTGCCGGCGTGACGAGCGGCTTGGCGCGAAACTTGGGCCGCGGCTTGCGTCGGCCGACCGCGCGGCCTGGTACACCGACCTCGAGCGGCGGCATGCGGCGCTGCCGCTGGTGTCGCACGACTACCGGAAGTTCGTGCGGGATGAACTCGACCGCTTTGCAGCAGAGAACCCCGGCATGGTCAAGGCCGTGCTCACCGGGCTCACCGTCGGCTCGGTGGCCCGGCCGGTGATGACGCTTGCGCTGTTCGGTGCAGGTGCGGCGGCGGTGCCCGCTGCTGCGGGCGTTCTGCACCATGTCGTCGACTTCGGCGTGACGGTTGCGGCACCACTCGCCGGAGAGGGGGCCGTGGCGGTGGCTTCCAAGGGCATCAGGCCGCTGATCGAGCGGCTGTTCGCCGGCTGGTCGGCTGAACGTGGAAAGATACTCGCCGAGACGCTGCACGACGTCGTTCTCGGCGATGGCTTGGAGGAGATCGCCCGGCTCGCGGACTCGGGTTCGAGGCCCGAGTTAGTGCGGGCTCGGCAACTGCTCGTCGAATGCTCTCGGGAGGCCGGCTGACATGGATTCGACCACCGACGCTTCGACGCATCCGCATCCCGTGGAGCCTGACTTCGTGGCGTTCGACCTGCTCGTCGACGCGCTGGCCCGCTGGTCGGCCAGAGGTCCGCAGTGGCCCCCTGCCCGCCGGGTGAAAAGCGAATGGGAGGCGGTCGCGCCCCGGCTCGACCGGGCTCGCCGCGAACTCTCGCGGGTGCTCGTCGTCGGCGTGATCGGCGGCACCGGCACGGGCAAGAGCACCCTCGTCAACGCGCTGGCTGGCGGCGAGGTGACGGCGGCAGGCGACGTCGCCCGGCCGACGACCGTCAATCCAATCGTCGTCGCCGCCCGCGACGTCGACGTCTCCTGGCTGCCGCTCGACGTGATGCAGGCCCGGCTCGTCCGCAGTGATTCGCCCGCGGTCGCCAACATCGTGCTCGTCGACTGCCCCGATCCAGACACGCAGGATCTCGTCGCGTCGCCGGCGCACGGCGAGGCGACGCGGTCGAGCGCGGGCAACCACAACCGCGACCTCTTGGAGGCGGTGCTGCCGGCCTGCGATGTGCTGCTGCTGGTGTCGACGGCGCAGAAATACCGTTCGTGGATCGTGGCCCGTGAGGTGGCCGCTTTCGCGCCGGGGCGGCCGCTGCTCTTCGTGCAGACGCACGCTACCCGCGATCCCGACATTCGCGGCGACTGGCGAGGGGAACTCGAGTCGCAGGGTTTTGAGGTGCCGCGGATCTTCCGGATCGACGGGGTCGAGGCAGCCGCCCGCGCGGCGGCGGGGCTGGAGCCGGACGCTGGGTTTCGCGAACTGCTCGACGCGATCGCCGGTGAACTCGCCGGGCGGGCGGCCCGCCGTGTGCGCCGCACCGGGGCGGTCGATTTGGCCGCCTGGTTCACACGGCAGGCGCGGGCCGAACTCTCGCCGTTCAAGGAGCCGGCCGCGGCCTTGGCTGGTGGCGTCGTGGCGGAGCGGAAGCGACTCGAGGCGATCCTCGCCTGCGAGGTCGGCGGCAAACTCCGCTCGAACCGGTCGGCGTGGCAGCGATTGATAGGTGACGACGTCGTGGCCCGCTGGCACGGGGGCCCGTTTGCGACCTTTCTGCACGTGATCGCGGCGCTGGGGTCGCTGTGGAGTCGTGTCCGCCCTGGCGGCGGCTTGATCGGCCGCCTGCTCGCCGGCCAGCCCGCCTCGGCCGCAGTGGGTAACGGCGGCTGGCAGGCGGTCGAAGATCTCGGTCTGGCGGTGGGCGAGGTCGAGCAGTCGCGGAGCGTGCTCGTGGGTTTCGCCTCTCGAGCCGCTATCGGCGACCCGCTCGTGGGCCGGGCCCGCTTGGACACATCGTGCGTGCCGGCGATCACTGCCGCCGTCATCGATCGCGCGGGCCACTGGCTCGGCTCCGGTATCGACCGCCTCGTGGCCGACCGCCGCACCCGGATCGGCCGGCCGCTCCTCCACTGGGTCTTCGAAGGGCTCTTCGTCGCGCTGTTCGCGACGGTGCTCGTGCGGGCTGGATGGAACTTCTTTCACGGCAACCTCTGGGAAGGCAGGCCCGTGTCGGGCATCGGTTTCCTGGAGGAGGCGCTGGTGTGGGTCGTGCTCTGGGGGCTCTTCCTGCGGTGGGTGATTTTCGCGCTGGTGCGTCTGGGTCTCGACCGCGACATCGAGTCGCTCGTCGGAGGCCTCCCGTCGGCTCGGCTCGTCGATCCCTTGCTCGCCGACTTCGCGGACGCGGCGGACGCGACGACCGTCTGGCTCAACGAGGGTGAGCGGCTCGGTGCCGACGCCGACCGGCTGGCCGCGGCCGGTGGGGAAACACCCAGCCTCGGCCGTCTGCGGAGGCCTCCGGGATGAGCCCACGTTTGCCGCGACGAATTGCGTCGATTGGCTTGATCATCGTCACGCTGTCCTGCGTCGCCGCCGGAGCCGAGCTCGACGACGTGCAACGCCGCGGCGAACTGGTCTGGGCAGCCGATCAGGAGGGGGGCGGGCCGCACGTCTTCCCCGATCCGGCCGACCCGCGACGGATCAGCGGGTTTGAGGTTGAGCTCACGGAGTTGATCGCCGGGGAACTCGGCGTGAAGGGAAGGTTCCTGCAGGGGCAGTGGGACCGGCTGCCGCTCCTGCTGGGTCAGTCGGCCGACTGTGTCATCAACGGAATCGAACTCACGCCGGAGCGCCGCCGCGACTATAGCTGCTCACGGCCCTACTTCGGCTACGCGCTCCAGCTCCTGGGGCGGCGCGGCGCGGCCCCCGCCTCGTTCGCTGAGCTGGCGGATCCCGGGCCATCGGGGCCTTGGCGAGTGGGCGTGCTGACCGGTTCCGCAGCTGAGATGGAGATGCGGGCACGGTCCGTGCGGGGCGAAGTGCAGGTGGAGGTGATCGGCTACGACGGCACGTTGGATTCGCTGGAGCAGCTGCAATCGGGCGTGCTCGACGCGGCCGTGATGGACGACTGCATCTTCGCCTTTTATGCCGACCGCTATGCGAAGCTGCGGGCCGTCGACCGACCGTTCGCCGGCGGCTTCTATACGGTGCTCACCTCGAAGGCCACGCCGGGCCTGGCCGCCGCGATCGACGCAGCGCTCGGCACGCTGATCACCGACGGCCGGCTCAAGGCGCTCTACGACCGTTGGGATTTGGCCGGCCGCCAGCAGATGCTGATCCTTCGCGACGCTGCCGAGGTCCCCCCGGCGAGCCAGCGGACGCTCGTCGAGCTGATCCGCCAGACACTGCCGTTGCTGCTGTCGTCGGCCGGGATGACGATCGTGCTCGCCTGCGCGTCATTTCCGATCGCCATCGCGATCGGTCTCGCCGTGGCCATCGGGCGGCTCCACGGGCCGGTCTGGCTCGCACCGTTCCTCACCGGCTATGTCGAGGTGCTCCGCGGCACACCGTTGATGCTCCAGCTCTATGCGATCTTCTTCCTTCTGCCGAAGGTGGGCCTCGTGCTGCCGGCACTCCTGGCCGCGATCCTCGGCCTGGCGCTCAACTACTCCGCCTACGAGTCGGAGATCTATCGCGCGGGCCTGAAAGCGGTGCCCCTCGGGCAGTTCGAGGCGGCCCTCTCACTCGGGCTCTCCAAGTGGCAGGCGCTGCGGCACGTGCTCGTGCCGCAGGCGGTGCGGATCGTAATGCCTCCGGTCACGAGCGATTTCATTGCGCTCTTCAAGGACACGAGCGTCTGCTCGGCGATCACGGTGATCGAACTTACCAAGCGCTACAGTGTGCTCGCGCTCTCGACGGGCCGAATCGTCGAGCTGGCGGTGGTGACGGCGCTGCTCTACCTGTGCATGAGCTGGCCCTTGGCACTGGTCTCGCGGTGGTTTGAGGCGCGGCTGGAGCGGCCGGCAGGCACGACGCCCTGAGCAGAGATGCCCTGAGAAAAACGGTGTGGGGAACGCGCATGATCCAGGTCGAGTCGCTGACGAAACACCGCTCCGGCGTGCCGGTGCTCGACGCCGTGAGCATGGCAGGAGAGGAGGGGGGCGTGACGGCTCTGGTCGGTCCGTCCGGCAGCGGTAAGAGCACGCTCCTGCGGTGCCTCAATGGCCTCGACTGTTTCGAGGCGGGCGCGGTGTCGATCGCCGGCCACCGTCTCGCCCCCGGATCCAATCCCGGCGGCGTTCTGGAGGCGTTGCGACGGGACGTGGGGATGGTGTTTCAACAGTTCAACCTCTTCCCGCATCTTTCCGTGCTCGACAACGTCACGCTCGCTCCCCGCACCGTCCTCAAGACGCCCGCGGCGGAGGCCCGGTCGCGGGCCGTCGACCTGCTCGACCGCGTGGGGCTAAAGTCGTTCGCCGCCGCCCGGCCCGCGACGCTCTCCGGAGGTCAGCAACAGCGGGTGGCGATCGCCCGGGCCCTTGCCATGCAGCCGCGGGTGATGCTCTTCGACGAACCGACCAGCGCCCTCGATCCGAAGATGACGGCAGAGGTGCTCGACGTGATCGTAGACCTCGCGAAGGCGGGGCAGACGATGGTGGTGGTGACGCACGACCACGGCTTCGCGAAGCGGGCGGCCACGTGGGTTGTGGAACTCGCCGCCGGGAAGGTCGCCCGCCAGGGCACGGCCGCCGAGATGCTCTGAGCAACACCCCCAGGAGGCCCACCTGCGTGAGTGGTGGGGAGGGATCGGCTCGCGGCACTCCCCGTGGTTCCCTCAGTCGCATACGACTTACATGGAACGCCGGCTCGGGGGTGGCAAAAGTCTCGTTGCTCTATCGCCGCGGCGGCCCGACGCTCCTCGAGCGTTCGCCGACCCCCTGGCCCCCCTTCTCTCAGGTGCCCGCGCTGCTCTCCCGCAAGCGGATGCGCTCGAGCGGCGCATAAAAAAACTCCGCCCGGGGGTTTCCCCCCTGGGCGGAGCTCACTGGCCGAAGTCGGGCAACAGATCTCCGTTCGACCTATTGACCGTCAACTCACTTAGAGGCAACCGTCCGGACCGCCTGCGCCTTCGAGGCGGAGGCATCGGGAGTCGGCTCGGCAGCCGGGGCACAGCCCGCACCGCACGCCGGCTCCGCACCGCAGGCCGGCTCGCAGCAGCCGTTGCCGGCCGAGCAGTCGGGCTCACCACCGCAGCAGCTGGTGCCGCAGCAGCTCTTGCGAGCGTGCTTGGCCTTCAGCGCCGCGATCATCTCGCGGAGCGGGTGGTGCTTCTTCCGAACACCGCAGCAAGAGGCTGCACCGCAGCTGGGCTCGCAGCAGCCAGCACCGGCGTCGCAAGCGGGCTCAGTGCAACCATTGCCAGCGTCGCACGCCGGTTCGCAGCAGCCGTTTCCGGCGTCGCAAGCGGGCTCAGTGCAGCTGCCGCAGCAGCTACGATCCCGCTTGCACTTCGCGAACAGACCCTTCAGACCACCGAACAGATCATGCTTGCGGGCCTTCCGGGCACCGCAGCAGCCAGCACCGGCGTCGCAGGCCGGCTCGCAGCAGCCGTTGCCGGCGTCGCAAGCGGGTTCTGCACAACCGTTGCCAGCACCACAAGCCGGCTCGCAGCAGCCATTGCCAGCACCGGCATCGCAGCCGGGCTCGCAGCAACCAGCACCGGCGTCGCAGCCGGGCTCACAGCACGAAGCACAGCCCTTGTGGCCGAGCATCCTGTCAAGGAGCTCGAAACCGAAGGACTGGCTACAAACGGTAACGCCAAGAACCAGCGCACCGAGATACATCATACGCTTCATCGAGCCACATCTCCTTTGCTTATGAATCACCGGTGTGCTCGTCCCGCTTGCGACGCTGTCACCCCGAGGTTGTGATCCACGAACTTTCCGCGGCAGGCCTGTCGAGCCATTCCGTGACTCGATTGATCGCAGGTTGCTGCCGCCCCCTGGTTGCCCGACGGGCACAGTGATGCCCCGGGGGACAAGTGGGCTATCGGCGGCCGGAGCGAAGGGGCTTGAACCGCACCCAAGTTTTTTGAACGTCGACACTTGCGCGTGACTGTCACGTTGAGAATGACGTGTGTGTCGGGTGCGCAAAGCCTGCGCTTTGAGGCCGCGTGATCGTCACGTCTTCACGTCATGGTCGGCCACAACCGGCAAGGTTTGCCACGTTGGAGAGTTGCGGTGGAAAACCCTGCGGTTTAGGCGCGGGTCGAGTGGTTCTGTTGACAGCCTCTGCCCCACCCCTACACTCTGCCAATCGACTCTGGTGGCTGGTCCGCGCGAACTCTTGCGCGGCCGGCAAACAGGGAACTCCGGTGCAATTCCGGGACGGCCCCGCCGCTGTGACCAAGCGATGAGGCCGGCTGTTTCAGGCCATTGCCGGCGACGTTCCCGGGTTCTTCCCCGGAGCGGCCCGGTGAGAAGGCATGCAGCCGGCTGAGTTTGGAAGTCAGAAGACCTACCAGGTGTCATGAGTCTGCCGGACCGCGAGGGCGGAAGGGTGGACACGGCCGAGTGATCGGCCGGTGGTCAGATACTCAGGATCCGCTGCTGCAAGCTCTCGGTCTTCCGTGGTGGTGCGTGTGCTGAGGCACGCGCCGTCGGCGGGGATCGTGCGCTTGCGGGCCTTCCCGCGCATGAAGAAGCCGCGCTGTAGCCTTCGTATCCACCGCTCGGACTGCGGGTCGAGTTTTCATCGTCGTGGTTTCAACCTCGTGGAGTTGCTCGTTGTCGTGGGGGTCATCGCGGGCCTCATCGCGATCCTGCTGCCGGCCGTGCAGGCGGCTCGCGAATCCGCCCGGCGGGTGTCGTGCCTCAACAACCTGCGGCACATCGGTTGCGGTCTGCACGGCCATCTCCTCGCGCGGCGGACATTCCCCATGGGCTGCACCGAGTGGCGGGCTCCGGGCAAGTCGGGCACCGAGCGGTGCCTGGCGTGGAACGCCCGGATTCTTCCCTGGCTCGAGCAGGAAGCGGTCGCCGACACGATCGATTTCTCCAAGGCGTTTGATCATCCCGTCAACGCCGCTGCGGCGGCCGTGCCCCTGGCGATTTTCCAGTGTGCGTCGGCAGACCGACCCCAAAGCCTCGTCGGCAGCATGGGCCGCAGCGACTACGGCGGCGTGACCGGAGAGCGGATCGTCTCCCCCAACAACCCCGAGAAGGGTGTGCTGATCCATGACCGCGGAATCGCGCCACGGGAGGTGGCCGACGGCCTGTCCCGCACGATTCTCGTCGGCGAATGCGCGGCGGGTAGTTGGTCGGATGGCCAGTGGATCAACGGGAGAAACCTGTTCGATCAGGCGTATGCCGTCAACTGGCCCACCTGGGAGGACGAACTCCGCAGCCGCCACCCCGGCGGTGCCCATGCGCTCTTCGGCGATGGCGCCGTCCGACTCATCGCCGACTCGACCGATCCCCGCATCCTCGCTGCCGCCTTCACGAGAGCCGGCGGCGAGTCACTTCCTACGGCAGGAACCTTCCCATGATCAGTCGCCATCCCGCTGTGTTCTTCGCCTTCGTGGCGGTCGTGTGTCTGTCGTCGCCTGGAGTTCAGGCCACGGTCGTCGATTTTCAGGATCTCACGGTACCCGCCGCCGGGTATTTCGACGGCGACCCCGGCACTCTCACGCCGGGGCAGTCGGTGACCACGCCGTGGACTTCCGACGGCGTCGCCTTCTCCAACATCTATGGCATCGATGCCGACTACGGGTTTCCCTACTGGTATGGATTCGCATACTCGAACCAGGCGACCGTCATGAGTGGCACGGCGAAGGGTGACTTCGCGGACCAATATCTCTCGCTCCCGGGTGGCGGCTTCGCGTCGAGCACCTATGCCGTCGCCTACGACGACGGGGCGACCGTCACGCTACCCGCGCCAGCGACCGTGTCGGGATTTCGGATCGCCAACACGGCCTACACGGGACTCACGCTGCTCAACGGCGACCCCTACGGCTTCTCCCTGCCACTGCCGGAGGGCGGCTGGTTTGCCACGACCGCCATCGGCAAACTCGGTGGCACGACCACGGGCTCGGCGACCTTCTACCTTGCCGACCTCCGCACCGGCACGGTTCCCGGGGTTCTGACCACATGGGCCTGGTTCGACCTTGTCCCGCTGGGCACGGTCGATCGGATCGAGTTCGCGTTCGACGGCTCCGATAAGGGCGTGTACGGCCTCAATACCCCCGCCTATTTTGCGATGGACAGCCTGACGTTCTCCGCTGTGCCCGAGCCGGCGACGGCCGTCGCTTGCGGATTGGCGGCGATCGCGTTGGTCGCCAACCGCGCGCATCGTGTTCGGAGCCGTCTGCGCGATGCGTGAACGCCATGAACACCCGACGGAGCGGAACCGGGCGATCGAGCACAACCGTCGCGCCTGGGATCGGCTCGCGAAGGACGGGGCGGCACTCACGCGGCCGGCTACCGACGCGGCCTTCGGCGATCCCCGGAACTGGGTCGGCGGTGGCGGCACGGCGATGCGGCCCTGGCTTCCCGAGCGACTCGACGGGCTTGAGGTGCTCTGCCTCGCCGCCGGCGGTGGCAAGCATGGACCGCTCTATGCGGCCGCGGGGGCCAGCGTCACCGTCGTCGACATCTCGCCCGCGATGCTCGCGCTCGATCGGGCGGTGTCCCGCGAGCGGCGCATCGATCTGGCCATCGCCGAAGGCTCGATGGACGACCTCTCGATGTTCGTGACCGGTCGGTTCGACCTCGTGATCCACCCGGTGAGCACCTGCTACCTCCCCGATGTCGCGGCCGTGTTCCGGGAGGTGGCCCGGGTGACTCGAGCGGGCGGGCTCTATGTGAGCCAGCACAAATCCCCGGTGAGTCTGCAGGCAACGCTCCAGCCGAACGCCGACGGCCGCTACGAACTCGAACATCCGCAGCAAGGCGAGACGCCGCTGCCGGCGGCGGCCCCGTCGCGGCTGCGGGAGCCCGGCACGCAGGAGTTCATTCACTCGTTTTCGGCGTTGTGCGGCGGGATCTGCGCCGCGGGCTTCGTGATCGAAGACGTCGGCGAACCCGACCATGCGCAGCCGGGAGAGGGACTGGGAACGTTTGCCCATCGGGCGGCATTTCTGCCCCCGTACATCCGCGTCCTGGCCCGAAAAAGGGGGACGGGAGCGATTTTTCTTCGATGAGTGCAATAATGAGCGGCGTGGTGTCGTGAAAAATCGCTCCCGTCCCCCTTTTCACCATGATCTACCTCACGATCCTACTCACCACGAAAGACACGGCCGACGTGCCGAAGATTCGCGATCTGCTCGTGCAGGCCATGCACAAGAGTCGTGCCGAGCCCGGCTGCTTGCGGTTCGACGTCTATCACTCCACGGCCGAGCCCCGCCGATTTACGCTCGTCGAGCATTGGGCCTCGCAGGAGGCCGTCGAGGCCCACCGGCTTGCCGAGGCCTACACCACGATCTACAAGCCCCAGGTCATGCCGCTGGTCGACCGCGAGGGTCATCCCGCGGAGTTCCTCCAATGATCGGACGACGGCGGCCGTCCTTGTGGCCGCTGCCTTACGTGCCTCGCCCATGATCCTGATCATCGACAACTACGACTCGTTCACCTGGAACCTCGTGCAGCGGTTCGGGGAGATCGCGCCGGGCATCCCGGTCGAGGTGCATCGCAACGACCAGGTCACGGGCGATGAGATCGCCGTGAAGGGCCCGAGTCACCTCGTGATCTCGCCGGGTCCCTGCACGCCGGATGAGGCGGGCATCTCCTGTGATGTCGTGCGGCGGTTCGCCGGACGGATGCCAATCCTCGGGGTCTGCCTCGGCCACCAGTCGATCGGCCAGGTCTTCGGGGGCGTGATCGTGCGGGCGAAACAACTCATGCATGGCAAGGTCGATCGGATCGAGCACACGGGCAAGGGACTCTTTACGGGCCTCCCCTCGCCGATCGAGGCCACGCGCTACCACAGCCTCGTGATCGACCCGCCCACGCTGCCCAAGGATTTCGAGGTCGATGCCTGGGCCGCGGCGCCCGACGGCTCCCGCGAGATCATGGCGATCCGCCACAAGACGCTACCCGTGTTTGGCGTGCAGTTTCATCCCGAGAGTTTTCTCACCCCCACCGGCTACGACCTGCTGCGGACGTTTCTGCGCAGCGGTTCCCCGGCGGTGTGACGGGGCGACATGCTCGATCTCGACAAAGCGATCGAACTGGTGGAACAGACCGCGGTGCCGTTGCCACCGCGGCGGCAACGGCTGCTCGACGCGGTCGGCCACAGGCTCGCGGCGGCGGTCGTGTCCGACGTCGATTCGCCCCCCTGGGACCGGGCCATGATGGACGGCTTCGCGGTCCGGTCGAGCGACCTCGCTGGGCGGTCCGGCGGTCCAGTGGAACTGGACGTGATCGTCGATCTCGCCGCAGGTGACGTCACCACGCTAGGGATCGGCTGCGGTGCGTGCGCGCGGATCATGACTGGCGCCCCGGTTCCGTCGGGCGCCGATGCCGTCATCCCGGTGGAGTCGGCGATCGACGGCACCGCCACCGCGCATGCCGGGGGCCGCGTCCGCCTGCATGAGCCGCGATTCCGTCCGGGGCAGCATGTGGCCCGTCGTGCCGCCGCCTTTCGCGTGGGGCAGGAGATCCTGCCCGCCGGCGTGCTTCTCACGGCGGCGGGTGTCGGCGCGGCGGCTGAAGCGGGGGCCACGCATGTGCTCGCCACCGCGCGGCCGCGGGTCGCGATCCTCTCGACGGGCAGCGAGCTGGTGTCGCCCGACGTCGTGCCTGCGCACGGCCAAACCCGCAACTCCAACGGCCCGATGCTCACGGCCGCCGTCGCGTCGCTGGCCGCCGAGCCGATCCCGCTGGGCATCGCCGCCGACAGTCCTGAGGCGATCCGTGCGGCGGTCGCGCAGGGGCTCGCCGCCGATATCCTGATCCTCTCCGGAGGCGTCTCTGCGGGCGACCTCGATCTCGTTCCCGCGATTTTCGCGGCCTGCGGCGTCGAGCAGGTGTTTCACAAAGTCAGGCTCAAGCCCGGAAAGCCCGTGTGGTTCGGCCGTCTCGACCGAGGGCCCGGGCAAGCGGGCACGCTCGTCTTCGGGCTCCCGGGAAATCCCGCCAGCAGCCTCGTGTGCTTCGAGCTCTTCGTGCGCCCCGCGGTGGCGATCCTCGCGGGCCGGCCGCGGGACGCATGGCACCTGCCGCGGTACCGCGGCGTGCTGACCGTGCCGGCAAAGGCCGCGGCCGATCGACCCGTCTACCTGCCGTGCCGGATCGTGCGGTCCGGCGGTCGGCTCGACGTGACGCCCCTGCCGTGGACGGGCTCGTCCGATCTTGTTGGCCTCGCCACGGCCGACGGCCTGCTCGTGCTGCCGGCCGGCGGCACGGCCGACGCGGGCTGCGGCGTCGACGTGCTGCTCCTGGAGGGGGCCGGCCGCACCACGCCCTCCATGCCATGACGCCGCCACCCTCCGGCACGATCGTCGCCTCGTTCCCCAAGGCGGGAAGCACGTGGGTGAGGTTCATCATCGGTAACCTCTTCAACGCACTGCATGCCGAGGTGGAAGCGGTCGACTTCCATAACGTCCACGGGATTGTTCCGGAGATCGGTCGCTCCGACGACCGGCGGCTGTTTCTCGGCATGCCGGCGGTCTGGAAGACTCACGACGAGTGGCGGAAGGGATTCGACCGCGTCATCCTCGTGGTGCGGAACCCCTGGGACACCCTTTTTTCCTATCATCAGTACATCAACGGTAAGTTGGAAAAGCCCACGACGCTCGAGAGCCTGATCACTAGCGACAAGCGTGGTGCCGCGGCGGTCGTGCACCACGCGGCGTCGTATCTCAGCCGCTGCCCCGAACTCCTCGTGCTGACCTACGAGGCGCTGCATGCCAGCCCGCGGGAGGAGGTGGCGCGACTGGCTAGCTTTCTGGGGCTCGAACCGACCGCAGACCAACTCCGCGCGGCGATCGATGCCTCGTCGTTCAATCGGATGCTCAGCAGTGAGGTCGAGAAGGGCCGCAAGTACGGCGGCAGTGGCTTCCGCTTCATGCGGCAGGGGGCCGTCGGTGCGGGCTTCGCCGCGATCTCGGCTGATCCCACGCTCGACCGCCACGTCCGCCGTGAGCTAGCCAAGTGCCCGCCCCTCCACGAACGCTACGGTGAGTTCCACACCTGACCGCGCTTCGGCACCCAGATGAGGCTCGCCGCGCCCTCACCTTTTCTGATCTGGAATGACACGAGGGGTCGGGGTTGCCCCTGCCGTGGAGCCGGGCTTTCAAGGCCCCCAGAGTAGCTTTTTACCTTCCAAAAGCCGAGATAATCCAGTGGGCATTTCCCACTCGCCCACCTTTGGCGTAGCAGCGAAAGATCTATGACCACGAAAACCACTGACCGTAAGGGCCGGCTCACGCTCGGGGAGCGGTTTGCCAATCGCACGGTGATCGTCGAAGAGATCGACGACACCGCGGTGCGAATCACGCTGGCACGGGTCGTGCCCGAGCGGGAGATGTGGCTCCAAGAGAATCGGGCGGCGGCAGCCGCCGTCAGTCGCGGCCTCGTTGAGGCCCGCGCCGGAAAGCTCTCATCCGTCGGACCCGACCTGGCGGCCGACGCGGCGTGAAGGCCTTTTCAAGCAAGTGCACAAACGCGTGTCACTGCTCGCCGAAAACCCCCGGCACCCGGGCCTCCACACGCACGAGCACCATTCCCTCGTGCACCCCTTCAATTCGCAGGAGAAGGTCTTCGAGTCCTACGTCCAAAACAGGAGTCCGGGTGCGGCTCCCGCGGCCATGACTTTCTGGTGGCCTTCTCATGCAAGGACCGTAGTGGCTGCCCCTCGGGCAACGGCCGCCGTATGGCCCAGACCGCTGCCCGCCTGGTGGATCATGTCATTCCACCGGTCCCCGTCCGACAGTCAGTGATCTCCGTACCGAAGCGACAGCGGTGGTTCCTCAGTGAGCGAGCCGAAGCCATCGCCGCTCTTGCGGTCTTGCGGGAGGCAGAAAAGCGTTCCCACGACACCTCCCGCATCGTGTGGGCCAAGCAGCGACCAGCCGGCGGTGCAGCGAAGGGCTCTGGACTGCAACCCATCGACCACTCGTCACCGGTCAAACGCTTGCGGAAGTGCTGTTGACCGTCCTATCCCTCGGTGGCACGGTCGACCGCGAAGGCCTTCATTTTACGGAGGGTTTCGCTACTGACATGGTGCTCGAGGCCTTCGGCATCCAGGGCAGCCGTTTTCTCACTGACGCCCAAGGCCCGGAGGAATTCGAGCACAATCCTGTGCCGATCCCGTGAGTGCAGGGCCAGGCGAGATCCAGACGCGGTGAGGTGAACGGGACCATACGGATGGGCCTCGACAAAACCATCGCGCTTGAGCCTGGCGATGGCACGATTCACAGAGACATGGCTCACGGCGAATCGTTCCGCCAAATCCGTGACGCGGCAGAAGCCCGTTCGCTCGACAATCTCCGCGATCGCCTCGACATAGTCCTCAGCAAGCTCCGATGCGTGGTCGCGACGCGTCCGCAGGTGCTCGTTGTCGGCCTGGCGGCGAGAAGGCGAACGGGATGGCATGGCTTGTCGAATGCTGGAAAGGGTCGCGAACCCACCGCTCAGTTTATCGACAGCCTGTCTCGGTTGACAACGATGTATTCTAGGCTACGATCCCGTCAGGAGATGTAGCGTAAGCTACAAGTCTGTGGGCCGCAGGCGGCGAAGAACGCACGGTCTGGAGAAGATCCGAGAGGGACCACCGATGTCGCGGCTTGAACAACGGCCAGGAATGGATGCATCACCATGCCTTCGCACGTCCCAAGGCTTCACGTTGGTGGAATTGCTCGTCGTGATCGCCATTATCGGCATGCTCATGTCGCTCCTGCTGCCGGCTGTGCAATCCGCTCGCGAGTCGAGCCGGCGGACAAGCTGCTTGACGAATCTCAAGCAGCTTGCGCTGGCGATCCACTCGCACGAGGCAACTCGGCGTGTGTTTCCAGCAGCCTACGTGGCTGATACGCGAAGCCCCCAGCGGGATCCTGTCACGCTGGATGGGCCAACTGGATTTGCCTGGGGAGCCATGCTTCTGCCGTACCTGGAGGAAGCGGCGGTTCACGGAAGGCTCAACTTCAAATTGCCGTGTGCGGATCCGCAAAACGCATCGGCGGCGATCACACCGCTGTCACTGTTTCTTTGTCCCTCAGCGACGGGAGCGTCGTCGCCACTCGAGGTCAAGAACGCCTCGGGCACGGTGCTGGCGACCTTCGGCCGGGCAACCTACGTCGCCAACGCTGGACAGGAGGAGCCGTGGGGGCTTCCGTTGGAAGACTACAGCGGTATTGCGGACGGGCCTCTTTATCGGAACTCACGTACCCGCGCTTCCGATGTCACCGATGGCCTTTCCAAGACAGTTTTTCTCGGCGAGCACGTCGCGATTCTGGGAGGCAAAACCTGGGTCGGGGTCGTGCCTGGTGCGGAAGTTTGCCCCGCGGATACCAATCGATTCCCCAACTCCACCTGCGATGCTGCCGCCACACTCGTGAATGTGCATAGCGGTCCCGCCTCAGGCGAGATCGATCCTGTGACCGGCTTCGCGCCGATTCATCCACCGAACAGTCCGCTGTGTCACGTCTGTCAGATGTTTGCGGAACACCCGGATGGAGCCAACGTCGCCCTCGGAGACGGGAGCGCCCGGTTCATTTCTGACACGATTGACCAGCAGACATGGGCCGCGCTCTCGAGCCGGGCAAAGGGTGACATCGTGGGGGGATATTGAGGGATGGCCGATCGTAATCAAGCCCCGTGGATTGCCGTGCTCATCGGCATTGTTGCCCTCACCGGGGGCACATGGATCTCCCGGTGGTGGGGCCGCCCGCCAGTCATCGAGCTCGACAACCTCAAATACATCCAACTCCTGCGAACAGCCATCTCGGCGCGTCGAGACGATTCGGTTGCCGGCGTGGAGCGTGCGGTTCGGTTACGGCACGAGGCTGGCGGGATGTCGGCGACCGAGTTCGCCCATTTCGAATCTGTTCTCGCCGCCGCCCGTGCCGGCGAATGGGACCGGGCCAACCGGTCGGCATATGAGTTCGAGAAGGCGCAGGCGAATCGGCAGCGGAGGAAGCCTCGTGAGACGACCCATCACGATGGGCACTGATCCTGAAGATGGAGAATCTGAAGCTGCCATCCAACCTGTGGTGTGGTGTGGGCACGGGCCACGGCGGGCATCGCTTCGCCGGAACACAGCCACGACGTCCTTCACGGGCACGACGAAGAGAAGGTTGTTGCCCTCGAGGTCAACCGGAATCGCGTTCTCGGATGCGATCTAGCCCGGCAGGCTGCGGTGGAAGTGGACGTGCTTCCAGCCGCTCGCCATGCGCACCCAGACCCGCGTCTCTTCGCCGCTTGATACAACCGGGTGGCCGGCGGCATCGAGCTTCTGCACGAGCCGCACGTAGGCCACGACCGCCACGTCGTTGCCGAGCATCTTCACGACCGGTGAGGCGAGCGTCGTGGTGGTGGGCACTGCGGCCTTCGAACGGTCGCCTGCCAGATCAAAATAGAATTTGTGAAAAGGGAGCCCCTCGACGAGCTGCCCCTTGGCCTCCGGCTCGAAGCAGGTGATGTCGTCGGCAACAAGATCCTTGTAGGCCTTCCAGTCGGCCGCGGCGATGGCGTCGAGTAGGCGGCGGTTGACGGCAAGCACTTCGTCGGCAGGGCTGGGCATCGGAGTTTCCTAGGGCTTACGCGGAGCGGGTGACGAGGCCGAGGGCGACGAGTTTTTCGAGGCATTCATCGCGTTCACGGCTGCGGGTGAGGTCCTTCCACGACGGATCCTGTGCTGCGAGAAAGGCGTCGTGGGAGGCGGGGAAGGCCTGGCTGCCGGACTGGCTCACGAGCCGCTGGATCGTCTCGCGGTCGAGTCGCGTCAGCCGCATCGCCTCGACCCGGTAGTCGAGAAACGCCTCCCAGACGAGCGGGAAGAGTGGGGCCACGATCTGCTGGCCGATCGTCTCGGCATAGCGGCGGATTTCGAGTTGGGCGTGAGTGTCCATCCGCAGGGCGAGGAAGTGGAGCAGGTTGTGGAGGTCGATCTTCCAGTAGGCCTCGGTGTAGGTGGAGAGGGGGAGGTCCTTGCGGGCCTGCTCCCGGGCGATGCCCGCCTCCAGCCGCTCCTCGTAGACCTTGCGGGCGAAGTTTTGCAGTTCGTGTTCCGACTGCGTGAGTCGTTCACCGTCCGACTTCGCCATCAGGCCTGCCGAGCCCTGCCGGTTGTTCGCCGCCTGGCTGCGCCACGCGTCGTCACCCGTCGCCTGCATCGAGTCGATGGCGAGCGAGTAGCGGGTCGAGTATTCGTTGACGCTCGCCATGCGGTGGCGGATCCACTGCCGCCAGCAGTCCATCGGCACCCGGACGACGAACTTCAGCTCGGCCATCTCAAAGGGTGTCGTGTGGGCATGCCGCAGGAGATATCGGATGAGCTGACGGTCGTCGCTCACCTTCCGCGTGCCCTCGCCGTAGCTCACCCGCGCCGCCTGCACGACGGAGCCGTCGTCGCCCATGCAATCGACGAGTGCCACGAAGCCGTCGTCGAGGACGGGAAACTTCTGCCAGCGGAGGGCATCGACGACCGTGGCGCGGTCGGGTACGGTCGAGGCGTCGGGTGCGGACATGGCGGAGCCCTCCGGGTCGCAAAGCCCCACAGAATGCGGCGCCGCCCCGGTCCGGTCAATCCTTCGCCAGAAGTTCCTGGAGAAGCGTGGCAAGCTTACGGGCATCGTCCGACTGCCGCACCGTGTCGATCCGCTTTTGGGGCACCCCCAGCTTCGTCAGCGACCCGACGACGCTCGTCCAGACCTTCTCCCGCTTTTTCCCTTCGGCGAGATAGAGATCGGTGACCTGCTCGCCCAGCCGCTGGAGCAGGGCTGTGTCGAGGTTGTCGTAGTAGTTCTTGACGATCGACCGCTGATATTTTGTGAGTTCCGCCATCGACCGAATCCTTGTCGCTGGAAGGTTGTCCGCGAGCCGGCTACAGTATCGGCGAAAGTCCCCCGATTCATCGAGGTTTCCATGCCCACGATCACGTTCGCCAACGAAAAGAAGGAAATTCAGGTGCCGGCCGGGGCGAATCTCCGGAAGGAAGCGATCCGGGCCGGGGTGCAGCTCTACCCTGGAATCCACAAGATCGCCAACTGCCACGGCTTCGGCTCATGCGGCAGCTGTCGGGTGCTGATCACCAAGGGCATGGAGAACTGCAGCAAGAGGGGGCTCTTGGAGTCGGCCCGGATGGCAGTGTCGCTGGCCTACATCGGCAACGAGTCGCAGATGCGGCTGGCCTGTCAGACGAAGGTCAAGGGCGACATCACCGTCACCACCCAGCCGACGCTCAACCTCTTTGGCGAAAACTTCTTCAGTTGACCCGAGTTGATTGATCCGAGTTGATTGATCCATGAAGGAAGTGATCGCCATCGTCAAGCCGTTTCTCGCAGAGCGGGTGCTCGAAGCGCTCAAGCTGGCGCCACTCGAGGCCTGCACGGTCCGCGAGGTCAAGGGTTACGGCCGGCAGAAGAGTTATCTCGATGCCTACGGTGACAGCGAATATTCGCTTGCGTTTTTGCCGAAGGTCGAGATTCAGATGTGGGTCGACGATGCCCGGGTCGACGAGGTGGTAGAGCGGATCACAGCCGCAGCCCGCACCGGCCGGATGGGTGACGGTAAGATCTTCGTGCTTCCGGCCACCGCGATCGTCGTGGTCTGACGGCTACCGGAAGATGCCGGTGGCGTACCAGATGCTGTTTGTCCCGCGGCGGATGTCGTAGCCATACGATGCATGCCGGCCGCTGACGGCCCGCCAGTGCCCCGACGATTGTCGCCAACTGGCAACGCAATCGACGCACGAGTCGAGAAGATCCTGGTGTTCCCAGCTCTCGGCACAGACTTCCGCCGCGGCCCCGCCGATCCGCTGCGACCGCACGTCCCAGCCATGATGGCCCTGGCGGCGAATCCTGGCCTGATGGGCGGAGTGTGTCTCGGCCTCGGCGCAGAGTCCGGGGTCGCACGACCCCTGCGTGCTGCAGGGCCGCTCGGGATGAATCCGCACGGCCATGACCATCGACCGCTGCGTCAGCGATGCCGGCGGAAGCGACGCGAGCGCGTCGATGTGCTCTGGCGCGAAGCGGTAATACTTCCCCGGCGTGCGGGGGAGTATGGAGACGATCCTCCCATGCCAGGGAGCATGCGCGTGGTCGACCACGAAGAGGCCGGGGCCGCCGCGCATCTCAACGAGGCTCGGATCGCCGACAAGGGCTGCCGCGTCGGCCAGGCCGAGGCGACAGAGCACCCAGGGGGTGCCGCTGGCGGCAAACCGCTCCTGAACGTCGGGCTGCTCAAGCCGGCTGCCGGCGGCGTCGCCCTTTTCGCCGCTCTGGGGCTCGACCGACACCAGCAGCATTGCCCCGGTCTGCCGGGCGGCATCGCTGGCGGCGCCGTAGTCGTCGATCCGTTGGATGCCGGCGGACGAGACGGCGGCGGCTGACAGCGGCGTCACTGCCGAGACACACTGCCCCGCGATGGCTGCTGCCGTGAAGACACTGCAGCAGATCCGCAGAAACGTGACGCGCATCAGACACCTCATGAGAAGGCAGGGCACTTCTGTGCCCGGGCAACCGCCAGGGAACGGCGTCGATTGAACGCCTCGCGCCGGCCGCTGGCAAGCAACAAGGGCTACGTTGACTGTGCCGATCGGGTCGACTTTGCATGACTTACGACGGCCGCAATTTGTGGCAACTCCCGTGCCAGCAACGGCTTAACGCCGGGAGCGAGAAAATTCCACGATCAGCGTTCCCAAATGGGGGGAACTCGGCCCCCAGCGAGCTGCTGTGGAGGCTGGAAAGCCAATCGGGCTACACTTCAGCCCCTTCGACCCGGGGCGGCCTGCCCCCCGTTTCGGCCCCAGTCGCAGCACCCTAGGACGAACGACCGCATGACTTCACTTCGCCTCGCCCGTTTCCTACCCGTCGTCGCCCTCGTCCTGGTGTTGATCGATGCGGAGGCCGTGCGGGCCGCCGATCTTGCCACGCTGGCCGATCAACCGCTCGGTCAGGGCGAAGCGTTCCGGCCGGTGTCGCCCGGTCGGCTCGCTGCGGCAGCTTCGAAACTCCGCGAGGCTCTCGGGCCGCTCGACCGTCTGCTGGCCCGCAGTGCCAGCGGCACCAATTGGAAGACCTACCTCGACTGGGCCGCTCTTCAGCAGCAGGCGGCGTCTGGTTCGAATGCCGACGCTTCCGTACTCCGCCGCGTCTTCGGCCGGCTCGACGCCGGCGAAAACGGTCTGGAGATGCCGCCGTTCGCTGCCGTCCGCCGGGCCGTGGCCGGGTATCTTGAGGCCGCTGACGCCGCCACGAACCCGCAGGCGGGCGACGTCTATCTGCAACGGCTCGACAAGCTTGCGGCCGCCGTCGCCGCCGGTGCCTCGACAGGCGTTCCTGAGTCACTCGACGCTGTTGGCCCGTTGCTCGCGCGGCTCGAGGACTCAGGCCAGGCGCCCGGAGTCATTGCCCGCATTCGCGGCGCCGTGAGCCGTCCCAACCTCTTCCTCGAGGTTGACGAAAGCCTGTTGGCCAGGGGTGTAAACCGCTCCGTCGACGACGTCTCGCCCATCAATGATGTTGTGCTCGGCACGCGTGTTCGGGGCACTGGACACACGACCGGTTTGGTGCGGCTCGATTTCGTCCCCTCGTCGGCAAGCGCCGTGGTCGACATCTCCCTCGACGCCACGAACTATTCTGACACGAAGGGCTCGCAGGGGCCGGTCACCGTCCGTACGTTCGGCACCACAAAGGTCGATGCCCGCAAGCGGATGCTGATCGACGACCAGCGCATCGTCGCGCTTCCCGTCGAGGCCAGCGCCTCGACCAACACGCGGACGGCCGGCATTGGTGTCAATAAAAAGTTCGGCCAGCGGCTGATCCGTAAGATCGCCAGCAAGAAGATCGCCGAGATGCGGCCCAAGGCGGAGGCGATCGCGGAGAACAAGGCCCGCGAGAAGGTGCGTGAGCAGTTCGAGTCGCAGACGTCGGCGGCGATCGGCCAGGCCTCGCGTGACTACCAGGCAAAGTTCCGCCAGCCGCTCATGGAGCGGGGCTGGTACCCCGAGCTCCTCCAGTTGAATACCACCCAGTCGCGGCTGTGCGTCACGGCCCGCAAGTCGCTGGCCGACCAGATCGCGGCCTTCACCGCCCCGCCGGCCATCGATCCCGACGCCGTGCTCTCGGCGCGGGTTCACGAGACGATGGTCAACAACACCGCCGAGATCACGCTCGGCGGGCGGACGATCACGCAGCAGTTCGTCGAGGAGCAGATGAAAAAGAACAACATCGCGGTGCCGATGGAATTTCAGAACGACGCTGACCAGCCGCCCTGGTCGATCACGTTCGCGAAGCGGCGGCCCGTCGATCTCGATGTCGAAGACAACCGGGTGAAGATGACCGTCCGGGGCACCCGCTACACCTCCGGCGATCGGGAGTTCGATGCGATGGACGTCTGGGCGGTCTATCGGATCGAGCCGGGCCACCCCGGGATCCGTCTCGTCCGCGATGGCGACGTGCAGATCTACCCGCCGGGATTCGTGCCGGGGGGCGGCGAGAAGCTCTCGGTGTCGCAGACGTCGCTGCGGCGGATTCTCCAGAAGCGATTCAACAAGGTCTTCAAGGAGGTGGTCGACGTGGAGCCACTGAAGCTCCCGGGCGAACTGGAGCAGGCCGGCCCGCTACCGATGGAGCAACTCGACGCCCGTAAGGACGGCTGGCTGGCAGCCGGCTGGCGGAAGGCCTATCCGGTGGTCTATGAGTCGGCCCCGCAGGAGACCACCGTCTCCGGTGAGCCGACGCTCGCCGCGGCCATCGGGGCCAGGATCATCGAGACATCCTTCCTCGCGCCGTAGGCCAATCAGGCTTCGTCACGGGGAGGCACTCACTTCAGCGGCGCGAGGCCGGTGGTGGCACGGAGGGTGTGGATCTTTGCCCATGCCGCCGGCGCTTTCCTCAACAGCCCGATAAGTTGGGACGTGTTGATGCCAAGCACCTGGGCGGCTGGTGCCATCTGCCAGCCAACCGCCTGAAGTTGATCGAAGGCTTCGGCGAGGAGAGCCGGATAGTCGTCGTGGCCCACGCTGATGAGGAGCTGCCGGCCGCGGGTGCGGGACCGCCAGCATTCCGACGGCTGTGGCCCCGCTGGCGTGCGATGTTCGGTGGCCAAACGGAGCCGGAGCCGCCGGAGGGCCATGCGGCGGTTCTCCGACTGCGAACGCCGCTCGGAGGCTTCCGCGGCGATCCCCGTGGGCCTGTGGACAAGCACGACGGCGGTCTCGACCTTGTTGCGGTGCTGGCCGCCGGGGCCGCTGCGACGGGTGCGGACTTCATCGCACTGTTTGGCAAGTGTGGCCGGTGGAAGAGCGGCTGGATGCATGGTGAAAGGCGATCGCAGAGGGTTGAGGACCGACGTCGGCATCGTCGCCGGGAATGGGCTT
Source organism: Planctomicrobium piriforme (assembly GCA_945869735.1). GTDB lineage: Bacteria > Planctomycetota > Planctomycetia > Pirellulales > UBA1268 > QWPN01. The sequence continues at coordinate 114,104 of CAMBPQ010000001.1, forward strand.
CGGATGTCGGCCATCGGATGCCACAGCCAAGCTAGATCGCATTTGACTGAGGTGGAACACCGGCTCGGGGGCGGCAAAAGTCTCGTCTCCGGGGCGAGGATACGCCCCAGGCTCCTCGAGCGTTCGCCGACCCCCTTGCCTCCCGTCAGGAAGCCGCAAGCGCAAGCGTGGGGAATGCGGGTAGCACCCCGCCCCGCTCCACCAAAGGCAGATCCGCTCTTGGTTTCCGCTGTGGGTTTCCGCTGTGGGTTTCTAAGGTTGCCACGACATCGCTCCATCCATCTCGAACGTGCTCTCCTTCGCCTGCGAGACGAGCGGCTCGAACGGGCGGACCCAGAGCGAGCGAAACTGCACGGGGTTGCCGTGGTCCTGAATCGAGATGGGCAGCGTGTCGGCGTGCTGTTGATAGCTCGGTGGCTCGTGCCACTTCGTCTCGCCGAGGATCACCGTGTCGGAGTGGATGGCCACGCCGTTGTGGATCACGCTTACCCGACCGGGTTTGTCGAGCGAGCCGTCGGCTGCAAACCGCGGCCTCGTGAACAGGATGTCGTAGGTCTGCCACTCGCCCGGCCGGCGGCAGGCGTTCACTGCCGGCGGGCGCTGCTTGTAGAGGGCTCCGCACTGACCGTCGGGATAGGTGAGTGGTCCGTCGGTGCCGTCCTCGAAGGAATCGAGCACCTGGATCTCGTACTTACCCATCAGAAACATGCCGGAGTTGCCGCGGCCCTGCCCCTTGCCGGTGGCAGGAGCTGGCAGGCGGAACTCAACGTGGAGCTGGCAGTCGCCGAAGCCCTGCTTTGTTTCGATTAGTCCCTTGCCCACGGTGACGACGCCGTCGGCCACGGGCCAGTTCTGGCCATTGGCCCAGGCTGACATGTCCTTGCCGTCGAAGAGCACGACCGCATCGGCTGGGATTGATGCCGGAGTGTTGGCCGCTGGGCCCGGATCCACGATCTTCGGCCGTGGCCACTCGATCGCCATCCGCCACTCTCCACTGGCGTGCTTCGCGCCTCGTAACTGGAGCCGTCGTGCACGGATGAGGTCGGTCAGTTGGCGGGCCTTGGCCTCGGCGTCGCCGAGGGGGAGCCCCCGGGGTGAGCCGGGTCGGAGATGGCCGGCGGCCTCCCTGGAGGCATCACGGAGGAGTTGCATCCGCAGGGTTACGTCGGGCAGGAAGGCGGCCAGAATCGTCGGCAGATCGTCGGCCGTCGCCGCCGCTTCGGCTCCAAGACCGGTCAACACGGCCCGACAGATCGCCCAGTGGCCCTCGTCGTTCGGATGGACGGTGTCGGGGCTAAAGGTGAATGTCGGATCCAGCTTCCGCTTCTCGTCGAGCGCCGCCTTCATCGGTCCATGCACGTCGATCACGCACCAGCCATCAGCCCGCTTCGCGAGCAGCCACTCTGATTCCTTTGCGAGCACGGCGTCGTAGTCGGCGTCGCCCGCAGGGCCAGGTTTGCCGGGGAGCGGGATATAAACCGGCGGCGTGAGGTGGATGATCTTGGCCCCGGTCTCTTCGACAGCGGCGTCCAGTCGCTCCATGCCGGCGGTGAACTTCGCGAAGCGGGCCTCGTCGAACGGCTGGTAGATGCCGCAGTTCATTCCGTAGCAGGCGAGCACGAGATCGGGCCGCACGACGCGGAGCACACGGTCGAGCCGCTCAAACAGATCGGGCCGGGGAAACGTGCCGCCCGCGTGCCCCTCCTCGGAGAGCCCCGACACCGTCTCGCTCGCGAGCCCCACGTTGATGACCTCGGCGGTGAGTCCTTCAAACTCCATCCAGGCGGCGACGTCGGCCACCCAGCGGCCATCCTGCGTGATGGAGTCACCGAGGATGGCGATTCGCCGCGCCGTACGGACCAGGTCGATCGGCGTCGGCTCGGCGGCCGGGGCGGCACGCAGGGCACAGCAGGCCACGAGCAGAACGACAGACGGGAGGCCAACGACCCAGCGGCGGATGGAGACAATCATGGAATCACTGCGTTGGTGTGGCGTTCTCGCGGATGGCGAAGAGATGGCTCTTGTTGGCGATGTAGAGAGTGTCGCCGACGGCGATCGGGGTCGAGTAGACGCTGTTGCCCATGTTGATCTCGGTAAGGATTTCCAACTCCCTGCCGAGCTTGAAGATCGTGATGTCGCCGTCCTCGTCGCCAATGTAGACCTTGCCGGCGGCGATCAGGGGCGAGCCCCAGCTGGCCGCGAGCATGTCGTGCGTCCAGAGCGGCTTGCCCGTCTTGACGTCGAGGCAGTGGAACAGGCCGCTGAAATCGGCGACGTAGAGTAGACCCTCGTGAATGGCCACTGTGCCGCAGGTACGGTGCATCGTCTCCTCAAAGGCGAGCTTGCCGTTGCCATTGGTGTCGAATCCGGGGTAGTGCCAGACGGCGGCGGAGTTGGGGTTGGGTCGCACGACCTCCCCCTGCTCCTTGATCACCGCCTGCTCCCGGCGGCGGGGCAGAGGGGTGTTGGGGTCCGCGAGGCTCAGAGCGAGCTCGCTCGATACATCGCCCCGCTTCGTGGGATCGATACACCAGAGATGGCCGACACCCTCGCCGTGCTCGGGATCCTCGCCCACCGCGATGTAAACGAGGCCGTCGTGTACCACCGGCGTGCCGATGATGTGATTGCGGTCCGCGCGGCCGCCGAGCGTGTACTTCGACTCCTTGGGATTGCAGTCGAACTGCCAGAGGAGTTTCGCCCGGGCTGGGCCCGAGGACGATGACCCGCCGTCGCCGCGGGCGTCGAACGAATAGAGCCAGCCGTCGCCGCCACCGAACAGCACCTGCGGCACACCGCCGAGTTCGGCGTAGGACGGGCTCGACCACTGGCCGTGGAGCACGTAGGCACCGGGCGAGCCGTCGGCCCAGAGCACCCGGCCGTCGCGCTTGTCGAGGCAGAGAAAGCTCGGCGCGTCGGGGTTGGGGAGGTTTAAGTGCCCCTCGTCGACGCCGTTACTCGTGTTGACGAACAGCAGATCACCCGCAGCCGTGACGCTGCAGGAGCACATGTTGTGCTGCGAGACGCCCAGCTGCTTCATCATGTCGAGCGTCCAGACGACGTCGGCCTCGTCGTCGGCCTGCACCTTCTCGGTGGTGAAGGGGCCGTCATTCTCGCCGTCGCGGAAGCCCTCGGTGTCGAGGCACTTCACCTCACCGCGGCTCGTGACATACCAGAGCCGGTCGCCCTCCACGAGTGGCGCGCAGCAGATCCCCTGGAGCGGCCAGTCGTGGACTCTCCCCGTGGGGAGCTTCTCGCTTGAGTCCTGCCAGAGGAACGAGCCGTCCTTGATGTCGAAGGCCAGGAGGCAGCCGAGGTCGGTGGCCGGCGGATAGCGTTTCAGCCAGCCCTTCCCGTTGTTACTGCCGACGAACGCCTTGCCTCCGGCGACCACGGGGTTGCCATACGACTGGCTGCCGAGGGCCGCCACCCAGGCGACGTTCTTCGACGTCTTCGGCTGCCAGGCTCCGGTGTCGGGATCGAAATCACCGGGCGCCCATTCCGTCGGTAGGCTCTTGACCGCGGGCACATTGTTGCGGCTCGGCGAGCCGCCCCATTGGTTCCAGTCGGCGGCGACCGCCGGGGAAGCGAGCAGGACGGTCGTCGCGACGACCACATGGAACAAGAACCGGCTCATGGCACCACCTCCACGGACACGTTGTCGATGTAGATCTCAGAATCCTTCGAGTTGCCGAAGAAGCCGGGGCTGCCCCGCAGGTTGCCGGCCTCATGCACTCCTTCGATCGTCCACTCCGCTGGCTCCTTCTCGTCCCGCAGCCAGACCTTCCCGCGGAGGATCGCCGCGCCGTCCTTGGTGCGGGCCTCGAGTTTCATCCGATACCAGCAGCCCGCCTCCCAGGCGAACGGAATCGTCTTTGAGAAGTAGGTCGCCACCTGCGGCGGCCAACTGCGCAACTGCAACTGCTGGCTTGCACCCATCATATCGAGCGTGTACCGCTGGGCGATGAGCCCCATGTCGGGCATTCGCGCCAGCTCGAGGGCCGCCGGGTTGCCAAAGGCCTTCGCGAAGGCATCGGCATCGGTCACTCCGGACTTCGCCGCATCGGAGGCAGGCGAGCCCGGCTTCTCCACGCCCGTCTCCTGGGCGCGGAGATCGGCCTGGATCGCGTAGTCATGCAGGGCAATCGGCCCGATCCAGCCCTGACTCCTCGTGCCCTTTGGGATCGTTGTCACCTTCACAAGGCACTTTGAGCCCTCGACCTCGCGGACAACGTGGCGATACCGCATGCCGATCCAGGGCAGCGGCGGCTCCCCCTTCAGCGCACCCGTCTTGGGGTCGGCGGCAAGGGCAATGTCCTCGAAGTCGAACGTCCAGGGCAGCAGCGGCATCGAACGGATCCGAGCTTTGCCTTCGAGGCTTCCGACCTTGGCCGTGACGATCGCCGCGGCGTGCTTGCCTGCGGGAGCGGTGTAGGTGCCACCGGCCGCGACCGTGCCGGCGGTCGTGGAAAACTCGGCTGGCGATTCCTTCACGAACCGTCCGGCTGCGTCGTAGAGCCGCACCGTCAGCGGCAGCGTCGCACCGGCGGCAACCTGCGCCTCAGCAGGCACGATCTGCACCCAGGCCGGCTCGCCGGCGAGGCCATTTGTCTCTAAGGCCGCGACCTGGGCCCGCGTCGGTTGCGGGCCGGTCTCGTCGGCCGCGCGAGGTTCGCCCAGGCAGTAGAGTCTCGCACCCGTCGTGAGGTAGATCCGCCCGTGAGAGGCGATGGCCGAGGCGCTGACCTCGTCGTCTTCATCGAGCCGCATCCGATTCACGAACTTCAGGCCGTCTTTGGTCGGCTCGAGCACGTGCCAGCCGCCGGTCGAGCAGATGGAGAGTTTGCCGTCGGCCACGAGCGGGCTGCCGCGGACGATCGTGCCGAGAAGCTTCACTGGCTTGCCGACCGGCTCGCCAGTGGCCTTGTCGAAGGTGTAGACCTTCGCGCCGTCGTCGACGAAGTAGACGCGATCACCGAGCACGACCGGCATCGACCGGCCGTCCATCACGCCCTTCTTCTGCCAGACGACGTTCGTGGCGGTGATATCGCCCATGCCCACGCCCTTGAAACAGGTCACGGAGCCCATCGACGTGTTGTCGAGGTTCTCCTCCGACTGCGAGACGATCACTGTCTCGCCGTCGATGAGCGGCGACGTATTGATGCCGCGGCGGGAGAGTTTGAAGTTCCAGACGGCCTTGCCCGTCCGCGGCTGGAAGTTCCAGACGTTGCCGTCGCTTGAGCCGAAGACGAGGGCCGCCTGGCCGCCGAGGTTCGCCAGCGACGGCGTGCTATAGGTCGTGTCTTCAGGAAGTTCCTTGGTGCCGTTCATCCAGCGCACCTCCCCCGTGGCCGTGTCCATGCCCAGAAAGCGGTGGGCAGGCCGGGCCGTGTCGCCCCAGCCGGTGACGACAGCGCTGGCGATGACGAGGTCCTCGAACACCACCGGGACGTTCGTCCGCCCGCCGTAGGTGGAGAGGAAACCAAACTCCTCGTGGAGCGACCGCTGCCATTTCGTCGTGCCGGTGGCGGCGTCGATGGCGGTAAACACGCCACAGACACCGTGGGCGAAGACGGTGTTTGTGGCGGGGTCGGCGACCACGGCCGACCAGCCAACCCGCTCGGCCGGCACGTCGGAGAGGTAGACGTTGAACACGTTCTCCCAGAGTTTCTTGCCGGTGGCGGCGTCGAGGCAGAGCACCTTCTCCGCCTCCGCCGCCGTTCCCGGCGCGTGCCGCACGAGGGTGAAGAGTCTGCCCCCCATGATCACGGGCGTGGAGATCCCGCCAGCCGCGTCGTTTTTCCAGAGCACGTTCGTGCCCTGCGCTGAGTCGAACGACGTGACCAGCGGCGGGCCAGCGTAGTGCCGATCCTGGAGTCGCCCGCGCCAATCAGGCCAGTCACCTCCCTGCGCCACGCCGCAGGCGAGCGGCAGGACGGCGAGGCAGATCGTGGTGCGGAGATGAATCATCGGAAATACTCCTTCAATCGACCAGGCCTTCGGCCTTGAGCTCGGCAGGTAGTTTTGGATCGACGATGCCCCGTGAGCCGCGGCCCTGTTGCATGCGATCAGCTGTGTCGTATTTGATGCTCTCGACGTCGGCATCCCACCAGCGGCGGCGGGCGTCGACGTCGGGTTCCGTGAGGGGACGCACCAGCCGCATCCCTACGCCGAGGGCCGGATCTTCGGTATACCACCAGGGACTCTTGGGTAGGTTGGGGTCGATGTCCTTCCAGTCGGGGTCTTCCGGCGTGCCGCCGGCGTCGCGGGAGCCGCGGCGTGCAGCGCTACGGCACTGCGCTGGCTCGTCGTAATAGGCGCCGCCCCGCAGCACGCGGGGATAGAGCTTCTGCGGCCAGGTGATCGCCGCGGCGACCGGCACCGGCTGGGGTAGCGCGGCCTGCCTCGCGTAGCCGCCGGCCACGAGTTCGTCGACCACCCATTCCGCGACGTTGCCGTGCATGTCGTGGAGTCCCCAGGCATTGGGCTCCTTCTCACCGACTGGGTGCGTCGTCTCGTCGGAGTTGTCAGCGAACCAGGCTGCTTCGTCGAGGCTCGACGCGTCGGATCCAGTGTTCCAGGGATTCTGCGAGCCGGCACGGCAGGCGTATTCCCACTCGCTCTCGGCGGGCAGGCGGTAGAACCGGCCGGTCAAGCCGCTGAGCCACTTGGTGTATTGCCGCGCGGCGAATGGGGTCATCGTCACCGCTGGCAGGGCGTCATCTTCGCCGTTGACGAACGTGGTGGTGGGGTCGTAGAGGCTCGACGGCGCGGTCACCGCGTCGGCTTCGTTGTCGGCGGTGACTGGCCGGATGCCAGCCGACTCCATCGCCTTGAAGAGTTCGCCGGCCGCCATGTACGGTTTGTACTCCGCCCACGCCACCTCGCACCGGCTGATCCAAAACGGCTCGATCACGACCTCGAAGGCGGGCCCCTCGTCGGCGGACCGGTCGGCCTCGCCATGGGGGCTGCCCATGCCGAATGTGCCGCCGGGCACCGGGATCATCCGGAAGACGACGTCGCTGCCGGGGATCGTCTCGTCGTACGGCACCATCCAGCCGCCGGGCACCTGCACGACCGGACCATCGGCGTCAGGCCGTTCACCGCCGGCCACGAAACCGAGGGCTGCCGTCGCTTCTGCCGTCGCCGCGTCTGCGCGGACGACCGGAATCCACATGCCACCGAGCATGGCGACCCCGGCCGCCACGGCCCGCCAGGCAGGGAACATGGACCGGGATTCCGGCGAAGTGATCATCGATGACTCCGAGGCGGGGAAGACGGGTCGGGGAATCCGGCAGGACGCGGTGTCTTCAAACCCGTAAAGTGTACTGTCTCGAAATCGCCCCGCACCATGTCGGTCATGCCCGTGTCAGCCCCGAAGCCCACCCCTCGCAAGCCCGCGAAAAAAAGCGGCGACGAAAAACCTGCCGAGCGGGTCGTGGCCGAGAATCGTAAGGCCCGTCACGACTACGAGATCATCGACACCCTCGAGTGCGGGATCGCGCTGGTTGGCAGCGAGGTGAAGAGCCTTCGTGGCGGGCGGATGTCGATCGAGGAGGCGTACGGCCGCGTGGACGGCAACGAGGTCTGGCTCCTGGGCTGCGACATCCCGGAATATGAGAAGGCCAACCAGCTCAATCACAAGCCGAAGCGACCGCGGAAGCTGCTGCTGCACCGCCGCGAGATCGAGAAGTTTGCCGGGCACGCCTTCGAGAAGGGGATGACGCTCGTACCATTGAAGATGTATTTCAAGGACGGCCGAGTGAAGGTGCTGCTCGGCATCGGCCGGGGCCGTAAGGCCCACGACAAGCGACAGAAGCTCAAGGCCGATACCGCGCGGCGCGACATCGAGCAGGCCCTTCGCGGCCGCCGCCGCTAAGCCCACCTCCAAACGCATAACGCCCTCCGAGGCCGAAGCCGCGGAGGGCGTTGTCGTGAGTTCGTATCAACCTGCACGACACATGCGGCAGGCGTGGACTCGATTTTCAGTCGGCTCCGGCGCCAACCAGCGCCGATGACGACTCGGTGGAATCCTCGGGATGCCACAGCGGCATGCCACGCTGAATGCGTTCGGCGAGGATGTCGATCTTTTGCTTGGAACCTGCAGGGGCAGTGGTCGGGATGAACTCCGACGTGCACTGGGGCTCGAAGTTCTCGTCGTGACCGTACAGTTCGATGATCTCGAAGACGTTGCGGATCCGGGCCATCGGAACGAAACTACTCCTTTTCAAGACGAGTTGCCTTCAACCATCAGGCTGACGGAACGTCCCGTCGGCCCAGGTTGTTTTTGTTCCCGTCGTTGCGACCACATTCGCCCGAAGGACGAATCAGTGGAATCTGACCCGTGGACGTAACGGCAGGGGAGCCGTGGCGGGTGCGGCAAGCGACGAGCACGGGGACATTATGGACCCGGGACTGCGCGAGTCAAACATTTCGTCGCGCAAGAAAAATGACCAGAAAAACCGAGTCAATCCGCAGCGTTTCACTGACCCGGCGGGCCGGGTGGCAGCACGATCTCAATGTCGCCCGGGGGCGGTGACGACTGGGCTGGTGACGCAGGCTGGGCGCCGGGGTCGAACTTTGGTGTGTCGGTGCCGGTGCGGGCCTCGAAGTCGGCCGTCAGGCTGATTTTGTCGCTGCCCGTCGGCCGCAACTCAAGCATCGTCACCCCCCACTCGTCCCGGGTCTTTTTCCCCTCCACCGCAACCACGCCCTTGCTCTTCGAGCCACTGGCATCGAACTGGAGTGACGCGATGCCGTCAGTCTCGTTCGCAGTCCCGCGCACTGCGGTGGAGCAGGTCACCGGCGCACCGAGAACGTCGGCGACGCGGGTGTTGCCGCGAACCTCCTCGATGGCCTCGACGACAATGGGGTGTTGCGAGAGTGGCCGGCAGCCGGCGGCGAACAGAATCACCGCGAGACCGACAGCAGCAAGCGAAATCCTGAGCATGATCGTTCCCCTGCGAACTGGACAGTTGGAGAAAACGTGGTCGGTGGCCCCGGCGAGGCATCAGCCCTTGGCGTCGGTGGCCCGGCACCAGGCGATCTTATCCGCGGCGGTGGTCGGGAGGCCGCCGGTCGACTTCTTCGGCGCCGCAGTTTTGTGCGGAACTGCGGTCTGCTGCGGGGCCACGGTGGGTTCAGCCACCGCCTCGGGCTCGGGGGCGGCCTCTGCCGGGGCCTTGGGCGGCGCGGCGGCCTTGCCGCGGGCGGCGGCCAGGATGTCGGCAGTCGAAGGTTTCTTCGCGCCGGCGGACGCGGGCTTGGCAGCAAGCTTGGCAGCCGGCTTGGCCGCTGGTGCAGCTGCCTTGGCCGTCGGCTTGGCCGCCTTCTCCTTCAGCTCAGCCGGCTTGGGCAGCGGCTTCGGGACGATTTTCAGGCAGGAGGGGTCGATGTCATACCAGCCAGTGTTGTTGTACTGGTCAAACTCCACCAAGCAGCGGCCATTCATGTTGACCGTCCGGACCTGCCCGGTCGTCCGCGCGAACCGCGCGAGCTCTGGAGCGAGTGAGTCGATCACCACATACTTGTCGGTCCAATCAGCCTTGAGTCGCTCAATGACGTCAAACATGGCGATGCGGCCGTGAGGAAGGAATGAGAAAGGAAACGGATGTGCCCAGGATCGCATGAATGTGATCGATCGGCGGAGTGATCGCAAGATGCAGCCGAGGTCGCCCGTTCACGCCCCAGCGGGCTCGCCGGGCAGGGCTAGCGTCTGGAGGCCGGCCGGCCCGATGGTGTAGGCCCACTGCACGGTGCCCGGCAGGGCGATCGCGGAGGAGTCGGCGGCCACCCGAATGCGGTCGCCGCCGCCCCAGTAGCTGGAGCCGAGCCACGCGGGCGTCTCCTGGAGCCGGCAGGCGATCTCAAACAGGAGGGTGTCGGGCGTCGACGGCTGGGGCACGATGCTCGCCGAGAAGTGCGACCGTCCGGCGCGGCCCACGGCCAGGATCGCCGGCCCCCGGTCGGTCCGGACAGACGACACCTCGACGAGCGGCGGCGAGGCTGGCCACCGCGGGTCGTCGCTCTCCGTCGCGTCGATCGACTCAAAGGCCCGCCCTCCCGGGGTGATGACCACGTGCCGCCACCGGTCGCCGTCCCAGGAGAAGACGACCGCCGTGCCGCCCGCCATGAGCCGGATTTCAGGCCGCGCTCGTCCGGCCGGAGCGTCGCCGGGCGGGGAGAGGTCGCGGTGGGGCGGTCGGTCGTGCATCATGGCGGCGTTCCCCAGCATACGCCGGGGAGCGGGAGCATCCCATGGAACCGCGTCGCTCGCTCGGCTGGCCGATCCTGCTCGGCGTCGTTCTGATTGCGTCGATCATCGCACTGGCAGTCGGCTGGGTGCTCGTGAGCATCGCGGCGGCGCTCGGCTCGCGCAACGCGATCTTCTATTGGACCGTCCTCGGCGTGGGCGTCGCGCTGCTTGTGGTGGTGCTCGTGGGAGTGATCGTTTACTTCGCCCTGACGGTGAAGGCGATCGCGCTGTCGCAGCGGCAGAGCAACTTCATCGACAGCGTGACGCACGAACTCAAGAGCCCACTCGCCTCGCTCAAGCTCTCGCTCCAGACGCTCGGGAGGCGGGCGGTGCCTCCCGAGCAACAGGCCGACTTCCACCGGATCATGCTCCAAGACGTCGAGCGTCTCGACAAGCTGATCGATCATCTGCTCGACGCCGCCAAGACCCTGCAACGCCGGCCGCAGGCAGGTGGCGACACGACCCTGCTCGAGCCGGTGTTGCGGCAGGTGCGGGCTGCCGTCGCGCAGCGTCACGGCGTGTCTGAGGAGCGGGTGCGGCTGGAGTGCGGGGCCGTCGGCGGCGTGCCGTTGGCCGTCGCGGGGCGGTCGGCCGACGTGGAGATCGTGCTCCGCAACTTGCTCGACAACGCGGTGAAGTATTCGCTTCCCGAGCCAGACGTGGAGGTGACGGCGGCGTTGACCCCGCGCGGGAAGGTCCTCGTGCGCGTGGCCGACCGCGGGCCAGGCATCCCCGTCGCTCTGCGACCGCAGATCTTTCGCCGGTTCGTACGGCTGGGGAGCGAGCTCGAGCGGTCGACGCCGGGCACCGGCCTGGGCCTGTTTCTTGTCAAAGCGCTCGTGCGGCAGATGCGGGGCACGGTGACCTTGAAGGGTCGGCTGCCGCCGCCGGGCACCATCTTCGAGGTGGAGCTGCCCGCGGGCATGCCCTGTTCAGCCGCCGAGCGGCTGTTCTAATCGACCGCATGAACACCACCCATGCCAACCCCACCACACCCGCAGTCGACGTCGTTCCGATCCGCCGCGTGCTCGTCAGCGTGTTCGACAAGACGGGCCTCGACCGGCTCGCCGCCGCCCTCAAGGTCGCGGGGGTTCGCGTCGCCAGCACCGGTGGCACCGCCACGGCTCTGGCAAGTCAGGGCGTTGTCGTCGTCGACGTGTCGGCCATCACCGGCTTCCCCGAGGTGCTCGACGGCCGGGTCAAGACGCTCCACCCCAACATCTTCGCCGGCATTCTCGCCCGGGGTGACCGGCCCGACGATCTCGCCGTTCTCGAGGATTACGGGATCGAGCGGTTCGACGCGGTGATCGTCAACCTCTACGACTTCCAGAGCGTGATCGCGAAGCCCGACTGCACGCCCGCCCAGGCGATCGAACTGATCGATATCGGCGGCCCGAGCCTCGTGCGCGCGGCGGCCAAAAACTACGCGTTCACGACGGTGGTCACGAGCCCTGCGCAATACGATGCCTTGATCGCCGCAATCGGCCGCGGCGGCACTGCGCTGGCGGAGCGGCGACAGTTAGCCGCGGCGGCCTTCGACCATACGGCCCGGTACGACGCTGTGATCGCCCGCTGGATGGCACAGCATGCGGGCCTCGTGGCCGAGCCTGGCGAGGAGCCTACGGTCGTGGGAGACGCCGGCGACGAGCCGCCGCTGCCCGCGCGGGTGACGTTCGAGCTCGACCGCCGCCTCCCGCTGCGGTATGGGGAAAACCCTCATCAGTCCGCGGCCATGTACGCCCCCGCCGGCACGCACATGGGGCTGGCGGGGCTCAAGCAGCTCTGCGGCAAGGAGCTCTCTTACAACAACCTGCTCGATCTCGACGCCGCCACGCGGCTGGCCGGCCTGCTGCAGGAGCCCTCGGCCGTCGTCGTCAAACACACCAACCCCTGCGGCGCGGCCACCGACCCGACCGTCGCGGCCGCCCTTGCCGCCGCGATGGCGGCCGACCCGACAAGCGCCTTCGGATCGATCGTGGCCGTCAACAGGCTTTTCGACCGCGACTGCGCGGAGCTGCTCTGTGCTCCGGGCCTGTTCGTGGAAGTGGTCGCAGCTCCGGCCTTCGCGAAGGAGGCCGTGGAGATGCTGACCACCCGGCCGACGTGGAAGGGAAGCGTACGGCTCGTTGAGGTGCCCGCGGGAGACCCGTGGGAGGCGACCGCCGGCCTGGAGCTCCGCAGCGTCGCTGGCGCGATTCTTGCCCAGCGGCCCGACGACGTCTGTGACGATCCCGCGACGTGGCGAGTGGCGACAAAGACGGCTCCCGCCACGGCCCTTACGCAGGATCTCGACTTCGCCTTCACACTCGTTCGGCGGTTGACGAGCAACGCGATCGCCGTCTGCCACGGTACGAGCCTCGCCGGCGCTGGCATCGGCCAAACGAGCCGCGTCGACGCGGTGCGGATCGCCCTGGAAAAGGCGGGCAGCAAAGCGCAGGGGGGTGTGCTCGCCTCCGACGCCTTCTTTCCGTTCCCCGACTCGATCGAGTTGATCGCGAAGGCCGGCATCGCGGCGATCGTCCAGCCGGGCGGCTCGAAGCGCGACGCTGAGGTGATCGCGGCGGCCGACGCGGCGGGAATCCCGATGCTGTTCACGTCCCGTCGGCACTTTCGGCATTGAAGCTGCCCCCCGTTCCGCATCACAGACAATCCTCCCGGCGCAGTCGCATGCCCGACATTCTTGACGAAATCGTGGCGCGGAAGAGGCTCGAAGTGGCGGCGGCGCGGGAACGCGTGCCGACCGCGGCGCTCGAGGGACGGCTGGCCGTCGCACCGCCACCGCGGGATTTTTTCGGGGCCCTGGCCGCGCCGGGACCCATCAAACTGATCGCGGAGTTCAAGCGTAAGAGTCCGTCGGCCGGCACGATCCTTTCTGCTAGTACGACGATCGAGGAAGTCGTCCGCGGCTACGCGGCCGGCGGTGCGAGTTGCCTGTCCGTGCTGACCGATGGCCCGGGGTTTGGCGGAAGCCTCGTCGATCTCGAGAGTGCGCGGATCGTCGTGCCGCTGCCGGTGCTCCGCAAGGAGTTCGTGATCGACCGCTACCAGGTGATCGAGGCCCGGGCCCACGGAGCCGACGCGGTGCTCGTGATCGCCGAATGCCTTGATGACTGCCAGCTGCGGAGCTTGTACCGTGACATCCTCGACTTCGGCATGACGCCGCTGGTCGAGCTGCACGACCCCGCAAACCTCTCGCGGGTACTCGATCTGGGGGCCACCCTGATCGGTATCAACAACCGCGACTTGAAGACAATGACGACCGACCTGGAGACGGTGCTCCGCCTGCGGGACCGCGTGCCCGACGAATGTGTGCTCGTCGCGGAAAGCGGCATTCGCACGCGGGCCGATGTCGAGCTGCTCGAGGCCGCCGGGATCGGTGCCATGCTCGTGGGCGAGTCGCTGCTCAAGGAGCCCGATCCGGGCCGGGCCGCGGCGCGGCTGCTGGGCCATTAACGAACTTGTAGCCGGTGCCGCGGACCGAGAGGAAGTGCACGGGTCGCGAGGAGTCGTCCTCGAAGGTCTTTCGCAGGTTGAGCATGAAGGTGTCGACGGTGCGTGTCGCCGGCGGCCGGTTCATGCCCCAGACCTTCGTGAGTAGTTCCTCGCGGGTTACGACCTTGCCCTCGTGTTCCACGAGGTACCGCAGGAGTTTCATTTCCAAGCTCGTGAGTTTCAACGGTGTGCCCGCCCGGGTTGCCTCCCAGGTCTCGAAGTTGACCTCGGCGGAGCCGAAGCGGTGGATGGAGCCGCGGGGTGACTCGGGGGGGTCGGCCACCGTCCGGTCCTCACGGCCCCGCCGCGCGAGCAGGTTGCGGATTACCGAGAGCAGCTCCTCCAGATCGAAGGGCTTCTGCAGGTAGACATCGGTGCCGGCGTTGAAGCCGTGGATCCGGTCCTCGACGAGCGTGCGGGCGGTGAGCATGACGACCGGCAGATTGTCGCCCTTCGCTCGGATCGCCTCGCAGACGGCGTAGCCGCTCATGCCGGGGAGCATCAGGTCGAGCACGATCAGGTCGACCGACCTCGCCGCGGATACCAAAAGGTCGAGCGCGGCCGGACCGTCACCGACGGCGGTCACCGTATAGCCCTCGGCTTCGAGATTGAATTTGATTCCGAAGGCGAGATGCTGCTCGTCCTCGACGACGAGGATGTGCGGCATGGAGGCAACGTCTCTCGAAGGGGAGGGGGAGCGGGCGCGACACTTGAGTGTATCGCCGTCGTGATCAGCTTCGGCGCTCCGATTGACGAACGCCTAGGCTGCGACCCAAGATGCAGCCATAAGAGGAGGATTTTGTGGCCGAGATCACCATCCAGCCCGTCGAGACACGCAGCCAGCAGAAGCGGTTCATCTGCCTACCGTGGCGGATCTACCAGAACGATCCCTGCTGGATGCCACCTTTGATCATGTCCCAGGAGGAGCTGCTCGGCTTCCGGCCGCATCCTTTTTATGAGAGATCGAAGAGCCGCTCGTTCCTCGTTACCCGCGGCGGCCGCGACGTGGGCCGGATCACGGCGATCGTCAACGCCGGCCACATCGAGCGCTACAATGAGCAACGGGGGTTCTTTGGGTTTTTCGAGTGTGACGACGACACCGCCGCGTCACGCGCGCTCTTTCAGGCGGCAGGCGACTGGCTGCATGCCCAGGGGATGACAAGCATTCGCGGCCCAGCGAATCCCAGCCTCAACTACGAGTGTGGTCTGCTCATCGAGGGCTTCGATACGCCGCCATTCTTCATGATGACCCACAACCGGCCGTGGTACCCGCATCTCGTTGAGGACGCCGGCTTCGGGAAGATCGAGGACATGTACGCCTTCTGGGGTGCGGTGTCGATGCTCGGCACGCTCGACCCCAAGCTCACGACGATGGTGGCGGGAGTGAAGGAACGGTTTGGCGTCACCGTCCGGCCACTCGACCGCAGCCGGTTTGCCGAGGAAGTGCGGATGTTCCTTCAAATCTACAACGAGAGCCTGGGGGGCACGTGGGGCTTCGTGCCGCTCACCGAGCACGAGGTCGACCACATGGCGGCGAGCCTCAAGTTTCTGATCGCACCGGAACTCGCCCTCGTGGCGGAGATCAACGGTAAGCCCGTGGGCGCCGTTTTCTGCCTGCTCGACTACAACCCCCGAATCAAGGCGATCGACGGCCGGCTCTTCCCCTTCGGCTTCCTGCGGCTGCTCTGGAACAAGAAGGCCATCAAGCGGCTGCGGGCGATCAGCACCAACGTGATCCCCGAATACCAGGCATGGGGTATCGGGCTGGTGCTCATGGAGGCCCTCGCCCACCGGTTCATTACCTGGGGGCTTGAGGAGGTGGAGTTTTCCTGGGTGCTTGAAAGCAACCACCTCTCGAAGCGAACACTCGAACGCGGCGGCGCGATCGTCACCAAGAAGTATCGGATGTATCAGGACGGTCCGCCGGTGCAGCAGGGCTGACGCGGGCCTACCGCCGCCCGCGGCTACCTGATCGGAAACTGCCGCTGCTGATCACGCCACCACCAGCGCCGACGACGCCAACGGTGCCTCCCCGCCGCATACTTCCCGACGGTGTCTTGGAGTAGGGCCAGACCCGCTTGCCCTGCCGCTGGGCACGTTCCCACTGCTGGGCGCCGTAGTTGATGCCCGAGAGGTTGAAGCTCGAATAGGGGTTGCGGGGGCTCCGCGCCTCGGCAGCCGACGCTGGGAGGAGCAGGGCGGCGAGGGCGAGGGCGATTGGGATGAGCGAGCGGGCGATGGGCATGGTGGACGGATTCCTCACGGTGGTGTGACGGCACGGACAACTTTGTCGTCGGTTCTACGCGGCGGGCGGCCCGGGGGTTCGACTCTCAAGTGCATCCAACTTTGGTGGAACGCCGGCTCAGGGGCGGCAAAATTCTTGTCGCCAGGGCGAGGATACGCCCCAGGCTCCTCGAGCGTTCGCCGACCCCCGTGCCTCCCTCCTCCAAGCTGCCATCTCGCCGCTCCACCAAAGGCAGATGCGCTCTAGGGCCGCCGTTCGCGAAGAGGTGGATCACCGCACGGGCCCGCGGAGCGAAGTGCGGCTGCCGCGCGGCGAATGTCGATCGCGCGACCTCGGCCCTGGTCTCTGCGGTAAGCAGGCTCGCCCCGCAGGCCAAGGTCGCCATGGGTTTCGATAAGACCGCGGCCGACGGGGTGCGTCCACACCCAGTTGACGATCACGCGGTCGGTGAGCGGATTGGCGGGCGAGTCGAGGAGCACCATCGCCCGCGGCGGGCCTCCGGGCGCGTCGGCAAAGTGCTCCGTGATCAGTTTTTTCCTGCGGCGCAGCTCGGTCGACTCGTGGTCTGCGATCCCTTGCATCAGCTCTGAGAGCTTTTTTTGAAACGCTTCCGACTCCGCCCCCTGCGGCGGCTCGCCAATCACCGGCCGTTCCTCGGGCACCCGTGAGCTGGCGAAGATGCCGTGCAGCGCGTAGTAGTCGGCCGTCGTGACCGGCTCATACGGATGGTCGTGGCAGCGGGCAAGTCCGCCGATGACCCAGTCGCGATAGGTCCAGGAAAACGTGTAGCGGTTGTCCTGGTTGTCGAAGGCGTAGCCCATCGTGTCCGCAGGGCCTCGTCGAGTCGTTGTCGCATGTCGGCCGCGCGGTCGGCCGGTGGGGAAGCATCCGCGTCGCCGCCCGGCTCCCGACACCGATGGACGTTGGTCGGACGGTCATGAACGCACTGACTCGGTGGGGCGAGGCCCACAAAAAAAGTCCGGGGAAGCACCACCGTGCAGTAACGTCCACCGGTAGAAACAAGGCCCGATAACATGAGCCGGGCGATCGTGTACGGCGGCAGCTATCCCTTCGCGGTCACGATGCTAGGGCTAGCCCTCTTCATCACTCCGCCGGCAGCGCGGCCACGATGAAGATCTGGTTGTGGGTTGCGCCGTCGGCGACGACTCGCCGCATGAAGGCAATCCGCCGGCCATCGGGGGAGAAGACGACCGCCTCGGGCCGTGGATGTTCGCTGCCAGCGGCTTCGGCGGGGCGGGGGGTGACTCGACGAGACATGCCCGTCTCGACGTCGACCGTCATCACGCTGCCGTCGGCGGCATACGCGATCCGTCGGCCGTCGGGGCTCCACGTGAACGCGCTTGCGACCCCCCACGGATCGCGAGTGATCTGCATGAGTTCGCCGCCGAGCGGGCTCACTGTGACGAGTTGTGCGAGGCCAGCGTCGTCGCGGAGGAGAAACGCGATTCGCGCACCGTCGGGGCTCGACCGCAGCCAGTGACGCGGCCCCTGGATGCCGGGGTGCTGGCGATCGGCGGTGAACGTGAGGCGTCGTTGCCGCACACCCCGCGGCGGACACGGGCGGCGGAGCATTGTGCCGGCGAGTGGGCCGTCGCCTGGCTCCGCAAGGGAGGCCGGATCGTCGGGCAGATCGACGACGAACACCTCGGCGATCGTGGTGCCCGCCGCCGTCGTGACATGGCCTTGGAACGCGAGCGCATACCGCTGCCGCGACCCATCGGCCCGCCGGTAGCCGGCTGTGCCGATCCACCCCTCCTCGAATGCCTTCGAGATCTCGTCGCTCCCGGGCCGCGGGGCATCGTGCAGCGCCGTGACCAGCACCGTGAACGCCGAGCCACCGTGGTTGCGTTCATGCGCCGCCGACACCCGCACCGGCTTGCCGCACACGCTCACGCCGATACCGCGGAGGTTGCGTTCCGGCTGCTCGGTCGCTGGCAACCGTGCGGTCGCGGTACCTGCCGCCATCTCGAGGAAGGCGTCTTCGGAGGTGAAGCTCACGAGCCGGCCGTCTCCGCTGAAGAGATGGACGTGGCTACCGCCGCGGAGCGCGCCGGGCGTGAACGGCGGCACGAGGTCGCGGGCGTCGAGGTTCTCCGCCATGCCTGGCCGCCCGGTATGCACGATAATGCCCTGCCGACGGGCCGGCCCGTACTGCCAGTCGGGTGTGGGCCGCTCGGGGCCCAGAATGAAGACGACGCGGTCGTCAACCTGGCTTGCCGTCACGACACCGGAGCAGGCGCCGTGTCGCGACTCGTAGAGCACCTCGACTCGCCCCGTCTCGACCTCGATCCGCTTGATTTGCGTGCCGTCAAACACCGAGCCGTCGGTGCCGGACCGCGTGTCGTAGACGATCCACCTCGAGTCGGCCGACCAGGCTGCCGCATTGGTGAGCATGTGGCCGTGCGGAGCGGTCGTGAGCTGTCGTTCGTCCATGCCAGAACTCTGAGCCATGCCGGTGGGTCGGATCGTATTGGAGCCCGATACGTCAGCGGCCTACAAGGGTCCCGGTGGCGTCGCCTCCCGCCAGGAAGCCCCAAGCGCGAGTGCGGGGAAGACGCCCGCCACCCCGATCCGTTTCGCACGGCCGTCGAAGTCACGACCGGTCTACCCGTCGCTCGCGCTCCGGGCTTTTTGAAAGCACCTCGCGGCGAGCGCCGTCGAGAGCGGATCGCAGACGTGCGACCAGACCATCAGCTGCCGCCAGGAGCAGCCGCCTCGGGAGCCAACAAGTGCACGAGCATCATCGCCAGCGCCGCCACGCCCACGATGACCAGCGCCACTCCCATGTAGCGGGCGATCGGGGGGCGATCGGAATAGCGGTAGTCGTCCCGACCGATCGCGACCAGAACCTGCCGATGTTCCCACATTCCCCCGAGCGTCGCCGCAATGCCAAGCACGATAAGTGACGCCCCAAATAGCCGCGTCTTGAGTGGTGAGAAACCCGCCATCCTGCCGTCAAAGGCGATGGCGGCCTGTCCCAGTCGCTCGATGCCGAACCCGAGGCTGATCATCGCGAGGCTCGTGCGGATCCAGGCGAGCAGCGTCCGGTCGGCCGCCTCGCGATTCCGCTCACGGGCCAGTTCGTTCGTGAGGGAGTCGCGGTCGGCCATGACCTCGAGAATAGCAGACGAAAGCGCGCCTCCACGGGGATGCTCGCCGAGTGGGCGGAAAACGCCGGGGCGTCGCGGCCGCGCCCACGCCTCACTCCTTCGTTTCACCCTCTGGCAATACGTTGCCGAAGACGGACCAGACTACGCCGTCGGCGATCACCGAGAGGGTCATGCGGCCCTCGGCGGTGATGAGCAGACTCACGTTGCGGCCGTTCTCCACGCCGGAGAACAGGTACATGCCATCGACCTCGTGCATCGTCTCGAGTTTCGTGACCTCACCGCGGCGTGAGTGTGGTGCCAGAAGCGTCAGTTCCTTCTTCGCAGCATCCACGCGAAAGAACGTGGGGCGGTCCCGTTCGCCAAGATCGGGAGGGCCCACCGTGCCGTCCTCGTCCACCGCGACGGCCGAGTTCACAGAACAGAGCCATGTCTGGTCGGCCCATACGCTGCCGCACACCACCAGATTCGCGGCCAGGGCCACCACCACCATTCTCATCACTGTCGTCAGCATAAAGTCACTCCGTTGATCGCTGGATTTTGTGTGCTGCATGTCATCTGTCTTCCCGGGCTCATCGCACCGTATAACCCTTGGCCTCCATGGCGGCCATGAAGTTTCTTGTCCAAACACCGAACTGCTGCTGGTAGGCCGCCACGGCTGTATCGGAGGCCCCGCCCGCCGACCTCACGGCCCGCCGCGAACGCACGCCTCCCGTCAGCCCAAGCGACGTCGCACCGATGGCCGCACCCTTGCCCGCGTCGCCAGCGATGGCGCCGATGGCGACTCCCAGGAGGGCGCCGCCCGCCGCGCCCTTCACGGCGCCGCCTCGTGCAGCGTTGGCTGACGCCGCCGCAGCCTGACCCTGTTGATCCAGGGCTGCCTTCGCCTGGTAGGGATCCCAGCCGGTTTGTCGGCTGGCCCAGTCATAGGCGGCAGACTCATCCGCCCGTTGCTGTTCGGGGCTCTGGCCTTTTGCCGGGAAGATCGCGAGGTTGCCCGGATTGGTGCTGAGCGCGGGCGGACCGGCCTGAGCCATGGTTGCAACCACCATGACCGATGCCACGGTTACCATCGCCAAACCCCAACCTGTCGTTTGCTGAAATGCCTTGTGCATCGCGTTCTTCTCCAGAGGACCGTTCGTGGACACGCGGGTGATAACACCCGCTGCGCTCGCGTGGGAAGATGAGTTTCCCAACGTCTGGAACCGGAGCGTGTGCACGTCGCCTGTGCAAAAGACGCCAAAAAGATCTTGGCGCGCCCGTACATGCGGCCCGCGGCGACGACCGCGTGCGGGGCATCAAAACTTCTGGATCAGGTCGAAGCCGAGCATCGTCTGCTGGTTGCTGATGCCGTCGTTGTAGGGAGCCCGTGGGCCGCCGTACGGGCCACCCAAGAAGTCCCAGCGGAAGGCCGGCCGCATCAGGAAGTTGCCCGTCGGCATCCAGTTGGGCCCGATCGTCAGGGAGTAGTAGTTGCCCGGCAGCGGTACGTGGTTGGGATTGCTCGGGCGGTTCAGGCCCACGCGGGTGCCGTCGGTGTCTTGGAACCACTCAAAGCGGGCGCCCCACAGCCAGGTATCGCTCACGCGGTAGTAGAGGTACTGGTCGATGCCAGCCCAGAGCGCCGTCCCGCCATCGGCGAGCCCGTTGGCCTGCGTGCCGAGCCAGTGGTGGAAGAGGTATTCCCACTTCGCCGACGGGCGGTATTCGAGCATCAGGCTGTACCGCGTGCGATTGGCAGACGTGAGCACTGGGGCCGGTTGGAAGAGTGGCGAGAAGTCGTTGCTTTCGTCACCGCTGACGATGGCGAACGAGGTGGCGAGTGAGTTGTCGTCGTTCTTGACACGCGTTCGCCCGAGGAAGTTGGCTTTACTGTAGGGCGAGGCAAGACCGTTCCAGCCGTTCACGAGGCCGCCATCGATCTCGACGTTGTCCGTGGCCTTCCAGTTGACGAGGCCGCCCCAGTGGGTGAATGGGCCGGCGAACTGGTAGCTGTAGCTTTTCATGAAGAAGAAGTTGCCGACCGCCGGCACGCCCTCGTAGCCCACAATCGTGTAGAAGTGGCCGAGTTTGAGCGAGAGGTCCTGGCTGCCGACTTCGGCGTAGAGCTGCGGGATCGCCAGACCGTAGTACTCACCGCTGTTCCAGTCCTGCGGGCCGGGATTCGTCTCCCAGCCCAGCGACATCGCCAGCGGGAAGTCCTCGCCGTAGAGCACGTCGGTGCGGGCCCCGATTCCGTTCGAGCCGTCGGTGGGGAGCGTCCGCTCGCCGATCAGATAGACCTGGTTCATCATCGCCTCGTTGGCTCGGTCAACGGCGTTGTATGGCCCGTTGAACTTGCTCGGCGGCACGCCGAAGTTGCCCACGAAGCCGCCGGCCATCCAGCCGTAGACGCCGCCCCGATCCGATTCGCCGAACAGGAACCAGTCCTGTCCGGTGGGGATCATGCCCGTCATTACCTCGTCGGAGAGGACGGGGTCGAACGACTCGAACGAACCCGCCTGGCCCGGCCCGCCGACGAAGGCTTGTTGTTGGCCAACCGCGAGGGCCGCCGACACCAGAGCGATCGCGAGGGCCGTCGCACCACGCGTGGCTGTCTTCTGCATGAACGCCATCGATAGCTCCCCGATCCGCGAGTTGACGGTGCGGGAATCGGGTACGGAACCGCCCGCCCACTCGATGCCCGCCCGATCAGCAGAAGGGTCATCGGCGGAATGACCGGCACGACCGTCGAGTCGGGTAAGGTCGGGGAAAAGGTCAGGGGTTTTCTCGCCGGATGCCGCGACCGTTAGGGTGAGGCCGGCTTTCCCGGGCCGCCCAGTCGGCTCAGGGGCCCGACGGATTACCCAGATCCTATGCCTTTTCAGACACATCCCCGGGGTGTCAAGCGGTTGTTCGTGTTGTGCCGATTCCTTCGGAAGTCCAAAGAGGGAAACGTATGACGCCTCTGCAGCATAGACGGTTGGTGTGCGCCGTGATGGCCGTGGTCGCCACGGTCACCGGCATGGGCCCTGCCGTGGCCCAGACGTATGGCATCGATTTCCGCAATACGCTGATGCCGGCGTCTGGTGGGATGGCCGGCACGAGCGTCGCGGCGCCACAGGACTTCCTCTCCGCGATCAATGCCAACCCCGCAGCGCTCACACAGTACAAGGGCACTCACTTCACGCTCGGCGGAGCCTTCGCGGAGGCGACGGTCGATCTCGAACAGAAAACGGCCGTGCCGCTTCTGGGGGTGGCGGCCTTCTCGGCGAAGAGCAGCACGCCGGGGGCCGTCGTGCCGGCGATCGGCGTGGCTCAGGAGGTCGATGGGCTTCCCTTACCGATGACGGTGGGGCTCGCCGTGCTCGGTGCGGCCGGTGGCGGTTCCAGCTACGTACAGGAACCGGCCAGCAACGCCACCTCGTCGTATCTACTCCTGCTTGAGTTCGCGCCCTCGGTGGCGGTGGAACTCACCGAGCGGCTGTCGCTCGGCGCGACGATGTTTATCGGTGACGGCTTTGCATCGGGGCCCTTCGTGGGCACGAGCGGGATGACCAATGCCTACGCGCTGCGAGGCGGCTTTGGCATCGACTACCAACTCGGTGACGCGACCTGGCTTGGAGCCTACTACCAGACCACGCAGGCCTTCCGGTTCGAAAACGAGGCCGTGCTGTTTTCGGATCGTCGGCCTCGCGACGTCGACATGGGGTTGCCGCAGCAAGTGGGCATGGGGATCGCGAACGAGTCGCTCATGGATGGCAGGCTGCTGCTGGCCGCCGATGCCCTATACCTCGACTGGCCCAGCGCCGCTCTCTTTAAGAGCATCTACCGCGGGCAGTGGGTGATGCAACTTGGCACGCAGTACAAGGCGACCGACCGAGTGAAACTTCGG
Organism: Planctomicrobium piriforme; assembly: GCA_945869735.1. GTDB lineage: Bacteria > Planctomycetota > Planctomycetia > Pirellulales > UBA1268 > QWPN01. The sequence continues at coordinate 137,095 of CAMBPQ010000001.1, forward strand.
CTGGGCTATGCGTTCGCCCAGAATCCGATCAATGATGCGGTCGGCACGCGGATCGGCCCGATTGAAGTGCCAGGCGGCATCCCCGCAGTGAAGTATCTCCAGTCGCAGTTCGCGATCATCAACGAGCATCGCATGGCGGCCGGCATCGGCGTCAGCGATCTCCTGATGCGAGGCCTCGATTTTGATGCCTTCGCCGGCGGGATGTTTCCGGCGGGTGAGAGTCTTGGCGATGCCACCTACGTGAGCGTCGAGAGCTACTGGATCGGCATCGGCTTCACGTGGCACTTCGACCGTCCCACGGCCGGCCGACCGCAGGCTGGATCATGAAGGAACCGCAGCCACGCAGTCACGATTCGCACGGTTCGGTGGCAGTCGGGCGGTGGTGCCTGATAGCGGTGTGCGCGGCGTGGATGATGGGAGGAATGGTGGCGACGAAGGGTGACGACGCCACGTCGAGCCGGGAGGAACTCGAGACCGACCGCGATTCGTTCACCTTCGCACCCACGACCGCCGGCGCAGCCACGTCGATTCTAGAGTCGTCGTATTCGTTCATCGACAACCGGCTCGGACCGGAGACTCATAGCGTTCCGGAGGTGCTCGTGCGGCGGGGCATCGGCGAGAAGGTCGAGGCCCGCCTGGGCTTCAACTACGAGGCCGGCGGATCGGGAACGGTGTCGGGAAGCGAGTTTGGCGGCGAGGACATCGAAACCGAGGAGGAGAGCCGCGTAGTCTATGGCACCAAGGTCGAGACCACCGACCAGGACGGCTGGCTGCCCCGGTCGGCGGCCGTGCTGCAGGGCTACACGCCCGTCTATGGCCCGTCGAACAAGACGACGTTTGTGGTGGGGGAGTCGTTTGGCTGGCGATTCGCGAGCGGCTGGGAGTGGACGTCGGCGATGCGATACGGCACCGGCTTCGAGGAGAAAGACTCCTTCAACCAGTGGGCGCCGTCGAGCGTGGTCAAGATTCCCGTCGGCGAGCGGTGGAGTCTGCACGCCGAATACTTTGGCATCTTCACGTCTGAGAAGGAGATCCCGCTCAACATCCAATATGCGAGCTTCGGCGGCCATGTGCTCGCGACGGAAGACCTCGAGATCGGCCTCCGTGTCGGCTGGGGTCTCAACGAGACGACACCCGCCTTCTTCGCCAACCTGGGAGTCGGGCTGCGGTATTGAAGGGCGGCCTACCCACCCTCGAGCATCTTCACGAGCGGTCTCGACGACACCAGGTAGAGATACTCCTTATTACGGAGGTGACTGACCGTGCCGACCTTCTCACCCTGCGGATTATGAATCCCGATCTGCGCGCCGACGTACCGCTTGTGGTCGGTCTCGATCGTGGTGACGTGAGCCCGGCCCGCGAACAGCCCGCCGAGGAGCGGTTCCATCTCCTCGCGGTCGAGGTAGCCCTCGTTACTGAACGAGACCACGATCACCGCCGCCTGGATCGCCGTGAGCATCTCGGCCAGGGCGGCGCGGAACCGCGGCCGTGAGTTGAAGAGGCTCCGCCGCTCGCGGCAGTCGACCCGTTTGCAGGCGACGCCATAGACCTCCGGCTTGTCCCAGCGGACGAGCGTCTCCCAGACGTGGTAGTTGCCCAGGTAGGAATGCTGGTTGTAGGGCGGGTCGACGTAGGCGAGATCGACCGGCGAACCACGGGCCGCCTCGGCGGCATCGAGGTTGAGAGCGGCACACTTCCCACCGGCGGACCGAGGGAGCATGTCGGGCACTCGCAGCTCGAGGTCGTTGGAGGCCCGCGGCGCCCATTGCTTGAGATACGCCATCTGCACGCCGGTGGTCGAGTCGACACGGTCGGCAGCCTCCATCAGCGAGACCAGCATCACGGCCTCGAGGTCGGGGGGCAACGACTTGCGGACGATCGCCTCTCGGATGGCGTCGACCCGCGCGCCATTTTTCGGCTGGAAGAACCGCGACTTCTCACAGAAGGTCTCCGTGAAATAGCCGGGCACCCCCCGCAGAGTGTTGAACTCCTTCACGAGCGACTCGGCGGGGACGCGTAGGTCGTCGAGATCGGCCGCCACGTAGCACTGGGCGAGCACGTGGGCGTAGGCATTGTGGTCGTTGGCGATCACGCGATAGCCACGCTTCTTGAGCGCGTGCCCCACGCGGGAGGTTCCCGAGAAGAGATCGAGGACCGAGCCGCCGGGGGTTGCCTGCGCAATGGTCTCGGTGATCAGTCCAAGGAGCGCCCGCTTGGAGCCGAGGTATTTGATCATCGCCGTCCGTGCCGTTCATCCTGCCCGCCACCCGGACTCCCGTCGCTCGCGCTCAGGGCTTCTTGGGGGCACCCGCCGCCACACCTCTCCGCTTGGCGCGGTCTTCCGTCAGGAAGCCCCAAGCGGGGGGAATGCGCACTGCATTTCAATACCCTCCGCGGCACGCCATGCGTCGTCACGGTCCCGAGTGCCCAGGACGCTGGGGCCGATAGCCCACGCTCCGCCGCTGCCGTCCCTGCTTCCGCGGACCTTTGTCCTTGGCGGCTGGCCCACCGCGGATGTGGTCGCCCGAGGTCTGGTCGGTGAAGGCCCGCGTGGCTTCGCTCCGCTTGTGGTCGAGGGCCTCCTGGGGTGGCCGCTCCGGGATCAGGCAGTCGCAGCCCGAGCCGATGAGGTCGTGTCGGCCCGCTTGCTCAAGCGCCCGGCGGACCTCGAAATAGTTTTCCGGCTTGAAGAACTGGAGAAGTGCCCGCTGCATCCGCCGGTCGCGGAGGCCTTTCGTGACCGTCACCGGCTGCTTCGTCATCGGGTCGAGGCCCGTGTGATACATGCAGGCGGCAATGTCAAATGGGCTGGGGATGAAGTCCTGCACCTGGTCGGGCCGGTAGCTGTTGCGCTTGAGGAAGATCGCCAGATCGATCATCTGCTCCACGCCGCTGCCCGGATGGCTGGCGATGAAGTACGGGACGGTGTATTGCTTCTTGCCGACGCGGCGGCTCGCCGCCTTGAAGGCCTTGTCGAACTCGACGTAGTCGTCTGCCGAGGGCTTTTTCATCAGGCTGAGCACTTCGGGAGCGGTGTGCTCCGGGGCCACCTTCAGGTGGCCGCCGACATGGTGCTCGGCGAGTTCCTGGAGATACTCGGGATCGCGGCGGGCGAGGTCCATTCGCACACCGCTGGCGACGAGTACCCGCTTCACCCCCGGCACGCTCCGCGCCTCCCGCATCACCGCCTTGAGCGGGCCGTGATCAGTGCCGAGAAGCTTGCAGACGGTGGGATGCACGCAGGAGAGCCGCCGGCACTTAGCCTCCACCTCGGGTCGTGTGCATCGCATCTGATACATGTTGGCCGTCGGCCCACCGATGTCGGACACGGTGCCCTTGAAGCCGGGCTGGGCCGCGAGCAGCTTGATCTCGGTGATGATCGATTCCTGCGAACGGCTCTGGATGATCCGCCCCTCGTGGGCGGTGATCGAGCAGAACGTGCAGCCGCCGAAGCAGCCCCGCATGATCTGCACGCTGTTCTCCACGACCTCGAAGGCGGGAATCCGCGCGTTCCCATAAGAAGGATGCGGCCGCCGGGTGAAGGGCAGACCGTAGACCTGATCCATCTCGTCCTGCTCGAGGGGCAGGGCGGGCGGATTGACCACCACCGCCTCGCGGCCATGCCGCTGCACGAGCCGCCGGGCGTTGTGGGGATTGGTCTCGAGGTGCGAGATCCGTGTCATTTCGCAGAAGGCGAGCGGATCGACCGTGACGGCCTCGTAAGCGGGCAGTTCCAGCGTGTCGTCGCCCGCCGGCGGCGGCTCGCTCGCGCCGAGCCGATAGGCCACGCCGCGGAGACCGCGGAGGTCCTTCGGCGACTTCCCAGCGTCGAGTCCCCGAGCGATCTCGAGCACGGTCCGTTCACCCATGCCAAAGGCGATGAGATCTGCCTTGGCATCAAGAAGGATTGAACGGCGGACGGTGTCGCTCCAGTAATCGTAGTGGGCGATCCGGCGGAGGCTCGCCTCGACGCCGCCGGCCACGACCGGCACGCCGGGAAACGCCTCCCGCGATCGCTGACAGTAAGCGAGCGTGGCTCGGTCGGGCCGCCGGCCGATCTCACCGCCGGGCGAGTAGGCGTCGTCGTTACGGACTTTCCGGTTGGCTGTGTAGTGATTGATCATCGAGTCCATGTTGCCGGCCGATACACCGAAGAAGAGCCGCGGCCGGCCGAACTGCCGCCAGGCGTCGCAGTTGCTCCAGTCGGGCTGGGCGAGCACGGCCACGCGGAAGCCGGCGGCCTGGAGCAGTCGCGCGATCAGGCCATTCGCGAAGCTCGGATGGTCGACGTAGGCGTCGCCGCTCACGAGCACGATGTCGACCGAGTCCCAGCCGCGGGCGCGCATCTCGTCGCGCGATGCCGGCAGAGGGGGACAGGGGGCTGGTGGTGGTGTGATAGGAAGCGTCATGGGAAGTACCTAATCCTACCCCCGCGGCGGCCGCCGGCCGACGGCTGGTATATTCGGTACGACCCGGAGGTTTCATGCCCGCCACCGCAGCCGCCCGCCTGATGCCGCCCGCCGCCTGGGCGTGCTTCTGCGGCTGCCTGCTCTCGGCCGCTGCGGCCCAGCCACTACCCGGTGAGATCGCCTTGCTGGTCGATCAGCTCGGTGCGCCGCAGTTTGCCCGGCGGGAGGCGGCCAGCCGCAGCCTCGTGCAGGCGGGGCGGCCCGCAGTCGACGCCCTCGCGGAGGTGATCCGTACGGGTGATCTCGAGGTCGCCAGCCGCGGCGTGGAGGTCATCGGGCAGATGCTCGCGTCGCAAGACGAGGAGTTGGTGGCCGCGGCCGAAGCGTGCCTCGCCGGGATCGCGGCCCACGGCGACTCGGCCGCCTCGCGGCTGGCCGCTGCCGCCCTGGAGTTTCATATGCTCGGCAAGGCAACCGCCGCCCGCGAACGGCTCGAGTTTCTGGGGGCTGTGTTTCGCGAACGTCCGGCCGTCGAGAGCCGCGGATTGGAGGTCGAGGTGAATGCCGCCTGGCGGGGAACCCCCGCAGACTTTCGCCAGCTCGCACGGCTGCGGGGGCTGGCCGGCGTGAGCGTGTTCGGGGTGCCCGTCGACGATGCGACGCTGGCTTTGCTCGCGGAACTTCGAGACGTCACACGGATCGAACTGTTTGGGACCGGGGCAGGGAGGGAGGCGGCCGATCTGCTCGCCAAGAAACTTCCCGCGGCGCGGATCGATGTGCGGAAGGGGGGCAAACTCGGCGTCAGTTCACTGCCTCTCGGCGGCACGTGTGAGATCCGCACCGTGGAGCCCGGGTCTGCTGCCGATCAGGCTGGCTTGCGCAGTGGCGATGTCGTGCTCACCATCGACGACGAGCCCGTCAAGAGCTTCGAAGGTCTGACGGAGCGGCTGGCCGACTGTGCTCCCGGCGAGCTCGTGATGCTCACGATCGCGCGGCGCGGCGGGAAGGCCGATGGGGAGCCGGAGCGACTGAAGTGCGAGGTGCGGCTCGACGCCTGGTGAGGCGCAGGGCCGCCCGAGCGGGAAAACCGATTACGGGGAGAATTGCATGGCGGAAGGGAAACAGAATACGGAAGTCGTCGACGTGCGCTGGCATGCCCACGCCGTCAGCCGGGCCGACCGGGAACACGCGGCCGGGCATAAGGGCTGCGTGCTCTGGTTCACGGGCCTCTCCGGCTGCGGCAAGAGCACGCTGGCCAACTGCGTCGACAGAAAACTCCACGAGCGTGGCTGCCGCACCTTCGTGCTGGACGGCGACAACGTTCGCCACGGATTGAGCGCCGCGCCAGCCCTGCTCGTGGAGCGGCACGGCGCGGAGTTTGCAACGCGGTTTGGACTCGGCTTCGGCCCGGCCGATCGCGAGGAGAACATCCGCCGGATCGGCTCCGTGGCCGAACTCTTCGCCCAGGCCGGGATCATCACGCTGACGGCCTTCATCAGCCCCTACCGCCGCGACCGCGACGCCGTCCGCCGCCTGCTCCCCGCCGGTGACTTCGTGGAGGTCTACGTCAAGGCGCCGCTCGAGGTCTGCGAAGGCCGCGACCCGAAGGGGCTGTACAAGAAGGCCCGGGCTGGCGAGATCAAGGGCTTCACGGGCATCGACGATCCCTACGAGGAGCCGGAATCACCCGAACTCGTCGTCGATTCCGCGGCGAAGCGGCCCGACGAACTCGCCATCGAGGTGATCACGTGGCTCGAACGGGCCGGGAAGATCCCGCGTCAGCTCAGCTCTTCTTGATCCACCAGTGGTTCTGCTTCATGTCCTTCGCGGGACATTTTGCGAAGGCGGGAGCCTGGTTGCCCTGATATTGCTGGTGACACCAGTTGCACTCCCAGAGGCTTGTGTGAGCCGAGACCTGCTTGCCGCACACGCCCCAGGCGATAGCGAGGCAGATCGACAGGGTGATGAATCCGGCGGCGCGGCGACGTTCACGGACGGACGAACTCTGGGGCTGAGGCATGGCGACGACTCCCGGGGACGAGCAACCACGCGGGGTGCGCACCCCGCCAGTGGGGGCGAGGCTACCACTGCGGAGGTCGGGGCCGCAACTCACTGCGGGCCAAGGAGTTCCACGAGGTTGCCGTCGGGATCGCGGACGCACGTCAGGCTCATGCCCTTGGCGATCGATTCGGGAATCCGCAGCGGCGATTTGGTAATCGGCTTCACGCCGAGTTTCGCGAGCCGGGCCAGGGCGGCGTCGGTGTCGGCGACGACAATCGTGAGGTAGCGAAAGCCGGTGTGCGAGTGGACGAACTCGTTGTCGCCGGGCCGTGGTGCGGTGCCCTCGACCTGCATGAGCTTCAGCTTCGTGGCGGCGTCACCCTCGCCGAGAACGAGCACGCGCACGTTCAGGGGCTTCGCGTTGGTAAGTCCGGCATCGGTGGCGAAATCGGCCGACAGTTGGAAGCCCTTGACCTCCTTGAAGCCGATCCCCTCGGTATAGAAGCGGACGCTTTTTTCGAGGTCGGAGACGACGCAGCCCAGATCAATCGTCGTTCGCGGAAAATCCGTGGGCTCGGCGGCGGCGCAGGGCATGGCGGCGAAGAGCAGGCAAGCGAGGGTGAGGCGGTGCATGGGTGAGATCCTTGGTGGGAGGTGCCGCAGCGGTGGCAGATGATAACCGGCGGGAGAGGAGCTTCGTATCAAGAAGCCTGGACCGCGAGCGATGGGAAGACGGGTGGCGACCGTAGGGCGAGGCGCGGGATGAGGTGGGGTGCGTATCTCCCGCGCTCGCGTTTGGGCCCATTCGAATTTGGTGGAACGCCGGCTCCGGGGCGGCAAAAGTCGCCGCTACGCGGTCCTGCGGATTGTCGCCGGGGCCATGGTGGTCTAACACGACGCACAGGCCGCCCGCCCGGAAGGCGGGCCACTGAATCAGCCCGCCGGGGCCATGGTGGTCTAACACGACGCAC
>CAMBPQ010000002.1 GCA_945869735.1 Planctomicrobium piriforme
TGGGCCTCCTGCCAGGAAGCCCCAAGCGCAAGCGCGGGGAATACGCCCGCCACCCCGTCATGCTCCACGCCACGCCCTCGGTCGCTACCCGCATTCCCATCGCTCGCGCTCCGGGCTTCTTGGGGCAGGGGTGGCATAACCGTGAGCGGTACGGCCGCGGCACCCACCTTCGTCCGCCTTCAAGGCGGGCCCTCAGGCCACGCCCGCCGGGGCCATCGCTGGCCCGGCGAGCGTGTCTTCAGAGATTTTTGATCGGCCTCTTCGGCTTCGGCGGGGGGAGCATCCGCCGCTTGTCGTCGGTCGGATTGTTAACGCCGCCGCCGCCCGCACCCATCTTCGGGGCATTGACGCCGGTGAAGTCCTCGTCCCAGCGATAACCAAGCGGTTGCCGCAGTTCCTCAGCCGCCATCTGCGCCCAAGGCGTGCCCGGGTGTTCGTCGACGACCCGCTTCAGGAGCGTGAGCGTCTGGCCGGCGAGTTTCTCCGTCTGCGACCCCACCGCCGAGATGTCCGCATCGGGCACCAGTCTCCACGTGTCGTTCTTGGGATTCTTGAACCTCATCCCCGTCTTGGCCTGTGCCAGCATGATGTTGTAGGAGTCAGTCCTGACCTTGACCGCCATCACTCGACCCAGGGCCAGGTCATACCCGGCCTGCCAGCGCTTTTCTGTGACCTTGTCGCAGTCGGGAAGTCCTGCCGAGAGGATGCCGTAGATCGCGTCGATTTTCGGCTGCAGCACGGCCGCCTTCTTCTGGGCCTCGCCAAGCAGGAGCGCCAAGGCGCCGTCGTCCTGCCTCGGGAACTCGAGCGTCGGCGAATCCATCGGGGCAACCTGCGAACTCCGAGCAGCATCGACCAGCGACCTCATGGCGCGATTGGACGCAAGCATCTTCTCGATCTTGGCGGCCGGCTGGTAGTCGGGCCGATAGCTCCGCATCACAGCGGGATCGAAGAAATACCTGAGCCGCGAGGCCATGTCAGCGACCTCGCCGTCACTCACGCGGCCGCTGGCGTTTCGGTTGGCATGCACACAAAAGTAGAGGCCGCCCGTCTCTGCACAGAGCTTCGAGAGGCTGAAGGGGCCGAACCCGGAGTCGATCGGCTCGTCGGCATCGCGGCCGGAGCGCACCTGAACCACCTCGGGGTGAAGCGTTTCGGGCCCCTGCTCGACCACCGCCCACTGCACGTCGTCGTCATACCGCGGGTCAAACTCCGTAAACTTCATCTTCACCTCACGCTTCCCGAAGGGCGCGGGCACGCCAACCACGTAGACCCGCATCGCCTGGGCACGACAAAAGGCGGCGACTTGATCGGCATACTGCTGGTCGTTGCCCACCTCGTCGGTGAAGACGATGATCATCACGTTGCGTTTCGTGGGTGAGATCCGCACCTGCTTCGCCTTCTTGGCCGCCTCGGCGATCGCCGTGAACGTCATTTCGACGCCCGATTCGTCGATCGAAATCGACTCGATCGCCTTGACGACCTCACCGGTCTCCCGCGTGGGCTCCTTGACGAGCGGCGCGACCTTCTGGCCGTAGGCAAACACGAGATTGAGAAGTTCGTGTTCTTTGGTCTCGGCTCCGGAGAGCCCGAGTTCATCGAAGACGCGATCCAGCCGTCCGGCGATCTCCTTCCGCTGCCCGGCAAGACTCACCGATTGGTCGAACACCCAACAGACCACGGTCGCCCGTTGCTGGAGCGACGCCGCGATCTCCATCGTCAGACGGTCGACGGCCCCGCCCGTGCCAGCCGTTCCCACGCCCGTGTCACCGGTTCCGGCCCGACCAACCTGCAGATAATCACCGAGCTCGGCCCCGGAGGGAGGGAGATCGATCGGGGAGATCGCCAGTTCGGCGTTGAGAGCTTCGGCGACGTCGACGGTCACCACCGGGTCATCAGACAACACCGACGCGACGGCGGTGGAGACCTCGAGGTTCTCGGCATCCGAGGATGCCGATGCCTGCTCCTCGACCGCCACAGTCATCTCCGGTGCCACGAGCACGTCTTCTTCGACGACCTGTGTCGGGGCGAGGATCGTGATGGAACTCTGCCTCGGCGCGATCGCCGGCAGGCCGATGAGCGCCAGGGAGAGAAGCACGACGACGTGCAGGACCAGGCTCATGGCCCAGGCCGGAGTGTCACCATCAAGCGGAGTTTCCTCCTCGCCTGTGAACTCCTGCCACCAACGCCGCGCGGGCTCGAGCCAAGACATGGTGATCCCTCGTTTTGGGGCTTCGCCGCCTCTTCGCCGCCTCTTCGCCGCAGAGGAATACCCATTTCACACGCCATTCGTGCCTCGGCGCGCCATGGCAAAGTTCGTGACGACCTCGGTATTCTATTCCGCACGGGCATTTTTCGCCCTGCACCCCCGGGACAAGCGAGATTCGCCTGCAATTGCCATGAAACGCTGTTTCTTCCAACGGTCTGCCGCGGCCGCCTGCCTGGCTACCGCCATCACCACGGCCTGCCCCGCGACTGGCCAGCCCGTGGCCCCCCCACCGGCCCCCGGCCAGGCCCGGAAAGCCACGGACACAACGGAGGAGTTGCGGCTCGAGACCAGCGACGGCGTCCAGATCGTCGCCTGGTACTACCCCGTGCAGGAAGAGACGTCGCCCCTGGGCGCCGTCATCCTGATCCACGACCTCGGCGGCTCGCACCTCACGGTCGAACCGCTGGCCAAAACACTCCAGGCAGCGGGCTACGCCGTCGTGGCTCCCGATCTGCGTGGCCATGGAAAGTCCGTGCTCAGGAACCTACCCGGATTACCGGAAGACCAGGTCAAGCTTTTGAAAAAAGCCGACTTTGAGATGATGTCCGCCGCTCGTGGCGGCCAAAAAAGAGATCAATCGGGTGTGCGCGGCGACATCGAATGCGTGCACAACTGGATCAAGCAACAGACTGCAGAGGATAAAGTCCCTTCGCAGCCGCTGTTCGTGGTGGGCTCCGGCCTGGGTGCTTCCCTGGCTGCGTCCTGGACGGCTGCCGACTTTCTCTGGCCGGACCTCGCCACAGGTCCCCAGGGCCGTACGGTGACAGCCCTGATCATGGTGAGCCCGACCTTCACCAGCAAGGGCTATTCGATCGCCCCCGCGTTGACGAGCGAGGCCGTGCGGCGTGCGGTGCCCCTGCTGGTGATCGCGGGCGCCGAAGATCGGGATGCCGTGAAGGTGTTCGACCAACTCAAGCGGCAGCGGCCTAAGGATTGGTTCGACAGCCGCCATCCTTTTGGAGATGAAAAAGACGCCTCCCCGGTGAAAGCGGCCGACGCATCGCTTCTTCTTCTCGTCAACCCGGCGAGCCGCAGTGGCGATGCCCTGGCTGCTCAACGTTCCCCCGATCCCCGAGCCCGCGGCGGTGACCCAGCGGCTCTGATCATCGGTTTCATGAAAATCGCCGCCGCCATGCCTCGCTAGACCCCATTCGCCTTTGGTGAAGCGGCGAACTGGCACCTTCGAGAAGGAAGGCGAATGCGTTCTCGTTTCCCGGGGCTCAGCCTTCCTGGCTGTCGTTCAAGGGAGCCGCAACTCCATGCCGGCGACGGCGAGATCCGGACTCCGCAACCGATCCCGGTTGGCCTCCCAGATCCGCTGGGCGGCGTTGCGGTCGCCATAAAATCTCAACGCCAACGACTCGAGCGTCTCGCCGGCGGCCAGACGCACGGTGCCGCCGCTCGGGGATGGTCTGGCGATGGCAGCCCCGGTCTGCGGAACAGCATGGGTGCCGAGCCAGACCGGCGGACCTTCCGCGACCCCCGGAGTTGGCGGCATCATCCGCGGCGTAGCAGGTCCCGCCGGCGGCTCGATCGTCCGCCCACCACCCGCCGTCATGCGCTGCGGTCCACCGACCGACCACGACGGCGGCAGCCGGAGCTCGGCTCCAATGGGGAGCAGGTTGGGATCAGGAATGATGTCGCGGTTTGCCTGCCAGACGGCGACAGCCGCCCCGGGATGCCCGTAGAACCTCGTCGAGATGCTGGTCAGGTCGTCCCCGTCCCGCACCACATACGTCGCCGGCACGAGATCGACGGCGATGTCGGTGGCCGGCGCCGCGTGCAGCGGTGACGGGGCCGCCGCCCATGCCGCGACAGGGGGCGGCGGAGCCTGGGAGTCTAAGAGCGGCGGGGGTGGAACCTCCAGCGTGGAACGGTACATGCCGTTTATTGCGGGGCTGCTGGCCGTGAGTGCCGGATTCACAGGCGGGAGCATTGTTGGTGCAGGTGGCGGCACGTAGTCGCCACGCACGGCCACTGGGCCGGGCTGCATGTCTTCCGGCACCATCCACTGCGTCGCAACGTTGGTCACAGAACCGGCCGCTGGGCCAACCGCGACCGGAGGCGCGATTGCCGCCGCGGCGACGCCCCCGTCCATGGACCGCTTCCAGCCGTCCGCCACGAGGAAACCAAACGGCACGGCCATCGAGACGCCCCCCGCCACCATCGCCAACCCGATGATGTATCTGATGCCGCTCGCGATGCTGCCCACGGGATTCTTGCTCCTGATGGCTGCTGCCGGCCAGCAACAGCCACAAAGCAATCATGCCCCACCGCGGGCGGTCGCACGGGTATTCGGCCCCGTGCCCCAAGCCCCGCGTCAATCCGCGACACGGCGTCATCGTCATGAGCCGCCAGGTTTGCGCAGGCGGCACCAGCCGCACACTCCGTTCGCCTGCGACGTTCAGGCCCGCTGCATCGACCCCGACGCGCGGGCAGACTGCTCGCCCCCTGCAAACGCGTGTTGCAGCCAGAGCACGATCGGCGACGCGATATAGATCGTGCTGTAGGAGCCGACGATGATGCCGACGAGCATCGTGAAGGCAAAGGCGTGGATCCCCTGCCCGCCGAAGGCGTAGAGAATAAGGGTCGCCAGCAGCGCCGTGCCCGACGTGAGGATTGTCCGACTCAATGTCTGATTGACCGCCCGATCCACCATGTCGGCGGTCACGAACCGTCCTTTGCCGCGGATTTCCCGTAACCGGTCGAAGATCACGATCGTGTCATTGATGGAGAATCCAATGATCGTGAGGAGAGCCGCCACCACGTCAAGGCTGATCTTGAAGTCGTCGATGAGGGCCCAGCCGAAGAAGGGTGCGACGTACTTGCTCAGAGCTAGGCAGGCGACCGCGACCAGCACGTCGTGCGCCAGCGCGATGACCGCCGCCAGTCCGAACGCCACGTTCTGGAATCGAATCCAGACGTAGAGCACGATCATCAGCAGGCTCGCAAGCAGCGCGTAGACGGCCGTCACCTTGGTGTTGCCCGCCACCTTACCGCCGATCGAGTTCGCGGCCAGGTAAACCGGAGTCTCGGCAAGCTTCGCCTTGACGCCTTCGAGAATCCCCCGGGTCGATGCGGCGTCGAGCGTGGTCGTCAGGGTCCAGTCGCGACAGGGTCGCCCAGCGGATGCCCCGGCGTCGGTCGAAGCGATGTCGAAATCGGCGTCGCCAATCTTCTCGGCCTCGAGCCCTTCCCTGACGGTGGCCCGCAGCGTGGGCCGGCTGATCTTCTGTGGGAATCGTAGCGTCGCCGTGGTAACGGCCGGCATCGCCTCCTCCGGCTTCTTTTCGGTAGCGGCTTCGTCGCGGGCCTCGGCAGCCACGCTGATGATCTCCATGCCATAGGTGGCCAAACGGTCAGGGAAGAAGCCGCGGATGCTCTCCTCCACGTCATTTGCATCGTCGCCACGAAGCGACGTATCGATCTTGTACCGCAGACCGGCATCGTCGATCGTCGTCGACACGGCGCTGACAGCCACGTCGGGGAGGGATGCGACGGCCTCACGAACGGACCCGATGTCGAGGGGCCTGTCCGGCTTGAACTCGATCTGCACGCTCGTGCCGCCGGTGAAGTCAATGTCGAACAGACCCTGCCCGCGCTGCCAAGCCGCAAGCACGCCGGCCGCGATGAACAACAGTGAGCCGATGATTGCCGGCTTCATCCACCTGACGAAGTGAAAGTCGGTCTTGCCGAACAGCCTGGCCATCGACAGCGTCTTGATCCAGTGGTTGCGTTCCGCCAGGTCGAAGACCACTCGAGAGCAGAACACCGCCGTGAACAGGTTGAGCAGCAGGCCAAAAAACAGCGTCACGGCGAAGCCCTTGAGCTGGTCGGTGCCGATCGCAAACAGCACCGCCGCTGTGATCAGCGTCGTGAGGTTTGAGTCGACGATCGTGGAGAAGGCCCGCTGGAATCCGTTGCGGATCGCCATCCGCACTGCCGCGCCACGGTCGATTTCCTCACGCATGCGCTCGTAGATGAGCACATTGGCGTCGACGGCCATGCCCACCGAGAGCACGAGGCCGGCGAGACCGGCGAGCGTGAAGGCCGCCTTGAAGGAGATCATCACCGCCATCACCAAGATGATGTTGAGTAGCACCGCGAGGTCGGCCACGAGTCCGGAGAACCGGTAATAGGCGAGCATGAACGTCAGCACGAGCAGGGTGGCCAGGAGCATCGCCAGCCTGGCTGACTTGATCGTGTCGTCGCCCAACTGCGAACTGATCCGCTGCTCGCTGATCGGTTGGCTGCGGAGGGCGGCCGGGAGGCTGCCGGCGTTGAGCACCTCGACGAGGAAGTCGACCTCGGGCTGCTTAAAGTTGCCGGTGATCTGGCCGGAGGTCGTGATCGTGCTGCGGATCGACGGCGCCGACTGAAGCACGTCGTCGAGCAGAATACCGAGCCGGCTCTGGAGCCCATTGGCGGGATCGGGGAGATTGCGGCCCGTGAGCAGGCCGAACCGTGCCGCACCGCTGGAGTTGAACGTGAAGTTCACGCACGGGCTGAGATTCTCGTCCAGACTCGGGCTGACGCGACCCAGGTCGCCGCCCGTGACATTGAACGGATCGGCCATCACGAGCACATCGAAGCCGCCTTCGGGCGCCGGACGCGTCACGAGCCGTCGGTCATCGGAGGGATCCATCTTGGCGGTATCGAGCTGGACCCAACGGGCGAGCGTCTCCTCCTTCTGACGCACGGTCGCTCCGGCCGTCTTGCCGGCCAACAGGACCGCGGCCTGGTGCCGTGGATCCTCGCGGTTGGCGAGGATCCGAAACTCGAGCACGCCGGCGCTGGAGACGATCCGCTTGATGAGATCGACTTCCGACTGCTCCACCTCGGGAATGATCACCTCGATCTGATCGAGACCGTATTGCCGGACCGTGACCTCCTTCTGACCGCCCGGATTGACGCGGCGACTGACCGCTGCGACGAGCTTGTCCATCGCGATCGGAGCCGTCTCGGGCACGACGTCGAAGTCAACTTCGAGTGCGTCATCCGACGACCGCCGGCCCGACTCCCGCACCGACACCCGGTCGAACTCCGCCTCGCTCACCGCCGCCAGAAAGGCCTCGCGGGCCGTGGCATCGCTGGTGGCAAGCCGCACGGTGACGCCGCCGCCGGGCCTGCGGCTGAGCCGCCCCTGAGCACCCTCCTGGGACACCAGCATTCCCTCTATCCGCCGGACGGTGTCGTCGACACGGGCTGCCGCCTGCTTCGATGTATCGACCTCGTAGACGAGGATCAGGCCCCCCTTGAGATCGATGCCCAGCCGCGGCGGCCACCCCATCGAGCAGATCACGAGGCCAGCGGTCAACGCGACGAGCACCGTGGCGATCCGCCCCCACATATCGGCGGCGCGGAGGCGGCCGGCGATCAGCCATGCCACAAACGTCGGGACCGCGAGCGTGAGCAGCGTGATGCCCCAAAGGGCCCAGCTCTCTCGCCACCATGGGGCGGGCACGGCGGGTGCCGCGGGGATGACGGCTGCAGCCTGCGCCAAAAGACCGAATGCGATGCTCGAGGTACTCATGCCTGACCTTGTTCCTGACCTTGTTCCTGCGATTGTCGTTCGTTGGCCGATCCTGCGGACGCCGGCCGGTGAAAAAGTTGGTTCGTGCGGCGAGGCTCAGGAGCCGCCACCGCCGTCGCCAGCCCCGCCGCCTGTGTCTCCATCGCGGAGCACCCGGGCGACGCTCGAAAGCGTGACGACGATCTTCACGTTGGACGCATCATCCACCTTGAGAGTCACCCGGTCGGCGTCGCGCTCGACATTGGCGACCGTCCCGTAGATGCCGGAGGAGGTGACCACGCGGTCGTTCTTTTTGAGTGCACCGAGTAGTTGCTGCTGTTTTTTCATCCGCTCACGTTCCGGGCGGAAAAGTAGCAAGTACGCGGCGGCCGCGATCGCCAGCAGCGGGAGGTATTGCAACGCGATGGGCACCTCCGGCCGTGCCGCCGCAGGTTCACCGGCCTGAGCAAGACACCACACCGCTGCCACGAGCGGAGACACCAGGGCGGTCGAGGGCAGGATCGTCATGGGCCAACCGGGGGGGGAATAGGGCGTCCGGGCGAAAGGGCCCGGAAACGCAAGACTCGCAAATGTAGTGGCCGCCGCGCGCGAGCGACAAGAGCGGTGCGTGGCGGGCGGACGCCACGCAGGGGGCTCACGACGCGGCTTCGCCCTGCTCGGGCGTTGCCATGGCCGCGTGGAGTTCCCTGGCCGTCTCCGCGAGCCGCCCCGCGACAATGGCCTCCCGCAGCCGGGCGACCAGCCGCTGGTAGAACGTGAGGTTGTGAATCGAGGCCAGGATCGGCCCGAGCATCTCGCCGGCAAGAAAGAGGTGCCTGATGTACCCGCGGCCGTGGCGGCAGGCGACGCAGGGGCAACCCTCCTCGAGCGGCTGATCAACGGTTGCATGACATGCGTTCCGCAGCCGCACCTGGCCACCAAACGTGTAGACCAGCGAGTTGCGGCCGCACCGTGTGGGGAGCACGCAGTCGAACATATCGATACCCGCGGCGACGGCGGCGATGATGTCCCCGGGCTGCCCAACGCCCATCAAGTAGCGAGGCCTGTCGACGGGAAGGTGGGGCATCGTCGACTGGAGCGCCCCGACCATCGCCTCCGGCCCCTCGCCGACGGAAAGACCACCCACGGCATAGCCCGGAAACCCGATGGCCCGCAGTCCCTCGGCGCTCTCGTGACGCAACTCGGGGTCGAGACCGCCCTGGACGATGCCAAACAGCGCCTGGTCGCTCCGGGTGTGCGCCGCGCGGCACCGCTCCGCCCACCGGAGTGATCTCCGCATCGCATCCGCGACGACGGTGCGCTCACCCGGCAGAGCGACGACATGGTCCATCTGCATGGCGACGTCGGCCCCGATCCGCTCCTGGATACGCATCGAGTTCTCGGGGGTAAAGTCAACCGGGCTGCCATCGATATGCGACCGGAAAAAAGCACCCTCCTCGGTGACCTTCACCTGACGTGCGAGGCTGAAGACCTGAAAGCCTCCCGAATCGGTGAGCGTCGGCCCGTTCCAGCCCATGAACGCCGCCACGCCCCCGGCCGCTTCGACGATTGCCTCGCCTGGCCGCAGGTGCAGGTGATAAGCATTGGAGAGCACCATCCCCGCACCGGTCTCGCGTACGCGGCCGATATCGACCCCCTTCACACTCGCCAGCGTTGCCACCGGCATGAAGAGCGGCGTGGGCACGCTCCCATGCGGCGTCGTGAGCACGCCCGCCCGCGCCGCTCCGTTCGTCGACTCAAGTCTAAACGCAAATCCGGCCTGCATTCGGTCAGCCTACCTCAGTCCCCGATCGTGAGGAGCCGGGGGTGGCACGCGCAGACGCCGGGGAATCTTTGCGACTCACGAGCAACGCCCCGTCGGCCAAGCGGGCATCCTGTAGCAATCCCCCGGCGGCGAGCATGTCACCGCCGGCGAACCAAGACGGTATCGTCTCGATGCCACCCGCATTCCCCGCGCTCGCGCTTGGGGCTTCTTGTGAGGAAACCAGCGCTGATCTAAAAGATCCCCATCGCCTCGAGCGAGTACCGCACGACCAGGCCGGCGACCACCACGCTCACCATGCTCATGAGTTTCACGAGGATGTTGAGGCTCGGCCCGCTCGTGTCCTTGAAGGGATCGCCCACGGTGTCGCCGACGACCGCGGCCTTGTGGGCTTCGGTCCCCTTGCCGCCGTGCACGCCGCTCTCGATGTACTTCTTGGCATTGTCCCAGGCGCCTCCCGCGTTGGCCATGAAGACGGCCACGCAGAAGCCGGTCGTGAGGCCGCCGACGAGGAGCCCCATCACACCGCCCACGCCCAGCAACAAGCCGGTCACGACGGGCACCGCCAGCGCGAGCACAGACGGAAGGATCATTTCCTTCTGGGCAGCCTTCGTGCTGATCGCCACGGGTGCGGCGTAGTCCGGGGTGTCGGTGCCCTGCATGATGCCGGGCTTTTCCCGGAACTGCCGGCGGACCTCCTCGACCATTCCCTTCGCAGCCCGGCCTACGGCCTTCATCGTGAGGGCACAGAACACGAACGTGCTCATGGCACCGATGAACAGGCCGACGAGCACCTTCGGGTTCATGAGCGTCGCATCATAGAATCGCATGAAGTCAGCCATTCGGGCCTGCTTGACTGCGACGATCCGGCCGTCTTCCTCGAGCCTGGCCACCTGGTCGGCAGCCGGCATCTTCTCGACCACGGTGCCGGACCTCACCGGACCGAAGTCAGGAATCGACTTCTTGTCGAGGATCATCCACGTTGAGTTTGCGGCCGGGCTCGCGCCCACCCGGACGGCCAGGCCGCCGGCGAGTTTGACCCACTGCCCCTCGGCGAGGTTCACTGCCTTGCCGTCGATCGTCACCTGCTGCACCGGCTCCTTCTCGCCGGGAATGTGGTGTACCACCGACTGGCCCCAACGATCGAAGCCGACCCGCACCTCCTCGATGTAGGCCGCGAGCAGGGCCAGGGCCGTGAGGGCGGCGGAGCCAATCGCAAAGCCCTTGCCGGTGGCGGCCGTGGTGTTACCGAGCGCGTCGAGAGCGTCGGTCCGCTCGCGCACCACTTCCGGAAGCCCGGCCATCTGGGCGTTGCCGCCGGCATTGTCGGCGATCGGCCCGTAGGCGTCAGTCGCGAGCGTGATGCCCAGGGTCGAGAGCATACCCACGGCGGCGATGCCCACGCCGTACAGGCCCAGTGCGAAGGAGTTGGGGTTGGCGAAGTCGAAGCCGTTGGCGAAGCCGAACGAGAGCAGCGTGGCCGCGCCCGTGATCAGCACCGGCGCCCAGGTGCTCAGCATGCCCTCGGCGATGCCGCCGATGATGATCGTCGCCGGACCGGTAAGAGCCTGATCAGCCAACTCCCGCGTCGGCTTGAACTCGTTGCTCGTCGAATATTCGGTCCACTTGCCGATCAGCCAGCCCGCGGCCAGACCGATGATCACCGCTACGGCGACGCCCATGTGCGACCAACCGACGAGCATCCAGGTCAGCACGAGCGAGGCGCCCGCGATCGCCGCAGTTGAGAAGTTGATGCCCTTCGCGAGGGCTCCCAGCAGGGCCTTCTGCGAGGAATCCTCGTCGGTCCGCACCTGGAAGATTCCCAACACCGAAAGCAGCGTGCCGACTGCCGCGATGGCCATCGGGAGAAATATCGCGGCCAACTGCATGCGGTACTCGTCCGGGAACGCCGCGACGCCCAGGGCGGCCGTGGCCAGGATGCTGCCGCAGTAGCTCTCGTAGAGGTCGGCCCCCATGCCGGCCACGTCGCCCACGTTGTCGCCCACGTTGTCGGCAATGGTGGCAGGATTCCGGGCGTCGTCCTCGGGGATGCCGTGCTCCACCTTACCGACGAGGTCGGCCCCGACGTCGGCGGCCTTGGTGAAGATGCCGCCGCCCACGCGGGCGAAGAGCGCCTGCGAGCTCGCCCCCATGCCGAAGCAGAGCATCGTGACGGTGATCTCCTCAAGGGAGAGCGGCGTAAATCCGAGGGCGGGCACGAGCCAGTAGAGGATGAAGAACCAGAGCATGATGTCGAGCAGGCCGAGCCCCACGACGGTGAGCCCCATGACCGCGCCCGAGCGAAACGCGACCTGGAGTCCTTCGTTAAGCGACCGCTCGGCACCGGCGGCGGTGCGATTGCTGGCCAGCGTCGCCGTCTTCATGCCGAACCAACCGGCCAGGCCGGAGAACAGTCCGCCTGAAATGAAGGCGAAAGGCACCCAGGCGCTCTGCACCTTCAGCACAAACGCCATCACGGCGAGCAACAGGAAGATCGCACCGAAGAACATCGCCACGACCTTATACTGCTGTTTCAGATAGGCGTCGGCGCCGGTGCGGACATAGCCGGCGATCTCGATCATCCGCGGCGTGCCGGCCGGCTGGGCCTCCATCCACTTGAAGAACTGCCACGCCTGGTAGAGGGCGAGCACGGAACAGGCCACGGCGAGCAGCCACCAGAAGCCGAAGGCACCGAAGAACCACGCCCGCTCATCGGCAGCCGCTGCCTCGGAAGCGGCACGCGCCACCGTTGAGGACACTAGCGACATCACGAACACGGCAATCGACGCCGAAAAACCAATGGCTTGTTTCACGTTCTCGGGCACTCCACGAAGAGAGGACAAAGTTCCCAAAGACTGGCGGGCCACACGGGTCGCCAGCGTTTGCCTTAGGACTGACGATTGAATCCGACGGCACAGGGGCTGTCAAACGGCCCGTCCCGGCCTCGCCGGGAGCATGGCGGAGATCTTCCAGCCCGGTGCACGCAGGGCGCCACCGCCGTCCCCGCCGGCTGGCCGGCATTCCATCAGACCGGCGGCCTGCCGATTGAGTGGTAGACGAACCCCCGAGCACGCATCTCGCTCGGGGAGTAGAGGTTGCGGCCGTCGAAGATCACCCGGGACTTCATCCGGGTGGCCATCGCGTCGAAGTCGGGCCGCCGGAAATCGCCCCACTCGGTGACGATCGCCAGACAGTCGGCGCCATCGATCGTCTCGATGGCGCCGGACGCATACGTCAGGCGGTCACCGTAGATCGCGCGGACGTTCTCCGTCGCCTCCGGGTCATACACGCATACCCTGGCGCCGCCGGCGAGCAGGCGGTCGATGAGGTCGATCGCCGGCGCGTCACGAACATCGTCGGTCCGCGGCTTGAAGGCCAGCCCCCAGACGGCCACGTGCCGACCCTTCAGATCGCCGCCGAAGTGGGCGATGATCTTCTCGCCGAGCACCTGCTTCTGCCCCAGATTGGTCTCGTGTACGGCGGTGAGGATTCGCGGTGCCACCCCCCTGCTCCGCGCCATGGCGGCGAGCGCCTGCACGTCTTTGGGAAAGCAACTCCCGCCGTAGCCCACGCCCGGAAATAAGAAGGCGAAGCCGATCCGGCTGTCGTGGCCAATGCCTCGCCGCACATCATCGATGTCGGCCTCCATCCGTTCGCAGAGATTCGCAACCTCGTTGATGAAGCTGATCTTCGTCGCAAGGAGCGCGTTGGCGACGTATTTCGTCATCTCCGAACTCTCGGGCGACATCACCAGAAACGGGTTCTCGGTCCGCAGAAAAGGCCCATAGAGCGATCTCAGGATCTCGCCAACGTCGGCCGAACGCACCCCCACCACGACACGATCCGGCTTCTGGAAATCCTCGATCGCCGCGCCTTCCTTCAAAAACTCAGGATTGCTGGCGACGCGGCAATCACGGCCGAGCGCGGCCTTCAGCCGCTGCTCGATGCCGGCGCACGTACCGACCGGCACCGTGCTTTTGGTCACGACCACGGCATGCTCGTGCAGGTGTGGGGCGATCGACTCCACGACCCTCCAGAGGGCCGACAGATCAGCCGATCCGTCGGCCGCCGGCGGCGTACCCACCGCGAGAAACACCACCTCCGCGTCGCAGATCGCCGCGGCGGTGTCGGTCGTAAACCGCAGCCGGCCGACGCGGGCGTTCCGCTCGACGAGTTCCTCGAGGCCCGGCTCGTAGATCGGCAGTTCACCACGATTCAGCCGGGCGACCTTGTCGGCATCGATGTCGAGACAGATGACGGAGTTGCCGCTGTCGGCAAAGCATGTTCCGGTCACCAGCCCCACATAGCCTGTTCCGACGACAGCGATCCGCATCGTTCCCCCTTGAGTCGCCTGAAGCGTTCGTTCGGCGAGTTCGTTCGGTCAGGTCGATTCGGCGGCTGTGTCGGGGCCGACCGGAGTATCTGGGCCGATCAGGGCGTCGGCTTCCTCCTGCTCACTCGGCGGCACGGGCACCACGGCGGCGAGCGCGTCACCGTCGTCGACCCGCATGATCCGGACGCCCTGTGTGTTGCGGCCCATCGGCCTGACCTCGCGGACATTGACCCGCTGAATCTTGCCGCGGGCGGTCATCATCAGCACCTGATCGTCGTCGCTCACCGACACGATCGACACCACTTGGCCGTTCCGGACCGTGGCCTTGATGTCACGGATGCCCTTGCCGCCCCGGCGTTGCGTGCGATACCGCGTGCCGCTCGATCCGCCATCCCCTTCGCCGTCGCCCTCGTCGCCGACGACTTCGGGAGTCTCGGGCTCTTCGGCAACTGTTTCGTCTCCCGCAGCTTCGCCGTCGGGCGCGGGCCCCGACACCGGCGTGCCGGCACCAAACGGCGTCCGCTTGCCATAGCCGTTTTCACAGACAGTCAGAAGCGTGGCGGCGGGATCGGCCACGACCATGCCCACGAGGTGGTCACCCGCCCCGAGTTTGATGCCGCGCACGCCGCTGGTGTCGCGGCCCATCGGCCGAGCATCCGACTCAGGAAACCGGATCGCCATCCCCTTCGCCGTGGCCAGCACGAGCTCGTCGCCCGGCTTCGTGATCACGGCGTCGATCAGTTCGTCGCCCTCGCGGAGTTTGACGGCAATCAGGCCCTTGGTCCGGCGACGACGGTATTGCTCGAGTGCCGTCTTCTTCACGATGCCACCACGCGTCGCGAGCATGAGGTATTGATTCGGGTCTTCAAACCCACCCACGGCGCGGCAATCGGCGACCTTCTCCCCGGCCTCGAACTCCAGCAGATTGACCAGCGCTCGCCCCTTCGCGTCGCGGGCCAGCTCCGGCAGCTCGAAGACCCGCATCGAAAACACCTTGCCGAGCGTCGTGAAAAACAGCAGCCAGTCGTGCGTGCTCGCCACAAACAGGTGCTCGATCGGATCCTCCTCGTCGGAGCGGGCACCCGTCAGGCCCTTGCCGCCCCGCCGCTGCGCTCGGTAGACGTCCGCCGGCGTCCGCTTGACGTAGCCAGCGCGGCTGATCGTAACCACCATTGTGGCTTCGGTGATCAACTCCGCCATGTCGCGGATGTCGCCCGCCTCGCCACTGATCTCGGTCCGCCGATCGTCACCGTGTTTCGCCTCGATCTCCGAAAGCTCACCCCGGATCAGCGCCTTGATGTTGGCCTCGTTCGAGAGGATCCGACGGAACTCCCCGATCTTGGCGAGGAGTTCGCGGTGCTCGCCCCCCAACCGTTCATGCTCCAGGTTGACGAGTTGTCCGAGCGTAAGCCGCAGGATGGCGTCGGCCTGCACGGGCGAGAGCCCGTAGGTGTCGCTCGCACCCCGCTCCTCCTGGAGCACGGCGAAGCCTTCGTCACCGAGTGCCCTCTCAAGGAGTGCCGCCGGCGCCTGGAGCTGGCAGAGCCGCTCCTTGGCTTCCGCCTGCGACTTCGAACTGCGAATGATCTTGATCACCTCGTCGATGTTGGCCAGCGCGACGAGCAGACCCTCGAGCGTGTGCTTGCGACTGCGGGCCTTCGCGAGCAGGTGCTGCGTGCGCCGGCGGATCACCACCATGCGGTGCCGGAGGAACTCCTCCAGCATGTTCTTGAACGTGAGGATCCGGGGCTTGCCGTCGACGAGTGCGAGGAAGATGAGCGAAAAGGTCGTCTGCAGCGGGGAAAACTGGTAGAGCTGATTGAGCACGACGTCGGGATCGGCGTCGCGTTTCAGCTCGAGGATCAGGCGGACCGGCTCCTTGAGGTCGCTCTCGTTGCGGATCGCGGAGATGCCCTTGATGCGATCGTCGTTGACGAGTTCGGCAATCTTCTCCTCGATCGCGTCGCGGGTCTGCTGGTAGGGAATCTCGGTGACGACGATCCGGTTGCGATTCTTGCCGAACTCCTCGACGTGGGCCCGTGCACGCAGCGTGATCGTGCTGCGGCCGGTGAGGTAGCCCCGCATCAGGGCTTCGCGGCCCATCACGATCCCGCCCGTCGGAAAGTCGGGGCCGGGCACGATCTCGAGCAGCTCTGCCATTGACAGAGCCGGGTTGTCGATCATCGCGACCAACGCCCGGCAGACCTCGCCGAGGTTGTGCGGCGGGATGCTCGTGGCCATGCCCACGGCGATGCCGCCGGCGCCGTTGACGACCAGATTGGGAAACCGGCTCGGCAGCACCACCGGCTCGGTGTTCCGCTCGTCATACGACGGCACATAGTCGACCGTGTCGAGATCGAGATCGGCGAGCATGAGCGAGGCGATCGGCGACAGGCGGGCCTCCGTATATCGCATCGCGGCGGCGGGCAGGCCGGCGATCGAGCCGAAGTTTCCCTGCTTGTCGACCAGCACGTGCCGCATGTTCCATTCCTGGGCCATGCGGACGAGGGTCGGGTAGATCACGCTTTCGCCGTGCGGGTGGTAATTGCCGCTGGTGTCTCCGGAGATCTTCGCGCACTTCACCCGCGAGGCACCCGGCGAGAGGTTGAGGTCGTTCATCGCGACAAGGATGCGCCGCTGCGACGGCTTGAGCCCGTCGCGGACGTCGGGTAGCGCCCGGGACACGATCACGCTCATCGCGTAGGTCAGGTAGCTGTCCTTCAACTCCTGCTCGATCGGCAGCTCGATGAGCCGCCCACCGGAGATGTCGCGCAATCCATCGAGTGCGGGAAGTTCACCGGAGCTTCCCTCGCCACCTGACAAGGGGTTCTGTTCGTCTGCCAAGAAACCTGCCTCCGGCCGCGTTCGGACCCTAGCCCCGGCCAATCTGGAGGGCCGCCAGCGTTGCTTGAACATACCCGTCCCCCGGGGTCGGTCAACCGGCCCAGAACCCGGGCAAATCGGCCGATTTCCTCGCCTAGAGCGCATCTGCCTTTGGTGGAGCGGCGACCTGGCACCTTGGAGGAGGGAGGCAAGGGGGTCGGCGAACGCTCGAGGAGCCTGGGGCGTATCCGCGCCCCGACGACGAGACTTTTGCCGCCCCCGAGCCGGCGTTCCACGGAAGTCGAACGCACTCTCGCTCACGGCTTGACCCGCGCGTGGCCCGCCTCCTACTCTCCCGCCCCCGTCCAGCCGCCCCGGCACGGGCACGTTCCGCAGGTTCGCACCCCAGGCATTCGGGCCTTCGCCATGTCGATCACAAGCCGTTCGGGCCTGACCGTCGCCATCGTGGCGGCCCTCGTGCTCCTACCGAATCTCGGTGGACCACCCCTCTGGGACGACGACGAACCCCGAAACGCGGCCTGCTCGCTCGCCATGCACCGGACCGGCGACTGGGTCGTGCCGACATTCAACGGCCGGCTGCGGGTCGAGAAGCCGGTGCTCGTGAACTGGCTCCACCTCGCCGGCTTCGCCGTGGCCGGCGTCAACGAGACGGGCGTGCGCCTCGCGTCAGCCTTGCTCACGATCGGCACCTGCCTGCTCACCCTCCACATCAGTCAGGCCCTGTTCCGCCCCGAGGTCGGGCTCTGGGCCGGGCTGGCGATGGCGACCTGCCTCTGGACGGGCGTCTCTGGGCGAGCCGCAACCCCCGACGCCCCCCTCGTGTTTTGCACAACGCTGGCCCTGTGGCTCTTCGTCCGCGGGGCCC
Organism: Planctomicrobium piriforme; assembly: GCA_945869735.1. GTDB lineage: Bacteria > Planctomycetota > Planctomycetia > Pirellulales > UBA1268 > QWPN01. Next base: position 17,607 of record CAMBPQ010000002.1, read on the forward strand.
GGATCCCCACAGCGGATGGGACCGGCTGGCGAAACGGCGCAGTGCATCTGCCGGTTGGCGCGGCCGTGGGTGTCGGCGTCGCCTGCGGCTTGGCGGTGCTGGCCAAAGGACCGGTGGGGCTGATGCTCCCGCTCGTCGGCCTGAGCGGTTTCTGCTGGTGGCAGGCCGCCGTCGATCCGGGCCGGGAAGGCGGCCGGCTTGCCCAACTCGCGACCGCCTTCGTCGCCGCCTGCCGCGGCCTGCGGCTGCATGTCGTGATGGCGACCGCGGCGGCGGTGTCGCTGCCGTGGTACGTGCTTGTCACGATTCGCACCGGGGGCGTCTGGCTGCACGACTTCCTGCTCGTCCACAACGTGGGCCGTTTCGCGACGCCGATGGAGGGTCACTCCGGCTCCGTGATTCTCTATTACCCCGCGATCGTGCTGATCGGGATGTTTCCCTGGTCGATGGCGTCGGCCCTGATCGCCGCGCACGTCAGGCGAACCGTCCGATCCGGAGCCGATGCGTCAGACACGGTTGGCATGCGACTGGCCCTCTGCTGGATCGCCGCCTGGGTCGTGCCCTTCTCACTCGCCGGCACGAAACTGCCGGGGTATGTCTGGCCGGCATATCCCGCGATCGCCGCCGCGGTGGGGCTGTTTGTCGCCGACTGGATTCGTCGACCCAGCATGACGACCGACGGCTGGATGCGATGGGCATGGTCTTTTTTGGCAGCGTCGGGGATCGCGATCGGCGTCGGCCTGCCGCTCGTCACGCACCGCATCGCCCCGGGTGCCGAGTGGCTGGGGCTCGTCGGGATCGTGCCGGTGTTCGGCGCCGCAATCGCCTGGGCCTGCCAGTCGCTCTCGTCAAGACGGGCGGCCGCCACGGCCTGGGCTGCCACGGCCTGCTGCACGGTCGGCCTGCTGCTGGCCGTCGGCCCCGCCTGCGTGGGCCATGTCGGCGGCACGCGACAACTGCTCGCCGCCCTGCCCGTCGATGGTGCCGCGGCCCTGCCGATCGCCTCGTTCGGGGCGCCAGCCAGCGCCGTCTTCTATGCGGGCCGCGTCACTTCCGCCGACACGGTGCCGCAGCTGCAACACCCGACCGAGGCGGCCGCTTTCGTCGCGGCGCATCCGGGTGGGCATATCGTCGTCCACGCCCAGTTCGAAGACCAGGTCACCGCCGTGTTGCCAGACACGTACGGCGTGCTCCGCTCCGCGAACTCGTTCCCGTCATTTCATGAGGTGCTCCTCATCGGCCCGAAGTCTGGCGCCGGGCCGGCCCGGCTCGCCAGCGAGGACACCGGACGCCCGCCGCGTCGCTGACCCACTCAATCGTTCACCCAGGAAGTCCTGACATGCCTTGGAATCGCCCCGTGCTCGTCGTTCTCCTCGCCTCGATCGCGACCCTCGCGATCGGCACCGCCCCCACGCCCCTCTGGGATGAGGACGAGGCCCGGTTCGCGGCTGTCGCCCGCGCGATGGTCGAGACGGGCGACTGGATCGTGCCCACCTTCAACGGCACGCTCGCCGTCGACAAGCCGGTGCTCATGCACTGGTGCATGGCCGCCTGCATGCAGGTGTTCGGCGTCAACGAGTTTGCCGCCCGGCTGCCGTCGGTGATCGCCACGCTGCTCACAGCGCTGGCCCTCCTGCGGGCGGGCCGACGCTGGTTCGACGACGCGACAGGCGTGGTGGCGGCACTGGCCTACGTCGGCTGCCTGCTCGTGTCGATCGAGGCTCATGCCGCGACTCCCGACGCGATCCTCACGGCGCTCACGGCGTGGTCCACGCTTCTGGCCGCCGAGGCGCTCATGCCGGCCCGGGATGGCCGGCTATCGCGGCTCGATGCGTCTCGAGCCTTCGGCATCGGTCTGCTGCTGGGCCTGGCCGTGGTCTGTAAGGGACCGATCGGCTTCGTCGGCCCGCTCGCCGTGCTCGGTCCCTGGGCTTGGTGGCTCGCCGTCGAGCGGCGGCTCGGCACCGGTGCGACGGGGACGACGACGGTCGCCCGAATCGCCCGAGCGACGTTGCCGGCCATCGGCGACGTGCTTGCAAGCATCCGGCCGCTCACGATCACGGCCGGCGCGGTCGCTGCTGCCGCCCCCTGGTACATCGCCGTCACGCTCCGCACCGACGGCGCCTGGACCACGGGCTTTTTCTTCGTCCATAACGTCGGCCGCTTCATGGCGCCGATGGAGAAGCATGGCGGCGGCGCGTTCTTTCATCCGCTGGCGATGCTCGTCGGCTTTTATCCGTGGTCGTGCTTCCTACCGTTCGCCATCGTCGTGGCCGCCTGGCGGGCCTGGAAACGAACCGCCGGCGACGGCGTCGCGCACCACGCCCTGCTGCTGCTGATGGCATGGCTCGCCGTCTGGGTTGGTGCGTTCTCAGCCGCCGCCACCAAGCTCCCCAACTACGTTCTGCCGGCCTATCCCGCAGCCGCATTCCTCGTGGCGGTGGTGGGTGTCGACGCGGCCCGCCGCGCGGCGGCTGGCTCATGGCCACACCCGCGCTGGATGGCAACGGGCCTGGCAGGGCTCGCCTTCGGAGGCATCGCGACCGCGGCGACTATTTGCGTGGCGGCGCAGTATGGCCTGCCGGGCGCCGAGCCGGCGGCGATCGTGGGCCTGGTGCCGCTCGTCGGAGCCGTCGCCTGCGGCCTGCTCGCGGTTCGGCGGCCGATGGCTGCCCTGGGTGCATTCGCAGTCACGGGTCTCGTGTATGCAGCACTGACGGTCGGGCCTGCCCAGTCGCGACTGGCCCAGGCCAACACGCTTCCGCCGTTCGTCAGGCAGTTGCATGCCCGCGGCGACGGCGTGCCGCGGCTGGGCACCTACCTGCTGGCAAGCCCCAACGTCGTCTTCTATGCGGACAAGCAGGTGACCCAGATCGGCAACAAGCAGGTGGCCGCGGTGACGGAGTTCCTCGAATCCGATCCCGAGGCGGTGCTGCTCGTGCCAGAACAGCACTTCGCCGATCTCGAGTCGCGGCTGCCGGCGGGCTACGGCGTGGTGGCCCGCACAACGCCCGTGTTTCGCAAACAAGACGTACTCGCGGTCGGCCGGACGCCACCAGACGCCCCGCGGACCGCCAGCACCATGGAGGTGACCCGATGACCGACATCCACACCCCGCGGACGGGCCACGGCCTCCTCTCCGTCGTCATCCCCTGCCACAACGAAGTCGAGGTCATCGATGACACACACGCCCGACTGGTGAGCGTGCTGCCCTCAACGGGCATGGATTTCGAGATCATCTACATCGACGATGGCAGCCGCGACACGACGCTCCAGCGACTGGAGGCAATCGCCGCCCGCGACGCTCGCGTGCAGGTGATCGAACTGGCCCGCAACTTCGGCCAGCAGGCGGCCATGTCGGCCGGTCTCGCTGCGGCCCGCGGCGACGCAATCGTGATCACCGACGCCGATCTCCAGGACCCGCCCGAAGTCATCACCGAAATGGTGCGCATGTGGCGGTCGGGCGTCGACGTCGCCTATGGCCGGCGGCGCACCCGCGAGGGCGAGACACGATTCAAACTCATCACCGCCAGCCTCTTTCATCGGTTCTTCGCCCGGCTCACCCCCTACCCCATGCCCGTCGACACCGGCGACTTCAAGCTCATCGACCGGGCGGTCGCCAACGCCGTGATCGCGTTGCCGGAGAAACGCCGCTACCTGCGGAGCCTCGTGCCATGGGCGGGCTTCCGTCACGAGCCGGTCTGGTATGACCGTCACGCTCGGGTCGCCGGCGTCACGAAGTACTCGCCGTGGAAGCTCCTCAAGCTCGCCGGCGATGCGCTGGTGCTCTCGTCCGACGCGCCGGTGCGGTTCACCTGGGTGGCCGCAGCTGCACTTGGCATGGTCGGCGCCGTGGCCACCGCAGCCGCGACGATCTCGTCGCTCACTGCGGCCGACCGGCAGCCTGGCGTGTCGCTCGCGGCCATCACTGCGGTCGCCACGCTCGCGGCCAGCGTACAGACGGCGGCCGTCGCCATCGTCGGCGAATATGTCGTCAGGGCCTACCGCGAGGCGCAGGGCCGCCCGACCTGGGTCGTCCGCCGCACGATCGGCCCCGGCCGCGCCCAGACCCGGCCCTCGTCGAAGGCCGCCTAATCCGCGGGCCTCAATCGGATCCGACTTCCGTGTATCGCCGGCTCAGGGGCGGCAAAAGTCTCGTCGCTGTGGGCCGCGGCGGCCTGACGCTCCTCGAGCGTTCGCCGACCCCATCGCCTCCCTCGCCCGGTTCACCGCCCGGTTCACCACACGATTCGGCACCCCGACGCTGTATCGAGCCTCGCTCTACTTCGCCAGCGCCGCTTCCACGGCAGCGACCAGCGCAGCGTCGTCGGGTTGCACGCCCGTCTTGAAGCGGCCCGCGACCAAGCCGTCCTTGCCGACGAGAAACTTCTCGAAGTTCCATGCCACCTCGCCCTTCGGGTCGGCCGTTTCAGTGAGCACTTTGTAGAGACCCGCCTTGCCCGGCCCCTTGACCGTGATCTTCGAAAACATCGGGAAGTTCACGCTGTATTTCGACGTGCAAAAATCAGCGATCTGCGAGTCGGTACCGGGCTCCTGTGCGCCGAAGTCGTTGGCCGGAAAGCCGAGCACGACGAGGCCTTTGTCTTTGTAGGTGTCGTAGAGCTTCTGCAGGCCCGCGTATTGGGGCGTCGCGCCACAGCGGCTGGCGACGTTGACGATCAGCACCACCTTGCCCTTGTACGACGCGAGGTCGACGGCCTTGCCGTCGATCGTCTTTACCTCGCCGGTCAGCGGCAACTCGGCCCACACCGACGATGCAGACACAAACGCCAGCGCGAAAGCCGCAAATAGCACGCACAACTTGTCGAGCGACATCGGGAAACCTCCAGGGAGCGGGCGACCGAAACCGACCTTATTAAAGGCGGTCAGCCCAGGGGTGTCCACTTGTCGAACGTGGCCGCTTGGCCACGGTAGATTCCCTGGGCATCGGTGAGATTCCAGACGACGGCCCGCTCGATGCGAAACCGCCGGCCCGTGCGCGAGATGCGCACGCCTGCGTAGTCGTCGACGAAGCCGTCGCGGCGGGTCCGTTCGAGGAGCCCGGCCCGCTCATCGCGGTGCACAGGCTCGGCGGTCAGCCGCGACGGCGTCCGCGTCAACGCATCAGCATCCATCTCAAAGAGGGCGAGGGCGGCGGCGTTGCCGTAGGTGAGAATGGGGTCCTCGTCCGTGCCATGCGAGACGACGACAAACAGCGCCCGGTAAAGCCGCTCTGCCTGCGCCACGACCGAACCTTCGCAAGCGACGAGTTCCCGCCCGAGCCGCTGGCGAAACGAGTTGAGCAGCAGCCCCGCATGGGCGACCCAGTCAGGCCGTGCCCAAGGTTCCGGACTCGTCGCCATGTGAAGTCCTCCGTCTGCGGCGTCGCCGGGCGCAGTGCTAGTGAAACTAGGCCGCAGTGTATCGCTCGACACCCGCTGCCGCTTCAGACTCCTTGTGGGTAGATGGAGCGACGAGTTGATGAACCGAGTGAGGGGTAGGCAAGGGGGTCGGCGAACGCTCGAGGAGCCTTGGGCGTATCCTCACCCCGGCGACGAGACTTTTGCCGCCCCCGAGCCGGCGACCCATCTCTCTCGCTTGCGCTCTAGCGGGTCGCCAGCCAGATCGCGACGGCCGCGACCGCGATGCCGAGGCCTGCAAACACGGCCGCCCATGGGCTCGAACGCACCTGCAGCAAGCGAACGGAACGTCGCAGCCTGCGGCTGAACTCGGACCATGCCTCGGCCGATGTCCGGCCGCCGACGGCGATGATGCTCACCGTCCGGGCAGGCCCACGGTCATCGAGATGCAGCTGCAGTCCGCGGGTCGGAAGCGCGGCCGTTTCGCCCGCCCAGCGGGCCGACGCATCGAGGCCCGCCACCAGTTCCGCCACGACCGGCCGTAGCTGGTCGATGCCAATGTTGTAGACGACGAGCCGGGGTCGGACGGCGAGCATCCCAAAGGCGACCGCCAGCACGAAGCCGACGAGCATCGCGACGGCCGTCCACGGCGACGTGCCCACCGCCGGCTGCAGAATCGCCAGGGGCCCCGCGACCACCAGCCCACACACCGCCGCGGCGAGGAGCGCCGCGTCGAGTTGGCCGGACATGGCCACGGGCCTGCGGCGGGCATGCAGACCCGCCAGCGCGACCAGGTAGGCCGCCAACGGCAGGAGGGCGATCCACAGGGGAACCTGCGTCAGGGCGCTGCTCATCAAAAATCCACCTGTGCGTCCCTGATCACGACGACTTCATATCCACAGACCAATCAACGCCACGCCATCCACGCCAGCACCGCCAGCCATGCGGTCTCGACCACTATCGCGATGGTGAACCACCGTTGCGGCATGATGGCCTCGTCGGAGTCTGCCACGGCTGCTCCATCGGACTTCCCGTCAGATCGGGTCGGGTACCACAAACGACAGGTCGCGGGAAAATGCCTCGTCAAACCCGTAGACATCGCGGAAGTCCTCGCGCTTGTCGGCGCGGGTCTTGCGCATCTGCCCGATCTCGATCATGTTGAACACGATTTCGCCGATGTCGTCGGTCAGGCGGAGGCCCCAGGTCGCCAGGACGGTGGGGGCGAGATAGCCGTATTGTTGCAGTCCATAGAGTCGGGCCGCCTCGCAGAGCTGCTGCCCGGAGACGTGCCGTTCGACCGCCCGGCGGCGGCGGCGGCCGGGGCGGGGCCGGGGCTCCCCTGATGTTTCGCTCTCTCCCTTCGGGAGCGGCTCCAACTCCTCGGCTGCCGGCTCCTGCCCCATCCCGAGCGACTCCTGGGCGAACGAGAGCGACTCGAGCACGAACAGGTAGGCATCGAGCGTGTACCGCCGATCCCGTTGCAGCAACTGGAAGAGTGGATGGGTGGGATCGACGAGCGGCATCGAGGGTCCTCGGGTGGCCAGAGGACCGCAAGTATATCCCGCAGGGCCACACCGACGAGCAGACGACGTGGAACGCGAGCGCCGCTGACGGACTGGTCGGTCCGATCAGCGAAGTTGTGCCGTCGGGGCGGTCGCCGCGGGGGGCGGGGCCTGTGCCTGCAGGTCGTCGAGCACGTACTTGTAGCCAAAGGGGGTCATCGGCTTGGCGAAGTCGCGGATCATGTCGAGCCCCTTGTCGATCAGGTTCGTGCGGGGGTCGAACTGGTAGACGTCACGGTCCTGCCCGCCCGGCTTGTAGATCTGGATCGCGAAAGGCATCAGGTCACTGGCCTGGAGGATCAGTTCCACCTTGGAGAAGCTGGAGGCGTCTGCCTGGAAGCGGGGCAATGACTCGAGCCAGATCTGGTCGCGGACGCCCGGAGGCGTGACCAACCGCATCCAATACCTCTTTTTCAATGTGTCGGCCTTGGCGCCGAAGACGAACGGAAGCGGGCCGTCGCTGATCGCCTTGCCGCGCATCTCCGGAGGCAGTTTCGTCTCGCGCAACTGCCGTTCCGAGTGCCGAAACTCGTAGATGCTCTCGCCGTTGCACACCCAGTGTTCCCCGGTGTCGCCACCGCGGACCTCGTATCGTCGTGCCTCCGGGCTCCACTGCTTGGTTTCCTTGACGCGAAATAACCCCTTGTCGGGGGCCGCGTATTTCAGTTCCCCACTGCTCTCGGCGAACGCCAGTCGCTCCCCGGCGGCGTCGACTGGGCTCCATGCGTTGTATTCCCACTTGTGGAACGTGCACGACCAGGTGCCGACGGCGGCGTTGCGGGTCTCCCAGGCTGCGAGTAGTTGGTCGAGCGCGGCCTGCTGCTCGGGCGTGAGCGCGGCCTGCTGCTGCGGCGCGGCCGGGGGCGCGACGGCCGCGACCCGCTGCGGCTGGGGTGGTGCGGCCGGAGGTGCCGCCACTTGGCCGAATGCCGTGGCGCCCGAGGAGAACGTGGTGAGAAAGGCGGCAAGGGCCGCGGCGCAGCGGAATGTCATCGGCGGGCGACGGGTCATGGAAGCACTCCGCATGGCAGTTCAGGCAGGCGGCGGACTCTAGCAGGCCCCGCTCAGCCGGGCGAGGCCGTTTTCCCGCGTGTTAGATCGCATTCGACTTCCGTGGAACGCCGGCTCGGGGGCGGCAAAAGTCTCGTCGCCGGGGCGCGGATACGCCCCAGGCTCCTCGAGCGTTCGCCGACCCCCGTGCCTCCCTCCTCCAAGCTGCCATCTCGCCGCTCCACCAAAGGCAGATGCGCTCGAGCCGGCGTCTCCCACCCGCGCCGGCTGCGGGTCACGACTCCGACGCAGCCGCCAAGCGAAGCGCCGCAAGCTCACGGGCGAAGCCGCCCGAGAGAATCGGGAACCGGCACCAGGTCTTGGGATCGAGGTTCTGGTCGTCGAGATGGAAGGACGGTGCGTATCGCTCTCGCTTCCACTGGTTGCGGCTCCAGAGCGTAAAGAAGCGTTCCGTCCAGATGGCCAGCAGTTTCGCGTCATGCCCCGGAAATTCGTGCCGCAGACGGTGCCACGCCTCGAGGGGCGTCTGCTTGTCGCGGATGGCAGCCCGCTCGATCGCATCGAGCACGTCGTAGGGCATGAGGTCGGCCTCGTCGGTCTGACCAGACGCTCTCGGCCGCAGCTCCGCCGTCGGGGCCTGCACGTTGACCGCGGCGAGCGCGGGGATCGGGCCGACTCCCTCGGGGCCCGTCTGTTCCAGCCACCGCAGCCACCGCCGCAGGTAGGCCTTGTCGATGCCAGCGATCGGAGCGATGCCGCCGGAGGTGTCGCCGTCCATGGTCGCGTAACCCACCGCCGCCTCGGAGCGGTTACTCGTCGAGACCAACAGGGCACCGGTGATGTTGGCGAGCATCCACACGCCCGGAGAGCGGACCCTTGCCTGGATATTCTGCAGGGCGACATCGTCGCGCTGCCACGTGAGTGGCCGGCCCACGGCACCGGTGACGATCTTCTCGTAGCCGCGGACGAGCGGCTCCACGTCGAACTCATGAAAGACCGCGCCGAGTGCCACCGCCAGGCTACGGGCCGCGTGTCGCGTGACGTCTCCCGAGTTGGCCGTCGACTGGTAGACGCAGGTCAGCGCCGTTTCCACGAGCGACCGCACGTCGGTGTCGGCGGCCCCTGCTACCGGCGACAGGCCCATGCGGGCCGCCGCGGCCGGCAGCGTTAGTTCGGAGACGGCCAGCCGGACGGCGATCGCCGCCAGACAGGCCACGGCGGAAGAATCCGCACCGCCGCTCGCCGAGACGACGAAGCCCCGAGCGCGGCTTTTCCGCATGTAATCAAAGAGCCCGAGCGACACGGCTCTGGCAAACTCCTCCTCTTTGACATGCTGCCCTCGCTCCCAGGCGTCCCGGGCGTCATGCCCTGCGTCTTCTGAGGAGCCCGAGGCAGCGGGGGGCGTGAACGCCACCGCGACGCGGTCGCCTTCGGCCGCGTCCGGCACCGCCTCCACTGCAAGCCGCGCCTGCGCGAGCCGCAGAGCGTCGAGATCGACGACCGCGGTGGTCAACGCATGGTCGGTGAAGGAAAACCGACGGCCCGAGGCGAGCATCCTGCCGGCCGCCGCGACCATCACGCCGCCGTCGTAGACAGCGCGGCCTGCTTCGTTGCCCACGAGGTTCGCATAGACGTAGGCCGATGCGAATGCGCGGGATCCGTCTACGACAAACCGGCGGCGGATCTCATCCTTACCGAAGGCGAAGTGGCTCGCGGACGGATTGAGGATCACGTCGATCCCGCGGGCCGTGAGCACAGCCCCCGGTCGATCGGCCACCCAGGCATCCTCGCAGATCTCGAAGCCGATGCGGACACCTCCGCAATCGAACCGCAGGTCGCCGATGGGCACGTCGCGGCCACCGAGAGACAGCGTGCCGCGGCGACCGCGGTGCCAGGGCCGGAACCACCGCGGCTCATAATGAATGCCGTCGCCCGCAAGATTCTGCTTGCAGGCGATGCCGGCGATCTGGCCGTCAGCCACCACGGCGGCGGCATCATACAGACCGCTTTCGAATCGCACGGGCAGCCCCACCGCCACGATCATGCCGGCCGTGTGGGGCACGATCTCCCCGAGCACGTCGACGGCGAGCCGCTGCACGCCGGGGGATTGAAAGGCATCCTCGCAGCCGTAGCCCGTGATGCAGAGTTCGGGGAGGCAGAGGATGGAGACTCGGGCGTCACTCGCGGCCCGGATGGCTGCGATGATCCGGTCGCGGTTGCCGTCCCAGTCGAGCGGCGTCTGGTTGAGGGCCGAGCCGCCGACGCGGATCAGGTGCATGGAGTTGGGCCGTCACCCCTGCGACGGTTCCTCGAGATAGGTGTAGCCCCCCAGCCCCTCCTCATAGAACTTGAGAAACCGGCCGGCCTGACTGTCACAGATGCGGCCCTCGCGGACCGCCTGCTCGATCGAGTCACGGAGCCGCTGAACGAGCTGGTTGGAGTCAAACTCGACATAGTCGAGCACCTCGCGGACGGTGTCGCCCTTGATCACGGCGTCGACCACCACCTCACCTCGTTCGTCGGTGCTGACGTGCACTGCGTTGGTGTCGCCGAACAGATTGTGGAGGTCGCCGAGGATCTCCTGGTAGGCACCGATCAGGAAGGCTCCCAGGTAATACGGCTCGTGCTGCCAGGCGTGGAGTGGCAGCGTCCGCTTGACGTCGCGACGATCGATGAACTGATCGATCTTGCCGTCGGAATCACACGTCACGTCGCCGATCACGGCCGCCCGGGCCGGCCGCTCGTTGAGGCGATGGATCGGCATCACCGGAAAGAGTTGCTTGATGGCCCAGCTATCTGGAATCGACTGAAAGAGGGAGAAGTTGCAGAAATACGTGTCGGAGAGCGAGGCCTGCAGGCCCTCGAGTTCCTCGGGAACGAAGTCCAGGGTCTTCGTCAGCTTGTAAATGCGGCGGCAGATGGCCCAGTAGAGATTCTCGACCGCGGATCGCTGATCGAGCGGCAGGTAGCCGCTCGAAAACAGGTTCATCGCCGTGTCGAGCGACTGCTGTGAGTCGTGATAACTCTCGAGCAAATTCCGCACGTTGATGTTTTGGTAGGTCTCCCAGAGGTCGTGCAGCGGCTGCTCGGCGTCGGACGGCGGCTCCGTCACGTCGCCCATGCCCCCCTGCTCCGACACGCCTAGCACGCCGAAGATCAGCATGCTGTGGTAGGCGACGACGGCCCGGCCGCTTTCGGAAATGATCGTGGGATGCGGGACGCCCGCTTCGTCACAGGCGTTTTTCACGTGGTAGACCACGTCGTTGGCATATTCCTGCAGGCTGTAGTTGACGCTCGACTCGAAGTTGGTCTGGGAGCCGTCGTAGTCGACACCGAGGCCGCCGCCGACGTCGAGGTAGCGAAGACCGGCCCCCCGCTTGACGAGCTCCGTATAGATGCGCGACGCCTCGTTGAGGGCGGCCTTGATGTGACGGATGTTGGTGATCTGGCTGCCTTGATGGAAGTGCAGGAGTTGCAGGCAGTCTTCCATCCCTCGGGCGGCCAGCAGATCGAGCCCCTTCACCAGTTCGCTTGCCGTCAGGCCGAACTTGGAACGAAACCCGCCGGACGACTGCCAGCGGCCGCTGCCACGCGTAGCCAGCTTGACCCGCATGCCGATCCGCGGCCGTACACCGAGTTTCTCGGCGTACTCGAGCACCAGGTGCAGCTCCGAAAAGCGTTCCACGACCGGGATGATCCGCCGCCCAATCTTCTGGGCAAGCATGGCCGTCTCGATAAACTCCGCGTCCTTGAAGCCGTTGCAGATAATCGGTGTGTCGTTGTCGGCCAGAGCGATCACGGCCAAGAGTTCTGGCTTGCTGCCGGCCTCGAGGCCGAAGCGATACGGTTTGCCGAACCGCAGCACCTCCTCCACCACCTGTCGCTGCTGGTTGACCTTCACCGGATAGACGCAGCAGTAGTCGCCGCGATACCCGCTTTCCTTCATCGCGCTGGCGAACACGCCGTTGATCTCCCCCAGCCGATGCTGGAGGATCTCCGCGAAACGGAGGAGAATGGGCAAATCGATGCCCCGAACTTGCAGCCGGTCGACCAACTGCTTGAGGTCGATGCTCTTCGTCGGATCCTTGTCGGGATGGACGAGCAGGTTCCCGTTGGGCCCCACCGAAAAGTAGCCATTGCCCCAGCGTGCGACCTCGTACAGGTCGGCGGCATCCGCCGTGGTCCAATGCTCGAGATCGAGGTCAACCGCCATGCCTACCCCAATCGGGGAACCGAGCCGCGCGTGGTCACCGTCGACGCGACGGGCCCACAGCAGCAACTGCTTGTCAGCAGTGTAGCGTCAGCCGCCGCCGAGGCCATGCCAATCCTCGGCGCCGAGGCCGCCGCGGAGCTTCAGACGCGGACCCGCGTCCACCCGGGCCGCGCAAAGATTGCGAGCATCGCGACTCCGCGGGCCGTAAGGTCCGCCGCCATCGCGAGCCACGCGCCGTAGGCCCCCAGCCCGAGGCCCCGCACGCTCCCGAGCCCGACCGGCAGCGGCACCACGTCCCACGCGAGAACCATCGCCAGCGGCAGACGGATGGCGACCAATCCAAGGAAGTTGACGAGCATGGGTGGGCGGGTCGCGCCGCCGCCGCGCAGGCCACCCGAGAGGACCATCAACAGGGCCAGAGGCGGCTGGGCGAAGGCCACGATCCGGACGAGTGAAGCCGCGAGTCCGGCGACGGGCGATCCGGCCGTGGAGCCGCCGACGAACCACCTGGCGAGTGGCTCCGCACACCAGAAGAAGATTACTCCGGCGGCCGTCATCAGCGACACACACGCCAGCGCCGCGAGCCAGACACTTCCGCGGGCCCGACGTTCGTCGCGTGCCCCGAGAAACTGCCCGGCGAGCGTCGCCGCCGCCACCTGAAAAGCACTGCCCGGCAGAAACGCGAGCGACTCGATCGTGACTGCCACGGCGTGAGCCGCCGCATCGACGTTGCCCAGGCGGTTGACGATCGAGAGGAAGGTGAGGTGGCAGGCCGCATTGGCGACCGCGTCGACGCCGGCGGGCAGTCCCACACGGGTGATGCGTCGCAGCCACGACGCGTCTGGCCGCCAATCGCCGGGCAGCGGCCGAAGCCCCCGCCGCTTTCGCGACAGCAGCGCGACAACGCAAACCGCGCCGCAGCCGTAGCCCGCGAGCGTGCCCCATGCGAGACCATCCCAACCGAGCCGTGGGAGGCCCCACAGCCCGGTGCCGAGGGCGAAACTGGCAGCCGCATTGACGACGTTCACCACGGACATGGCGATGAGCCCTGCCACCATGTCGCCTGCCCCCCGGAGGCTCGCGACGCCGATGGCGATCACCATCATCGCGGGCAGCGCGGGCATCACGATCCCCAGGTACCGCGTCGCGAGCAGGCTACTCTCTGCCGGCAGGCCGAGCATGGACACGATCCGGCTGCCCTGCAGGCTCACCAGCAGCACGACGGCAAGCGTTAGCACGGCGGCGACGAGAAAACTCTGCGCTATCGCCCGCCTGGCACCTTGCATGTCGCCGGCTCCGACCCGGCGGGCGACGAGGGCTGTCGCTGCGACGGCCGGCAAAGTGAAGGCAACGGGAACGAAGGCGAGGCAGTAGGCGACGAGCCCCACCGCTGCCAGCGGTTCGGCGCCCGTGAAGAGATTGCCCGCGATCCACTTGTCGACGAATCCCACCGTGAGCGCGAGCACCTGCTCGAGCAACACGGGGACTACCAGCCGCACGAGGGGCCGGAGCGTGCCTGCTGCACCATGAACCACAGCCGCCGGCGGGTCATCCAGCGACACCACGGCTAAAGCGTATCCGCTTGCGGGAGAGCGGCGAGATGGCACCTTGGAAGAGGGAGGCAAGGGGGTCGGCGATACCCCATCGAGCCCGCTCCCGGCACTCAGGCGAAGAGTTCCTTGATCACCTTACCGGAGTTGGCGATCTTCATCGGCCGACCGTTCTTGGCCGTGAAGGTCGTCTCAAGTGAGACGCCGAGCGACTTGAGCACGCTGGCCATCAGGTCCTGCGACGAGTAGGCCTCGGACACCACTTCCTTACCGTCAGAACTCGTCTCACCGACCACGACACCCCGCTTGAAGCCGCCGCCACCAACGACGACGCTCCAGCTGCGGGCCCAATGGTCGCGGCCGCCGCCCCCATTGATGTTCGGAGTGCGGCTGAACTCACCCATCCACATGACCACCGTGTCGTCGAGCATGCCGCGGTCAGCCAAATCAGCCACGAGGGCGCTCATCGCCTGATCGAGCATGGGCAGTTTTTGGTCCTGCAGCGTCGGAAAGATGTTGGCGTGGTTGTCCCAGCCTCCGAGATCGACCTCAACGAACGGCACCCCCGCCTCAACCAGCCTGCGGGCCATCAGGCAGCCGCGGCCAAAGCCGCTTGCGCCGTACTTCTCCTGGATGTCCTTGGGCTCCTTCATCACCTTGAAGGCGTCCATCTGCGGACTCGTCATGAGCTTGACCGTCTTGTCGAGCACCTTGGCGTGATCATCAGCAGACGCACCGCGACGCTCGCCGATAAACCGTTTCTCGATGGTGGCCAGCATTTCCATCCGCTGCGCGAGCCTCGCCGGATCGACGCCCATCTCAAGGTTGCGGACGTTGCCGTTGGAGTCGACGACAAACGGTGACCAGGTCATGCCCAGAAAACCCGGCCCCACGCTACCGCCCCCCACCGACACGAACGGCGGAATCTCGAGATTCGGCACCTGATCGGCCAGCTCGTGGGAAATCACGGCGCCGTAACTTGGATGCTCAACATTGGGGTTGGGGACGTAGCCGGTGTGCATGTAGTACCGACCCCGCATGTGGTCGGCCTCGCGCGTGCTCATCGACCGGACGATCGCCATGTGATGCATCTGCTTCGCCATGAGCGGCATGTGCTCACAGATGGCGACGCCGTCGGCACTGGTCGAGATCTGCTTGAACGGCCCGCCGGTCGGGGCGCCTGGCTTGAGGTCCCAGATGTCCATGCTGCTCGGCCCGCCCCCCATCCACAGCATGATCGCGGCCTTGTGCCGCTTCTTCATGTCGGTGGCATTGGCGAGGATCGAGTTGGTGAATGCGGTCGCCGGGGCAGCGAGCGCGGCGGCCCCCGCCATGTGGTTCATGAAATGGCGGCGGCTCATGCCGTCCGGAACATCGATGAAGCGGGCCATAGCGGAGACTCCTGAGGGCTGGCGAGGTGGAAATCGCCAATGAAATCGTCGGTTAAAGTATGGTTTATTCCCAACCCGACCGCCAGCCCGGGGTCGGTCTCAAAAACCTGAAAACCAGCCGGCTATCGCGAATGCCGCCGGCGGCATTCGCTCAGTGCTTGATGATGAACTCGTTCGAGTTTAGCACGGCCCACCAAACGTCTTGAAGGGCCCCCACCATGTCGCCCTTGCGGGCCGCCACCATCCGGTTGGCCATCGACAGCTCGGAACTCGAGGGCTTCCGGGCCAGAGCCGCCATGTAAAGCGTGTCAATCTTGTTGCCGTCGTTGATCGAACTGCTGGCGACCTTGTCGAGAAACCCGCCCTTGCCGGTCGAGACAGCGCTCTTGACCAGCTCACCGTTGAACATCATCAGCACCTGTGGAATCGACCCGTTGAAGGTCGTCGCGTCGTCCCCCTCATCGGTGCCGAAGGCGATGATAAACTGCGAGAGCCACGCATCCTTCTTCTTCGCCGCTTCCTCTCCGCGAGCCGCCTCATCGGCCTCGGTCGCGGTCAGCAGCGATTCATAGAGCTCTTCGGCCTGCATCTGACGCAGGTAGAAGTGGGTGAACTTCGGCTTCTCGCCCAGGGCCGGGTCGTCGCGGAGGTTTCCTGCGGTGGTCCGGCTGGAGACTGCGTAGGGCTTCGAGAGGACCAGCCAGCGGGCGAGTTCCTTGAGATCGAAACTCTGTTCACGAAAACGCTCCGCCAATCCGTCGAGCAGCTCTGGGTGCGACGGCGGGTTGTGCTCCCCGAGATCATCGACGGGCTTCGTGAAACCGTACCCGAAGAAATGCCCCCACATCCGATTGGCGATCGCCTTGGAAAAAAATGGGCTCGCCTTGATCAACTGGGCGAGTTCCTTGCGCCGATGCACGCCATAGGCCGTGCCGTCGTCCATCTTCGCGGGAAGGTAACCGCTCTTGGGGACCTCGGTGCCGTCGACGAACACCGGATAAGCGACCTTCATCAGCCCGTTACGGAGCTCGTAATACAGCTCCGCCTCCTCCGGGTTGCCGCCCTCGCCGGCGAAGTCTTCGTCCACGAGTTCGAACCACTGGCTATCCTTCGATCCGTCGAATCGCCGAAGTGCACGTGTCTGCCGAAAAAACGCGTTCAACTCCCAGAACTGATTTTGTTTTCCCTTATTGAACGGGTGGTTGTGGCACTGCGTGCACTGCACCTGGAGGCCGAGGAAGATCTGCGCCGTCTTGGCAGTGGCCTGCACGCCGTTTTCGACCCCCATTTCCTCCATCTTTCCGCTGAGAAAATTCGTCGCGCCGTTAAAGCCCTCGATTTCCTTACGGTTGGCGTTGGCTCCCATCGCGGTGACGAGATCCTCCATCAACCGGTCGTACGGCAGATTCTTCGAGAAGGCCCGCCGCAGATACTGACGCATGCCAGGACGATTGACCCTCTCGTTGGTCACGTCGCGACCGATCAGAACGGTTGTCCAGACATCGGTCCAGTGGCGGGCGTACTCATCGAGGTAATCGTCGCCGAGCAACCGCGACACCAGATCCGCCCGCTTGGTGGGCGATGAATCGCTCAGGAACTGATGCAGTTCCTTGACATTAGGAATCCGACCAATCAAGTCGAGGTGCACCCGCCGGCACCATTCCCCCTCCGTGGCGGACGGGGATGGCTGCAGGCCCGACTCCGTCCATGCGGACAATGTTTGTTCGTTGATGAACTTGACCTGCGGGATTCCGTAGTGATCGGCGTCGCTTTCGGCGGCACCCGCCACCGCTGAAGCGAAAATCGCCACCACCGGAAAAAGCATGGTCAACTGCTTGCGCATGATGCCCTCCGAAACCGGAAAAGCCAGGATATAAAGCACGAATGCATTGTATTCGGTGGCACTCATCCAGCCTATTCCCAGCGCCAGGCCCCCATCGGCGCCTGAGGCGGCGAGAAGGTACCTCGGAGATGGTAGGCAAGAGGGTCGGCGAACGCTTGAGGAGCGCCTGAGCCGCCGCGGCCCTCAGCGACGAGACCTTGCCGCCCCCGAGCCGGCGATACCCATAATCCGAAGAACTTGAGAGCCCGGAGAGAGCCCGCGTCAGGTCGCGACCGGCCTGGCCGACTCGACCCGCGGCTTTTGCGCACCGCCAGCGACTTCGGGGCCGACGAACTCGAGGATGGCACGGGGGCCGGCATCGCCCAGACGAGGCGTCGCCAACTTGAGGATCCGCGTATATCCACCGGGACGGTCCGTGAACCGGGGTGCGATCTTTTCGAACAGGATCCGCGCGGCGTGCTTGTCACCCAGCAACTGGATCACCCGGCGACGGGCCTTCACGGCCGGCGCCATGGCCCGGGCCCACTGGTTCCACTGGTCGCCTGCCCGCCACTGCTTCCAGGCGGCCGAGTCCCGATCTGCCGTCGTGCCGAACTGGCCAGCGTGCTGGGCCGCTACCAAGCCGTGCTTGGCGACGGTAACGCACCGCTCAACCAGCGGCCGCACCTCCTTGGCCTTCGCCACGGTGGTCACGATCCGGCCGCGCACCTTGGCCGCCCCCAGCTCACCAGCCTCCACCTCACGTTCGGTGAGCATGAGCGCCGACGCGAGGTTGCGAAGTAACGCCCGCTGGTGCGAGGGGCTCCGGCCGAGAACTCGACCCTTCCTACGATGGCGCATGGCAGATTCCTTGAATGTCTTTCGATGCTTGAAGTGGAAAATACGGCGGCTTCGACAGCCTGCCGGTCAGGCATTCGCTCCGGCGGGAACGTCCATCCCAAGATGGAGCCCCAACTCCCGAAGCTTCTCCTCGATTTCCTGCAGCGTGGTCTCGCCGAAGTTCCGCACCTCGAGCAGCTCCTCGCGGGACCGCGACACGAGATCCCGGAGAGACTCAATGCCCGCCTCGTGGAGGCAGTTATTCGCACGCAGCGACATCCGCAGATCCGACACGAGCATGCCAAGGCGACTCTCGAGAGGAGCCTCCACGGCAAACAGACTCGCGGCGCCCGGCAACGGCACGCCCAGACCCGGCTTCGTGTAACCCACGAACGGGTTGAGGTGCTTCCGCAGGATCTTTGCCGCCTCGACGAGGGCCATTTCCGGCGTCACAGTGCCGTTGGTCCAGATCTCCATCGTCAACTTGTCGTAGTTGGTCTTTTGGCCGACGCGCGTCTCTTCGACCTCGTACTTGACGCGGGTGACCGGACTAAACACCGCATCGACCGGAATGATTCCGATCTCGTGCGAGGCCTGACTCTGCTCGCCCGACGGCACGTAACCACGGCCGTTCTCCACGACCATCTCAAGCTCGAACGGCACGTCGTCGGTCAACGTCGCCAGCACCAGGTCCTTATTGATGATTTCCACTGCCTCGTCGGTCTGGATGTCGGCACCCGTGATCGGACCACGCGTGCTCTTCTCGACGCGAAGCACTCGCGTCGAGTCGCTATGGTTCTTCACCACGAGGCTCTTGATTGCGAGCACGATGTCGGTGACGTCCTCGAGCACGCCCTTGATCGTCGTAAACTCGTGAAGCGAACCCGCCAACTTGATCTGCGTGACCGCGCTTCCTTCGAGACTCGACAAGAGCACGCGCCGCAGGCTGTTGCCCACCGTCGTGCCAAAACCCCGCTCGAAGGGTTCCGCGGTGAACTTGCCGTAGATCGACGTCAGCGTCTTGGGGTCGGCAGTGACCGCACCGGGCAGCTCGAGACCACGCCAGCGGATATGCATGCGAAACTCCTTAGAAAATCACTTGGAACAAAGTTCGATGATCAGATTCGCCTGGACGGGGATCGATACATCCTCCGCCGCAGGCAACCGATCGATGCGACCCTCAGGGATCGACCCATCGGCACGCGAGAGAAAGTCGGGGATGTCACGGCGAAACTCGGCAAGCGCCGCGTGCACGAGTTGCAGGCTCTTCACCCGATTCTTCACCCTCACGAGGTCACCAGCCTTCACCTGATAGCTGGGCACGTCAACTCGCCGGCCATTGATCGTGATGTGGCCGTGCAACACCACCTGGCGGGCAGCCGCCCTCGACGGAGCGAAGCCAAGGCGGTGAATGACATTATCCAGCCGGCGCTCGAGCAATGACATGAGCGTCTCACCCGTATTGCCCTTGCCCCTCGCGGCACGAGCAAAATAGGTGCGAAACTGCCGCTCGAGCACACCGTAGTAGTGCTTGACCTTCTGCTTTTCGCGGAGGTGCAGCCCGTAATCCGTCGGCTTGCTGCGCCGCTTCTGCACCATGCCAGGAGGCGTAGGACGCCGCTCGATGGCGCACTTCGGAGTGTCGCAGCGACTCCCCTTCAGAAACAGTTTGAGTCCGTCGCGACGGCAGAGGCGGCAGACAGGTCCGGTAATGCGTCCCATGATGGCGTTCGCTTGCAGGAAAAAGGTACGAGGCGGGAAACGATTCTGTGAACAGGAACCGAGGTGATCAGACGCGGCGCTTCTTCGGGGGCCGGCAACCGTTGTGAGGCAGCGGAGTGACGTCTTCGATACTGCGGACGTTCATGCCGGCTGCCTGAAGGGCGGTGATCGCACTTTCACGACCACTGCCAGGCCCTTTCACCCGGACCTCCAACTCCTTGACCCCGAACTTGGCAGCCTTTTCGGCAGCCTGCTGGGCGGCACACTGCCCGGCGAACGGAGTGCCCTTGCGACTCCCCTTAAATCCACACGTGCCACCACTCGCCCAGCAGAGCGTGTCGCCCCGGGTGTCGGTAATCGTGACGGTCGTGTTGTTGAAACTCGCCACGATGTAGGCGATGCCCGCCGTCACGCTCTTTTTCTTTGTTTTTGCAACCTTCGACATGCTCGTTGATCTCGCGTCGGAACTTGGGGTTGTGATGAGGGGAACTGCGGGCAGGAACCACGCCTCTGCGGGGAGGCAACGCCAGGCTTACTTGAGGTCCTTAACACCCTTCTTACCGGCAACCGTCTTCTTCGGCCCCTTGCGTGTCCGGGCATTCGTGCGAGTCCGCTGACCACGGACCGGCAGGCCGCGCCGATGCCGCAGACCGCGGTAGCTGCCGATGTCCTTGAGACGGGAGATGTTTTGGGCAACCTGCCGCCGCAACTGCCCCTCGACGGTGTAGTCCTTTTCGAGGAGGGCGGCGAGGCGGGCCAGTTCGTCCTCGTGCAGATCCCGGGCCCGTCCAAGCGGATCGACGCCTGCCTTGAAACAAATCTCACGAGCGACCCTCGCTCCGACCCCGTACAGATACTGTAGGGAGTAGATGGTCTTCTTCTCGGAGGGGATGTCGACGCCCATCAGACGCGGCATGGCTTGCTTTCCGAATCGCGGTGGCTAGGGACGATGTTGTTTGTTGCAGACGTTGTTTTCGGCATGGTGTCGACGACCGCCTTTTTGCGTCGGGCACGACCGCACGGCGATGTCACCAATCCGAACAAGGCCGTCATCCAAGACGGCCTCACTCGGCTGTGCCGACCACGGTCGGCCACCGGCATCGCCAACGATCATCCGTCACCCCTGCCGCTGCTTGTGCCGCGGGTCAGCGCAGACCACGAATACGACGCCGCGGCGTCGAACGATCTTGCACTTCTCACACATGCGACGGACGCTGGCGCGAACCTTCATGGACAAACTCGTGACGACGGCCGCTGGGCCTGAGACTGACTGAATGACACCAACCGAGCCTCAAACTATAAAACCCTCCTCCGGCCGTCACAAGGGGGTGGCCAGATTCCCGTAGAGTCTGCGTTTTTAACCGCCCTAGAGCGGATCTGCCTTCGGTGGAGCGGCACGATGGCGGCGTCAAGGACGTAGACGAGGGGGTCGGCGACCGCTCGAGGAGCCTTGGGCGTATCCTCGCCCCGGCGACGAGAATTTTGCCGCCCCCGAACCGGCGATACACCACAGTCGAATGCGCTTGAGTGCTCTGGAAGGGCGTCACGCGGCCGATCCGGCGGGATCCAGTTTCTCATCGGCGGAGGGGGGGGCGGTGAGCACCTTCGGACCGCTTTCCGTGATGGCCACGGTGTGCTCGAAATGGGCGCTGGGCCGGCCGTCCACGGTCGACTGGGTCCAGTAATCCTGGAGCGCCCGCACTTTTTTCGACCCCATGTTCACCATCGGCTCCACCGCGATCACCAACCCTGGCTCCAGTTCAAAGTCATGGTTTTTGCGAAACGCCGGCGTGCAAAAGTTTGGCACCTGCGGGTCCTCGTGCATGGTGCGGCCGATGCCGTGCCCCACGAAGTTCTCGACAACAGAGAATCCGTGGTCCCGCACGAATCTCGCCATCTCGGTGGCCACGTCGCTCCAGCGACTCCGACTGGCCATCAGTTCGATCGCCAGGCCCAGCACGCCCGCCGTGCAGTCGAGCAACCGTTGAACGTCGGCTTCAACCTCGCCAACGGGATGCGTGACGGCTGAGTCACCGCACCAGCCGCCGACGCTGCAGCCGGTATCGATGCTGACCACGTCTCCCGGCCGCAGTTGCCTTGGCCCCGGGATCCCGTGCACGACCTCGTCGTTGACCGAGATGCAGCACACCGCCGGAAACGGCACCTTACCGGGAACACCCTTGAAGAGCGGCACGGCGCCGTGATCGAGAAAGAACTTCTCCACGGCGGCATCGATCTCGCCCGTCGTCACACCGGGCTTGACCATCGACCTGGCAAGTTGGTGGGCGCCCCAGACAACGAGACCGGAACGGCGCATCATCGCGATTTCACGCGGAGACCGAAGATTCACCACGACAGCACTCACCGGAGGACGGGAAAGGGAACGACCCAAGTCTTCGAAGTATACCGCCGGGATGTGCCCGGGCGACCGCTCACCAAAGACCTATCATCAACTGCGGGCTGTGCGCTCGAACCGCCGCACCGCGATCTTGACGCGATCGAAAATCTCCTCGGCGGTGCCGAGCCCGTCGATCGAGGCGAGCTTGCCTTGCCGCAAGTAGTAGTCGAGCAGCGGTGCGGTCTGCACCTCGAAACTCGTGATCCGCTTCGAGAAGATCTCCGGGTCATCATCCTCCCGCCTGCGGGCGAGCATCCGGCGCACGAGTTCGTCCCGGGGCACAGCCAGTTCAATCACCCCATCGACGGTCATCGCCCTGCGCTCGAGCAGGTCGTCGAGCGTCTCTGCCTGCGGCAGCGTCCGTGGAAAACCATCGAGCAGGCAGCCGCTGCGACAGTCTGGCGCCTGAAGCCGCCGGCTCACCATGCCGACGATGATCGGGTCGGGCACCAGTTGCCCTTGCTCCATGAAGTTGGCGGCCTCGACGCCTGCAGGCGTCCGAGAACGCACCTCGGCCCGCAGCATCTCACCGGTCGAAAGGTGGGGCACTTTGAGGAACTCCACCAACCGCTGGCATTGCGTGCCTTTTCCCGCTCCCGGCGGACCGATGAGGATGATCCGCATGACTAGTCCACGTCGCTGACGGAAGGGCTGGTCGGACGGCTTGTCGGCCGCGCATATGAAGCCGCGAACGATGCCTCCCGGCGCCGGCCGACCGTGATCCGCTCAGCTCTTCTCCAGGAGTCCGCTGTAGTTCCGCATCACGAGATGGCTGTCAATTTTCTGCACCAGGTCGAAGGCCACGCTGACGGCGATCAGCAACCCAGTGCCACCGTAGAAGCTGGCGATCTGTGCTGGGATTCCAAGCGCCCCGCCCACGATCGTGGGAATCACGGCGACGAGCGAGAGAAAGCCCGCCCCAACGTAGGTAATGCGCTCCATCACCCGCTCGAGATAATCGGCCGTCCGCTTGCCCGGGCGGTAGCCGGGAATGAACGCTCCGAAGTTCTTGAGATTGTCGGCCATCTCCTTGGGATTGAAGGTGATGGCGGTCCAGAAGTAGCAGAAGAAGTAAATGAGAGCGATGTAGCAGATGTTGTAGAGATATGACTGGCCACGCATGAAAGAGTCGTGCAACGCCCGCAGCACATCGCTGGTGGGAAACGCATTGCTGAGGTATTGAAACAGCAATTGCGGAAAGAGTAGGAGCGAACTGGCGAAGATGATCGGCATCACGCCCGCCTGGTTGACCCGGAGCGGAAGGTACTGCCGCGTGCCACCATAAACCCGGCGGCCGCGCACGTGCTTCGCACTCTGCGTGGGAATCCGCCGCTGGCCCTGCGTCATAAACACGACGCCCGCCACCACGCCGACGAACAGCGCGGCGAGGACGAGCAGCGTTTCCACGCCCATCTTGCCGCCGCCGCCACCGAGTTCCCACGTCGTGTCGCTGCCGAGTTCGACCAGAGCGCTGGGCATGCCCGCGAGAATGCCCGCCATGATCAGCAGGCTGATGCCGTTGCCGATGCCGAACTCGTCGATCTGCTCGCCGAGCCACATCAGGAAAATCGTGCCCGCGGTCATCGTCATCACGGCCACGAACTGCCAGGAGAGCGGAAGGCGGCCATCAACGAGGAACGTCGGTGAGATGAGCGACTGCTCGCCGACCCGCTGAGAGGCGAGGAAGGCCACGTAGGCCCAACTCTGCACGACGCAGATAATGACCGTGGCGTAGCGGGTGTATTCGTTGATCTTCTTGCGTCCCGCTTCGCCCTCTTTCTGCAACCGCTCCAGGGGCGGCCACACGGTGCCGAGCAGTTGAAAAATGATCGACGCCGAGATGTACGGCATGATGCCGAGGCCGAAAATCGTGGCCTGCGACAACTGGCTCGCGGAGAAAACGGCGACGGTCCGCAGGAGTTCACCGATACCACCGGTCTCCTTTGCGAACTGGTTCATCACGTTCGCGTCGATGATCGGCAGCGGCACCTGCCAGCCGACCCGATAGATTGCGAGCAGTCCGAGCGTCAGCAGAATTTTCTGCCGCAGTTCCGGAATCGTAAAGATGACGCGAAGTTTCTCGAACACGGTGGGGGACTCCTCCGAGTGACGCTGCAATCAGGAGCCCATACCCTAACCGCCGGCAGGCTTTTTCCGCGATGCCTTCTTGGTCTTGCGAACCAGTGGAGCAGGACCGGGCAGTTCCGACACCGAACCACCCGCCGCAAGAATCTTGGCCTTGGCCTGAGCGCTAAAATGGTGGGCCGAGACTTTGAGGGCCTTCGAAATCTCTCCCTCGCCCAGGATCTTGATCTGCTGCCAGATGCCCTTGGCGACTCCGGAAGCCCGCAGCGTTTGCGGCGTGACATCGCTCCCGGAGGCGAAAGCCTCCTCGAGACGCGAGACGTTCACACCTTTGACGATCAAGCCGTGACTATTGTGGAAACCACGTTTCGGAATACGGCGAATGAGCGGCGTGCCGCCACCCTCGAAGATCGAAGGCGACGACCAACCGGCGAGTTGCCCCTGCCCCTTGTTGCCACGCCCGGCCGTACGGCCACGGCCCGAACCCGGACCTCGACCCACACGGAGCCGCCTGCTGTGCTTGTGAATGCCCTTGTTGACGTCGTTGAGTTTCATGACGATTTGCCTTGATATGGACCGCTCTGGGCGGGCACGTGATTCGGAGATTCGCTGTTCAGGAGAGGGTCACGCCGCGCAATCGCTCGACTTCAGACTTTGTCCGCAGTTGCTTGAGTCCCTCGATCGCGGCCTTGACCAGGTTCACAGGGTTTGTGGAGCCGTGGGCCTTCGTCAACACGTCACGGATACCCGCCGATTCGCAGACAGCGCGAACCGCGGCGCCGGCGATGATGCCCGTGCCCGGGCCGGCCGGGAGCATGATCACCTTGGACGTTTCGTAGCGTCCCTCGACGCGGTGCGGAATGGTGCCCGCTTCGACCGGCACTTCAATCAGGTTCTTCATGCCATCCTTAATGGCCTTCTCGACCGCCGGTGGCACTTCGTTGGCCTTGGCGTAGCCGCAGCCGACCTTTCCCCGCCCGTTCCCCACCACGACGAGACCCGCGAAGCTGAAGCGGCGACCGCCCTTCACGACGGTCGCGCAGCGGCGAACCTTAACAACCTTCTCGGCGAACTCGCCGGAGCGGGATTCTTTGCCAGTGGACACGAGGAACTGCCTCCGTTGATCTAAACCTGTTCTCGGACGTTGAATCAGAACTCGAGCCCGGCCGCGCGGGCGGCATCGGCGAGTGCAGCTACCCGGCCGTGATAGCGGAATGCACCACGATCGAAGCAGACCTGCTTTACGCCGGCAGACTTGGCACGCTCGGCGACGGCCTTGCCGATGACCTCCGCCGCCTGCTTATTGCCACCAAAACCGAGCCCGTCACGCAGCGACTTGTCGGTGGAACTGGCCGATGCCAGCGTCCGACCAGTCGAATCGTCGACGATCTGCGCAGAGATGTGTTTGTGGGAGCGAAACACCGTGAGTCGTGGCCTTTCGGACGTACCCCGGATGGAGCGACGCACGCGAAACCGCCGCCGCTCACGCTGCCTAAGAATCGTTCGTGAATGATCCATTGTTGATGCCTTTACTTCGTGACGGCCTTGCCGGCCTTGCGGCGGACCTGCTCGTTCTCGTACCGGATGCCCTTGCCCTTGTAGGGCTCCGGCTTCCGAAGCGACCGCACCTCGGCCGCGAACTGGCCGACGACTTGCTTGTCGATGCCCTTGATCGTGATGTGCGTTTGGTCCGGGCAGGTCACGTTGAGACCGGCAGGGATTTCGACCTGCAGTTCGTTGGCAAAGCCAACGCGAAGCTGCAGCACGTTTTTCTGAATCGCGGCGAGGTAGCCGACGCCCACGATCTCGAGTTTCTTCTCAAACCCCTTCGAGACCCCCTCGACCATGTTGGCGGCGAGCGCTCGCATGAGACCGTGCACCGAACGCGCGAGGCGGCCGTCGCCGTCGCGGGTGACCTTGATCGCACTAGCGGCCGAGTCCACCTCCACCGTGACAGACGGGTGAAGACGCTGCTCGAGTTTGCCGAGCGGCCCCTCGACGGTGAGCGCACCGCCGGACACGGCGGCCTTCACGCCCTTGGGGATCGAAACTGGATTTTTACCGATGCGGGACATCGCCTGCCTGACCTTTCGGACTACCAGATCTCACAAAGAACTTCACCACCGAGTTTCTTCTGCCGCGCCTCGCGATCGCTCACCACGCCGCTCGACGTGGAAAGGATCGAGATTCCCAGCCCGCCAAGCACCGGCCGTAGCCGCGCCGACCGACTGTAGACACGACGACCGGGCGTACTGACGCGACGGATGTGTCGGATCAACCGCTCGCCGTTGGGGCCATATTTCAAATCCAACTGAATGTGGGGAACGGGGTCGGCTTCGACCTCTCGCCACTCCCAGATGAAACCTTCTCGCTTGAGCACTTCCGCCAGCCCACGCTTCACCTTTGAGCTCGGCACGTCGACGGTAGCGCGTTCCACTCGCACCGCGTTGCGGATGCGGGTCAGCATGTCGGCGATGGGGTCGGTCATCATGTCAACTGGGCCCTCTTCTGAAATCTCGCTCGTCGCAGGACATTGTTCGATCGTGTGTGGGGTGTCATCCGGATTCCGCCTACCAACTCGCCTTTTTGACGCCCGGAATGAGCCCTTGGTCAGCCAACTTCCGGAAGCAGATGCGGCAGGTGCCGAACTTGCGGTACACGGCCCGCGGCCGGCCGCAGAGCATGCAACGGCGGACGATCCGCGAGGAGTACTTAGGCTTGCGCTTCGCTGCCGCGATCTTAGATTTACTTGCCATGGTTCTTCAGTGCGTGCTGCGGGACTGGTCCGTATTCATCGTTGAGTTGAGTGATTGAAGCGCCCGCGTTGCGGGCCGAGGGTTGCCGCTACGCCGCGACGTCCCCTTCCTTCTTAAGAGGCATACCCATGGCGACCAGGAACTGCCTCGCGTCGTCGTCGCTGCGAGCCGACGTGACCAACGTGATGTTCATGCCCTGGGGACGGGTGTATTTATCGGGGTTGATTTCCGGAAACACCATCTGCTCGGAAAGGCCCAGGCTGTAGTTGCCATGGCCGTCAAAAGCCGTGCTCGAAAGACCGCGGAAATCCCGCACCCGGGGCAGGGCCACGGACACAAGCCGGTCGAGAAACTCATACATCCGCCGGCCTCGGAGCGTGACCTTGCAGCCAATCGGCAGGTTCTCACGAAGCTTGAAACCCGCCACCGCAGCCTTTGAGATCGTCGCGATCGGCTTTTGTCCGCTGAGCTGAGCGAGCGCCCCAAGCGCTTCCTCGAGAAACTTCTTTTCAGTAACAGCTGCGCCGACGCCCATGTTCACGACGATCTTTTCGAGTTTCGGAATCGCATGAGGGTTGGTGGTGCCGAGGACCTCTGCCAACTGTGGCCGCACCTTGGTGATGTAGTGCTCAAGCATCCGCGGCGTACCCGCGGGCCCGACTGGCGCCGACTCTACTACTTTGCTCTTCTTGGCCATCTCGAACGATCCTTGAAAGATTCCCTACGCTGGTCAATCGTGTTCGTTGTATTCGCTGATTATGTGTTCGCTTCTCGCCCAGGTTAGCCGCCGGCAGCCTTGGCCCGGGCACGCTTCAGCGTTCCGAGGTCGGCGCCGCACCTGCGACAGACACGGATCTTGCCACCATCGGCCGACACCTTCGCACCAAGACGGGCCGCCTTGTCGCACGCTGTGCAGACAACGAGCACGTTCGATACGTCGATCGGCATCTCCTTGCTGAGCCGGCCCCCCTGCGGGTTCTTCTGACTGCGGCGAATATGGCGGTAGACGCGATTCACGCCCTCCACCACGATCCGCTGGCAGCCTTCCTTCTCCGGAAGTACCGACAGCACCTTGGCGCGGGTGCCCTTGGCATTGCCCGTCCGCACTTCGACGATATCGCCCGATCGGATCAACATCACACCACCTCGCTCGCCAGACTGACGATCTTCATGAAGTTGCGGTCGCGAAGTTCGCGGGCCACGGCCCCGAAGATACGCGTGCCTTTGGGATTCTTTTCGTTATCGATGATCACGCAGGCGTTGGAGTCGAAGCGGACATAACTGCCGTCGTCGCGACGCGTCGGCTTCTTCACCCGGACGATGACAGCCTTCACGACCGCCTTCTTCTTCACTTCACTGCCTGGAATCACACTCTTGACGCTGCAGACGATAATGTCACCCAGGCCGGCAGTCCGCCGACGACTCCCGCCAAGAACCTTGAAGCACATCACTTCCTTCGCACCAGTGTTGTCTGCGACAGCGAGTCGCGTCTGCATCTGGATCATGTCGCCCGTCCTTCCACCACTTTGCCGCTACCAGTGGCTGCGGCCGCCTCGGCCTTCGCCGCGGTTTCTCTGAGCTGGGTGGCCCGGGCTCCGCTCCGCAGCGAGGCCACGTCGACGGCCGTGCTTTTCTTCACAACTCGAACGAGCTCCCAACGCTTCAGGCGGCTCCGCGGCCGGCACTCGACGATCTCAACGAGGTCGCCGTTGTGCGAATCGTCGTTCTCGTCGTGCACATGACACACCGTCCGCCGGTGAAGAATTCGACCGTACTTCGGATGCCGAACGACACGTGGAATCTCCACGCGTCGCGTCTTGCTCGCGGCGTCGCTCGTCACCGTGCCTGTTTCCACTCGCTTCGGCATGAACTCGTTCCTGGGATTATCTCGTTTCAGTGTCTCGTGTCAGTCAGATGCCGCTTTGCGTTCGCTTTTTGAACGTCGGCTTCCGGGCCACGTCGCCCTGACCGCTGGCCTTGAGTTTGGCTCGGCCGCTGGCATGGCGCTTCTTCGCATGCTTGTCATGCTGTGGCGATTCGTTCGCGGCTTCGGCGGCGACGGCCGGAGCCAGCGTGCCACGCTGGGAAAGAATGGTTTGGCACCGGGCGATCGTTCGCCGCTGCTTCTTCATCTCCGACGGTGCAGCGATCTTCTCGGTCTGCGCCTTAATCCGCAGGCGGAAAAGTGTTTCCGCCGCGTCCTTCCAGACAAGCCGAATTTGCTCGTCGCCCATGTCCCGCAACTCTTTGACCTTGGCCATCATGTCTCTTTCCTTACATCACCCGACGCTTCACGAACCGCACGCGAACTGGCATCTTGTGTGCCAGCCGGGCCAGGCACATCCGCGCGGCGTCCTCGGCCACGCCGCCAATCTCATACAGAATCATGCCCGGCTTGATCACTGCAGCCCAATACTCCGGCTCACCCTTACCCTTACCCATACGGGTTTCGAGTGGGATCGACGTAATCGATTTGTGTGGGAACACGCGCACGTACAGCCGTCCCTCCGTGCGGAGGTACTGCTGAGCCGCAATGCGGCCAGCCTCGATCGTCGCCGCAGGAAGCCATCCCGGCTGTTCGGCCTGAAGACCGAAATCGCCGAAGACGACGCGATTCCCGCGAGAGGCGTCACCTCTTATACGACCTCTTTGGCTTTTTCGGTGCTTGACCCTCTTGGGCATCAGCGCCATCGCCAGTCTCCTCGTACATGCCTTGGTTGACCCACACTTGTATCCCGATGTTGCCCTGCGCCGTGGGAGCCTCGCAGAACCCGTAGTCTATCTTCGCCCGGAGCGTGGAGAGCGGCATTGAGCCGGCAATCGCCTTCTCACACCGCGACATCTCGGCACCGCCAAGTCGTCCAGCAAGCTGGATCTTCACGCCCTTGGCGCCCGCGTCCATCGTCGTGTCGAGAGCACGCTTGAGCGTGCGTCGGAAAGCCGCACGCTTCGAGAGTTGGTCGGCGATGTCCTCCGCGATGAGCTGCGCCTGAATCTCGGGACGGCTGACCTCTTCGACCTTGAGGTTCACGCGGCGTCCGAGCAACTCCTGGAGTTCGTCCTGCAGGCGATCCACCTCTTGGCCCTTGCGGCCGATGATCACACCCGGACGCGCCGAAAAGAGGATCACCTTGACCTCGTCGCGCGTCCGCTCGATCTCCACCTTGGGGATGGCAGCCGCACGGTACTTGGTCTTGAGGAACTTCCGCACGCGGACGTCCTCGAGCAGGAGAGCCTTGAACTCCTTCTTCGTCGCGTACCAGCGGCTCTTCCACGGTTCCGTGATACCGGTGCGGAAGCCGACGGGGTGGACTTTTTGACCCATGGTTACTTCCTCACTTCGCCGCTTCTTGGCCGGTCACAGACACGACCGTATCGAGCGACACTTTGATGTGCGACATCCGACGTTTGATCCCGAACGCCATCCCGCGAGCCCGCGGGCGAATGCGCTTGAACATCGGCCCACCGTCGATCCGTGCGTCGATCACCACAAGATCGTCCACGCCGGGAGCCTGACGGTGCTCGGCGTTGCCGAGGGCGCTCTTGATCACTTTCTCGAGCATCCGAGCCCCGCGGTGCGGCTGAAACCTCAGGATATCGAGGGCCTCGTCGGCGAACTTTCCGCGCACGAGGTCCGCCAGCGCCCGCACCTTGCGAGGGCTGATCCGGGCGTATTTGTGGGTGGCTGAGTAGGGCATGAATCACCTTGGTCACCACGGGTTATTTACCCGGGGGAGCCGCCTCCTTCACCTTGCCGCCGTGCCCGCGGAACGTCCGCGTCGGCGAAAACTCACCGAGTTTATGGCCGACCATGTCCTCGCTGATCATCACCTTCACATGCTGCTTGCCGTTGTGCACCATGAACGTCAGCCCGATGAACTCGGGAACGATCGTGCACGACCGCGACCACGTCTTGATCGGGTCGCGCTTGCCACTGGCAAGCTGCGCTTCAACCTTTTCGAACACACGGGGGTCGACATACGGCCCCTTTTTTGCACTGCGTCCCATGATTACCTCAGCTTCAACTGGCCGTAACGGCGGCTCTTCCGCCGACGAATGATCGCCGTACTCGACGCCTTGCGGGGCTTTCGCGTCCCGCCGCCCTTCGCACTCTTTCCCGTCGGACTGACGGGGTGCCGACCACCCTTGGTACGGCCTTCACCACCGCCGTGGGGATGGTCGACGGGATTCATCGCCGTGCCGCGGACGTGCGGGCGAATGCCCATCCAGCGTGACCGTCCAGCCTTCCCAAGGCGAACATTCATGTGCTCCGAGTTTCCGATCGATCCGATCGTCGCCCGGCACGCCGCCGGTACGCGGCGGATTTCGCCGGACGGCAGCGTGATCTGAGCCCACTGAGCCTCGCGTGCCACCAAGACCGCCGACGAGCCAGCGGAACGGCACAGCCGGCCGCCGCGGCCCGCCTGCAACTCGATGTTGTGGATCTGCATCCCCAGGGGAATCGCCGACATCGGGAGACAGTTGCCAACCTCCGGCGGTGATGATTCGCCGCTCATCAGCGTGGCACCGACGACGAGGCCCTCGGGCGCGAGAATGAAACGCTTTTCGCCGTCGGCATAGTGCAGGAGGGCGACCCGGCATGTGCGGTTGGGATCGTACTGAATCGAGTGCACGTTGCCCGGCACGCCGTCCTTGTTGCGACGGAAGTCGATCAGCCGATAGTGCTGCATGTGGCCACCGCCACGGTGACGCGCGGTAATCTTGCCCTGATTGTTGCGGCCGCCCTTCTTGTGCTTGCGGACGCGAAGCCCCTTCGGCGCACCGGCACCCGGCGTGAGCTCAGCAAAGTCAGAAACGCTCGCGCCGCGGCGACCGGGACTCGTCGGGTTGTAGCTGCGGATACCCATGGGATCGTGTCGTGCTCGAGGAGTGCGGTGCTACAGGCTAGAACAGGTTGATCTTGAACTCGGGCTTGAGCGTCACGACAGCCTTCTTCCAGGCCTTCGTGCTGGTGCGGCGAACCCGACTGCGACGCATCTTGCCGATGCGGTTTTGCACGGCCACCTTCTCGACCCTGACGTTGAACATTTCCTCGACGGCGCGGCGGATGTCGGCCTTATTGGCCTCTTTGACCACCTCGAAGGAGTACGCGTTGTGGCGATTCGCGCGATGCATGCCCTTCTCGGTGACGAGGGGACGCAGGATCACCTGATGGGGCGCAAGGCGGGGCGAAAAAGCCGGGAGGGGAGCGATGGGCACTGACATGGCCTACTTCGTCTCCTTCTTCGAGGCACTGCCTAGCGACTTCTTCGCCGCGGGCTTGGCAGCCTTTGCGGGCTTCGCGAAGACCTTCTTCTTGGCACCGGCAGCTGGGTTGTTGGCAGCCACTGCTGAGGCACGGAAGGCGTCGATTGCGGCCTTTGTCATGACGATCGAACGAGGCCGAAGGATCGACCATGCATTCAGTTCGGCCACAGGGGCCACCGACAACCCTTCGATGTTGCGGGCACTCTTCCAGAAGTTGGCGTCGTGCTTTTCGGGCGCGACGAGCACCGTTTTCTCGCCGAGCCCAAGTTTCTTGAGCATGCCCGCCACGATGGCGGTCTTCGGGGCAGCGATGGAAATCGAGTCGATGAGCTTGACTTCGTCGTCGGCAATCCGCGAAGCGAGGGCCATGCGAGTGGCCTGCTGCAGAGCCTTGCGGGGCATGCGCCAGCCGAAATCGCGAGGCCGCTTGGCGAAGATGTGACCACCGCCACGCCGCGTGCCGCTGCGCCGACCGCCGGCACGAGCGTTACCCGTACCCTTCTGTTTATAAAGCTTCCGTGTCGACCCGGCGACCTCTCCACGAGTCTTGGTCTTTTGCGTGCCCTGCCGCTGATTGGCCTGGTACATGACGACGGCGTCGTGCAGCAACTGCTTGCTCACACGAGGAGCGATTTCCGAAGGGTCGATCTCGTAAGACCCAACCTGATTACCAGAAATGTCGTAGACGGCGATGTTCACTTGCCACCAGCCTTCTTCTTGCCGGCCGTGGCCGCTGGGGTACCGACCCGTCGGATCTTGTTGGTCTGCATCACGGTGACGTACGAACCATTCGGGCCCGGCACGGCCCCACGAACAAGAAGCAGGTTTTGCTCCTTGTCGATACGGACAAGTTTCACGTTCCGCATCGTCGAACGCTCATTGCCGTAGCGGCCGGCCATTCGCTTGCCCTTGAACACACGCCCCGGCGATGTGTTCATGCCCGTACCGCCCTGATGGCGGTGCACCTTCTTCACGCCGTGGCTCGCCCGCTGGCCTTTGAAACCATGACGCTTCATGACGCCGGCGGTGCCCCGGCCCTTGGTGGTGCCGGTGACGTCAACGAACTCGACGCCCTCAAAAAGGTCGACGGTCAACACCTGACCGACCTCCGCACCTTCATACGTGCCGCGAAGTTCACGAACGAACCGCTGTGGCTCGCAATCGGCTTTTGGAACAACAGGCACGCCACCCTCGGCCCGCCGCTTGGCCCGCCGACTGTCGAGTTTGGCGACCTGGCCACGAATGCTCTTGCTGGCCAACCGGCGGGGCTTGTCGAGAAACCCGATCTGCACGGCCGCATAACCGTCGCGATCGGACGAACGGACAGTCATCACGGGACACGGCCCGGCTTCGATCACGGTCACGGGAACCACAGTGCCATTGGCGTCGAAAATCTGGGTCATTCCGACCTTGCGGCCCAGCAGGCCCTTGCGGCCTTTTTTCTCGGGTGTCTTTGTCAATGCAGCCATGATGATCGCCGTCGCGACACGAGCCATGTCCGCAGACGCCATGAGCGACTGCAGCGGTGCCGTGCCTCGTATTCACGCTCGAAGCCGTTGGCTGCGGGAGCACCAGGGACATTTGTCCCCGACCTTACCCGCAACGCCTTCCAAGCATGCCGTGTCGTGCGCTCCTGTGATGAATCCTTGTTCCACGAACCCGTCGCGGCCGCTGCCCCGACAGAACCTAACTGGACAGAACCTAACTGGACGGAACCTACCTGGACGAAGCCTTAATCTTGATGTCGACTCCCGCAGGGAGACTCAACTTATTGAGTGCCTCGATCGTCTTGGCCGTGGCCTGGACGATGTCAATCACCCGCTTGTGTGTTCGAATCTCGAACTGCTGCCGAGCCTTTTTGTCGACGTGGGGGCTGGAGAGCACGGTGTACCGTTCGATCCGCGTCGGCAGCGGAATGGGGCCGTGCACCTCAGAGTTTGTCCGCTTGGCCGTGTCGACGATCTCAGCCGCGCTCTGGTCGAGCACGGCATGGTCGTAGGCCTCCATGCGAATGCGGATAATCTCTTGTGTCGGACCGGCCACAGGGCAACTCCAATGAATCCAAACGACGAAGACGAACCGGAAGACGTCCAACCGCACATCGCCAGCGGCACGCATGCCGCCAACGCCTGGAAAACCCTTGGGAAAGGGCTCCCTGCAACGTCATTCTCCTGCCCGGGGGGCTGGGACATCGCAGCGATCGAGCTCCGAAATCTAAAGTCGCCCCCGGGCAGTGTCAACACACGGGGTTTTTCGCCGTACTTTACGGGAACTCGCCCCCTGAAATGCCCGCGACGCCCACCACCCCATTCCGTTCCGCACCACGCACGCGATTGCCACCCGTTTTCCCATCGCTCGCGCTCCGGGCTTGCTGAGAACAGGAAGCCCCCATCGCGAGCGCGGGGAATCCGGCCCGCCACCCCACCAGCCGCCTCTTACATGAACGCATCGGCCGTTTCCGCCGGGGCTGGACCGTATTTCAGGGGCGCCATCGTAAAACTCGCCCGCCCCTGGCTCACGCTCCGCACGGCGGCCGAGTAGCCAAACATGCTCGCCAAGGGGGCTTCCGCCGTGAGCACGGTGGCACCACCGCGGATCTCGGTGGCCGTGATGATCGCCCGCCGCTGCTGGAGGTCGTTAATCACGTCGCCCAGGTGCTCCTCGGGCACCGTCACCTCGACCCGCATCACCGGCTCCAGGAGCACAGTGCCGGACTTGGCGAGCATGTTTTCGATCGCGTCGGCTGCGGCGATCCGGATGGCGATGTCAGAAGGGGGCGGCTCGGGGATCGGGCTCTCGACGACCACAATCCGCACACCCCACAGGGGGCAGCCCTTGAGGCCACCTCGCTCCGCAGATTCGCGGACGCTCTGCGTCATCGTCGCGGCGATGGCGAGGAGTGTTTCGCTCTCGGGGAACCAGCCCTGCTCGACCGTCACCGGCGCTTGATCCGCGGTGGGCTCGGCCGCGAGCGTGACCGTGGCCACGAGCGTCTGGCCGGCCACCTGGCGGTTGGACTCGCCGCTCACGCGAACCTCCCTGCCGAGCGTCTCCTTGTAGCTCACCCGTGGCTTGTGGACTCGACACTTGAGCTTGAAATCCCGCTCCAGTCGGTGCCGGATGACTTCCAGATGGAGCTCGCCCATGCCTGAAATCAAGGTCTGCCCCGTCTCGTCGCTCTCGACAGCCCGGAAGGTCGGATCCTGCCGCTTCATCATCTCGAGCGTCTCGGCGAGTTTCTTCCGCTCGAGGCTCGTTTCGGGCTCGATCGCCATCGAGATCACGGTCTCGGGGAACGTGATCGCCTCCAGCACGACGGGAGCGTTTGCGTCGCAGAGCGTGTCGCCCGTGACGCTCGCTCGCGGGCCGATCACCCCCACGATATCGCCCGCGAATGCCTCGTCGATCTGCTCGCGGCGATCGGCCTGCACGTGCCAGAGCTGGGCGATGTTTTCCTTCTTCTGCTTGAGCGGGTTCCAGGCCCTGCTGCCCGCCTTGAGGGTGCCCGAATAGACGCGGACGAAGTACAGGTCGCCATGCTTCTCGGCGATGATCTTGAACACAAGGCCGCAAAACGGGGCCTTCGGATCGGTGCCTCGCACGATCGTGGTGGGCGTCTTGGCCGTCGGATCAAGGCCCTCCACCGGCGGCACGTCGGCCGGACTCGGCAGGTACCAGGCCACGGCGTCGAGCACCGGCTGGACCCCGATGCAGTCGAGGGCGGAGCCGGCCAGGATCGGCACGACCTTCCTTTGAATCGTGGCCTGACGGATTGCCTTCCGCATGAGGTCGGCGGGAATCGCCGCCTCCTGCATCGCCAGCTCCGCGATCTCGTCGGAAAAGTCGAAGAGCGTGGCGACGAGTTGCTCGCGGTAGAGGGCCGCCTCGTCGGCGAGTTCCTCCGGAATCGGCGCGGCCGTGACCTTCGTGAGCGCCTCGCCACCGGCGAGCGCCTCGTCCTTGGGTGGGAAGCTCAGCAGTTTCATCTCGACCAGATCGATGATCCCGCGGAACGGATCCTTCACGTGGGGCGGCCCGAGGCCCTGCGGGAGGTGGAGGATCAGCGGCTTCGCCCCCAACCGCTTCTCGATCTGGCCGACGGTGCCGAAGAAGTCGGCCCCCTCACGATCGAGCTTGTTGACGAGCGCGAGCCGGGGCACGCCGTATTTGTCGGCCTGCCGCCAGACCGTCTCGCTCTGGGCTTCGACCCCTTCGCGGGCACTGAACACCACCACCGCCCCGTCGAGCACGCGGAGGCTGCGCTCCACCTCGGCCGTGAAATCGACGTGGCCGGGCGTGTCGATCAGGTTGACGGTCACGTTCTTCCACTGGAACGACACGGCCGCGGAATAGATCGTGATCCCCCGCTCCTGCTCCTCGGGATCGAAGTCGGTGATCGTGGTGCCGCGATCCACCTCGCCGAGCCGGTGGCTCGTCTTCGTGAAAAAGAGCATCCGCTCCGTCAGCGTGGTCTTGCCGGCGTCGATGTGGGCGACAATGCCGATGTTGCGGATGTTTTCGATCGTGCGTGCCATCACATCTTCTCGACAGTGCCGATGCCGAGCAGTTCGAGGCCTCGGCGGAGGACGCGGCCCGTGAGGTCGCAAACTGCAAGCCTGCTGTCGCGGTCGGCCCCCTCGGCCTTGAGCACCGGGAGCGCGTCGTAAAACGTCGAATAGCAGCCGGCGAGATCGTAGAGCCAGGCCGTGAGCACGTTGGGCCGCGAGTCGGCTTCGACGTCCTCCAGGGCCTCGCCGAACCGCAGCAGTTCCAGGGCCAGCGCCCGCTCCTTGGGGTCAGACACCAGCACGCCGCGGCAGTCCCGACGCAGTTGGCCGCGGTCGACCGCCCCCTTCGTGAAGATCCCCTCCACGCGGGCCACGGCGTATTGCATGTAAGCCGCGGTGTTGCCGGTGAGCTGCAGCATCTTGTCGAAACTGAAGACGTAGTCGGTCGTGCGGTTCTGCGAGAGATCGGCGTATTTGATGGCCCCGATGCCCACCGTCTCGGCGACGTGCCGGCGATCCTCGGCCGTCATTCCGGCCCGACCTTCGTCGTCCGTGCCGACCACGGCGGCGGCCCGGTCGACACCCTCGTCGAGCAGCGCCTCGAGGCCCACCGTGTCGCCGGCCCGTGTCTTGAAAGGCTTGCCGTCCTCGCCGAGCACCGTGCCGAAGGCGACATGTACGAGGTCCACGTCGGCGACGCCATCCACGCCCCAGCGGCGGGCCGCCTCAAAGACCTGCTCGAAGTGCTGGCTCTGCCGATGATCGACCACGTAGAGCATCCGGTCGGGCTTCCAGTGCTCCAGCCGCCACTGGATCGTGGCCAGATCGGTCGTGGCATAGAGAAACGCGCCGTCGGCCTTGCGTATGAGGAGCGGTGGATCGTCCTCGCCGCCCAGGAAGATCCCGATCGCCCCTCTGCTCTCCCGGGCAAGGCCCTTCGCCACCAGGTCGTCCACCGTCGCCGCCAGCAGCGGCTGAAAAAAGCTCTCGCCGAGCGTGTGGTCAAACGTCACATGCAGCCGGCGGTAGATGCGGTCGATCTCGCCGCGGCAGACCGGCATGAACCGCTCCCACAGGGCTCGGTTCTCCGGGTCGCCCTCGTGGAGCTTTGCCGTCTCCGCGAGCACCTCGCTGCCGGCGGCCGGATGCTGCGCGGCGAGGGCCCCGGCGGCCGGGTCAGCAGCCAACTCTTCGGGCTTCGCATCCGCCACCTTCCGCACAAGCCTGTAGAGCCGGCCCAGTTCGGCCGTGGGATCGGCAGCGAAGGCCGCGTCGTCGCGGCAATGCTTCCAGCCCCAGAGGATCATTCCAAACTGCGTGCCCCAGTCCCCAAGGTGGTTGTCGGTGATCACGTGATGACCCCGGAATCGCAGAATCCTCGCGATTGCGTCGCCAATCACGGTCGAGCGGATATGACCCACGTGCATCGGTTTGGCGACGTTGGGAGAACTGAAGTCGACGACGACCGTTCTCGGCTTCACAACCAGCGCCACGCCCAGCCGCTCGTCGGCCACCGCCCGGCCAACCGCGGCGGCGAGGGCGGAATCCTGCACGCGGACATTGATAAATCCCGGACCAACCGGGTCGCCTGGCGGCTGGAACAGCGTGCCGTATCCCGGAGCCGCCTCCAGCCGGCGAATGATCTCGACCGCCACGTCGCGCGGCTTTTTCCCGGCCCGCTTGGCCAGTGCCATCGCCATCGTGCCGGAGTAGTCACCAAACTTGGCGTCGGCCGTCTCGCGGACCTGCTCGAGCAGCCCGGGCATCTCGTGGGCCGCGATCGCCACGCCGCCGTCGGCCGCGAGCGACTCCAGCGCTGCGCGAAACGCGGCTCGCAGTGCGGACCGGAAGTTGACCCGGGCCGATGGGCCATCGTCCGCCATCATCGTGTCGCAGCCCCGGCGGCGGGCACGGGCACAGGCACGGCATCGCTCCAGAGGTGCTCGAGGTCCCAGTATTCGCGGGCCTCGGCGTCGAAGAGGTGCACCATCACGTTCCCGTAGTCGAGGACGATCCAGCGGCCTTCTTCGTAGCCCTCGCCCCCCCGTTTACGGTCCTTGAGCTCCTTCTTGAGCACGGTCTCTATCTCGTCGGCCATGGCATGCATCTGCCGCCGGCTCGATCCAGTGGCGATCACAAAGTAGTCGAAAACAGGCGTAATCTTCCGAAGATCAAGCACCCGCACATCGATGCCCCGCATCTCCTCGGCCAACCGTGCGGCGGCGAGTGCGAGCTCCTTAGCGCGGTCGGCGGAGGCGGTCGTTGGTTCCGTGAGCGGCATGGTCATGACTTCGATTGTAGCGTTCGAACGGCCAGAGCGATGCCGTGCAGGACGAGGTCGGGGCTCTCGATTGCGCCCGGGAGCGCGTCGCGGACGATCCCACGGGAGCCGCCCGTCAAAAATACCTCGGGCCGGCCGCCGAGAACCGCTGCCGCCTCGGCGACGAGCCGCGACACGGCCCCTCGCATCCCGAAGCCGATGCCGGCGGCGATCGCCGTCTGGGTGGAACGACCGGGCATCACCGGAAACGTGCCATGGTCGAGCTCGGCAACCGCGGGCAGCCGGCTCGTGCCCTCGGCGAGGGCACGCGAGAGGAGTTCGGGACCGGGGAGAATGGCCCCGCCGAGGAACCGGCCGTCGATTGACACAAGATCCACGGTCGTGGCGGTGCCGCAGTCGACGATAATGGCCGGACAGTCGGGAGCCTTGGCGGCCGCCGCCGCCGCCGCCGCCGCGAGTCGGTCGATCCCCACGCGACTCGGCTCATCGACATCGACCACGAGCGGCAGGTGTTCTCGGACGACCCGCCGCTGACGGATCGGGCGGTGCCGCGTGACCGACACCTCCGCGACGGCGGCCTCCAGCCGTGCGGCGGCGGCGTCGTGCACGCTCGCCACGAGGATCAGAGCCGATCCCGGCGCGACCCGGTCGAGCCAGTTCTGGAGGTTCGACGGGCGAAACTCCCGACTGATGAGGTCCTGGCGGCCCGTCACCGCCGGCCATGCCGCCGTCCGACCGGGTTCGTCGACCACCACGGCCATTTTGATGCGAGTGTTCCCCACGTCGGCCACCACGATCGTCTCGCCGCTCGCCGTCATGACGGCTGCCTCCGGTGGTCGAGTTCGACGACGACCGCCCGTAGGAGCGTGTCGAGCCCCTGCCCTGTCACGGCGCTGACGCCGATCACGTCGCGGCCGATCTCGCGGGCGAACTCTGCGCGGATCGCGTCGGCATCCGGCAGTTCGCTCTTGCTCATCACGACGATCTCGGGCCGCTCTCCGAGCGACTCGTCGTAGAGCACCAGTTCGTCGCGAATCGCCCGGTAGTTCGCCAGGGGATCGCTCCCGTCAACGGGCATCGGTTCCACGAGGTGCACGAGAATCCCGGCCCGTTCCACGTGTCGGAGGAACTCGTGTCCTAGGCCGATGCCCGCGTGCGCCCCCTCGATGAGGCCCGGTAGGTCGGCGAGCACGAAGCTCCTGTCCCGCGAGATCGCGACGATTCCCAGGATCGGCGTCTTCGTCGTGAAGGCGTAATCGGCGATCTCGGGCCTAGCTCGTGACAAGCGCGAGAGAAGCGTGCTTTTACCCGCGTTTGGCTTGCCCACGAGCCCCACGTCGGCGATGACCTTGAGTTCCAGCAGCAGCCGACGAGACTCCCCCTTCTCACCCGGCGTCGTTTCGCGGGGCGCGCGGTTGGTCGACGACTTGAAGTGCGCGTTGCCCCAGCCGCCGCCCCCCCCTTTCGCCGCCACGATCCAGTCGCCCGGCGCCGCGAGGTCCTTGAGGGCAAGGCCGCTGGCCTCGTCAATCACGATCGTGCCCGGGGGTACGAGCAGCGTCAGATCCCCCGCGTTGCGTCCATGGCAGTTGGAAGAGCCGCCCGCGGCGCCATGCTGAGCCCGCCACTGCTTGCGGTGGGCGAGTGCTGCGAGCGAGTCGACTCCCGGCTCGGCACGGAGAATGACGCTCCCGCCGTCACCGCCGTCACCGCCAGCGGGCCCGCCAAGCGGCACGTATTTCTCGCGCCGGAAACTACACATGCCTTGGCCACCATTCCCGGCGGCCACTTCGATCTGCACGCGGTCCACGAACACGCCGGCACCTTCAGAAAGTCACCGGACGAACGTTACCGCACCTACAGGTCAGGCCGAGGCTTGGGCCACAATGTTCACACGGCGGCCTTCCCGATCAAACATCACCACGCCGTCGGAGAGGGCGAAGAGCGTGTAATCGGTGCCCATGCCGACGTTGGAGCCTGGGTGAAACTTCGTGCCGACCTGGCGAACCAGAATGTTTCCGGCCTGCACCTTCTCGCCACCGAATTTCTTCACGCCCCGCCGTTGGGCTTTGGAATCCCGACCGTTGCGGCTGGAACCCTGACCTTTTTTATGTGCCATTGCTCTCGTCTCCCGGCCGGATAATCGGCACCACGTAGTCTACTGTCAAAGCGGCCGGGACGCTCGCCGCGGCTGCACGAGGGGCCATCCTGGGCCTTTCACAAGGCTCCGAATCCGTTTTCGTATCGGAAAACCCAGGCGTGGTCAATGCCCTCGTGCACAGCCACGGCTGCCGCGTAGAGGTCGGGGCCGCGGGCACCGAACAGCCCGCTGAGGATCAGGGCGGTGACAGCCTTCGCGCGGGCCTCGTCCTCGAGTGCCAACAGCTTCTCCCTGCGGGCCCCACTCTCTTCCGTCTTCGTGCTCAAGTCCTCGGCGATACGCTTCACCTCGGCTGCGTCGAGGCCCTCGAAGGCTGGCCGCAGCGCGTCGATCGCCGCCAGCGCGTCGCTCCCGCCGATCGCCGCACGATCGGCGTCGATCGTCCGCAGCGTCGCCAGCGCCCGAGCCTTCGCCACCGCGTCGTTAAGCCACTCGATCCGCCGCGCCGCCGTCCCAAACGCCTCTGCCGCGGCGGCTCGCCGCGCATCGACGTCGGGCTTCTCCTCCAGCATCCGCACGACCGTGGCCAGCGACTCAAGCGGTTTCTTGGCCACGGCTTCGGGGGTCAGGCCGATGGCTTGGAGGGCAGCGCGACGCTTTTGTTCCTGTGCTGCGTCGACCGGTCCGGCCGCCGCGGCGGCGAGTTCCTCAACCGCCACCACGCCCAGATCACCAACTAGCTGCCGCAGCGCCACGATGGGATCCGCAGGCGGCTTGAGGTCGGCCGCCGCTCGGAGCACCACTTCGAGCGGTTTGAGGCTTGCCGCGCCACCGCCACCCTCGGGCCCCAAGAGGTCCGCCCAGCCGAGCCCCAGGGCATCGAGACCGGCGACGGGCTGCGATTTCGAATAGCCCGGCCAGCCGACCGCGGCGATCAGTCTGCCCCCGAGCGTCATCCGCTCGAACATTCCCGCGAAGCCGACGCTCATCTCCCGGTCGCCCTCGACACGGGCGTCACCTGGCCGCCAGAAATCGAGCCGCAGACTCTCGAGTGTTTCCTCGATGTGACTCCCCGGGAGATCATCCGGCTTGATCACCGTCCCGGGCTTCTGCCGCCAGCGGATCGCATTGGTCAGGCCACGGACGTAAATCGAGAAAAAGTCGATTCGCGGGTCGACATCCTCCCAGATGGCCACGCCCCACCGCTCCTCGCCCGGAGCCATGTCGGAGGCAGACATCTCGGTGCTGTCGAGCAGCCTCCGCTTCGGATCCTCGCGGAGGCGGATCGCGTTCATGGCGGAGGGCACGAGCCGGTCGAGATACCCGCGATAGGAAGCGAGCCCCTCGCCATCTTCCACCGACTCGAGACTTTCGAGCACGAAGTGGGGCAGGAACCGCACGGGCTTCTCGAACGACTCCGTCTCGCGAAGCGCGGAATCAACGTCGCCTTGCTCCCCCTTCCCCATCACCATCCGGTGGCCACCGACGTTTTTCACGCGATAGAGGAGATACCAGATCCGCTTTCGCTGCATGCGGAGATCGGCCTCTGGCACGTCGACGTCCAGCATGCGCGGGGGCTTAAACGCAAACTCGAGGCACCAGATATCACGGGGATATTCGCGGCCTCGCGCCCGCTCCACGAACGTCGTGTTGGCAGCCGCCACCTTCGGCGTCCACTGCAGGTCGGCCTGCCCTTCCGTGACCTCCAGAAGATCAGCCCGCACAAGGGCGTTGTCTGTGGCTCGATCGGGAGCGATGACTGTGAGCACCCCGGATGCCAGACGGCGGAATCCCTCCGGGTCGGCGGCGGCCGCGCGGGCCGCGGCATGCACAAGCACGAGGCAGAGGATGGCAACGGCAGCGCTGCCGGGAGCAACGGGACGCGACTGCGGGCCACCCCGGGCGGATTCACAAAAGGTCGACATACAGACTCGCCATCCCCGCCGGGCCGCGATGCTCGAGGGCTTCAGCATAGTCATCCATCGGCTTTTTTTGCGGAAAAGCCCATGCACAGCCATCAACGCCGAACTTTCCTTGATTGCCCAGATACCCCAAGCAACACTATCGATAGGGTTATTCGTCGCACTGGAAAACTGGTCTCCACCGTCCACCCCGTCCGACAGACACTTCCAGTGGCGGCTTGGCACCTCAGGCCACTTGGTTCCACGACATGCTGCAAAAGAATCCACTCCAGCCGCCGCTGCCCACGAGATTGCCCGCCTGGGCTGCAGAGGCACCGTCTCAGCCGAGCCGCACTTCCCCATTCGTCTCGGCGGAGGACTTCGACGGCACGGGAATCCTGGCGGGCATGGATCCCTGTGAGTCGTTGTACTGGTGGATGCCGGAACTCTACGGCCCTGACCCTGCCCGCCGCTGCGACGCAGACGCTGCCGCCGCAATCGCGATTCAGGCCACCCGCCGGACACCCTCCCGCACAACTGCCGCGGCCTGATCAACTTCCGCCGCCAGTGCGGCGTAGTCTTCCGCCCCGTGAGACTCGGGGGCGTAGTCGAAGATCGATTGCCCGAAACTCGGCGCCTCGGCCAGGCGGATGTTGCGGCGGATTTTGGTGGCGAACAGTTTTCCGCAGCCCCAGGCCGGGTGAGCACCACTTCCCGCCGCGAAGAATGCATCGACGTCCCTGCCGATCTCGCCGGCCAAGCGGGTCGCCGCCTCGTGCATGCAGAGCACGACTCCGAGCAGCCGGAGCCTGGGATTCACTCGCTCCGACACGAGTTCGATTGTTTCCAGCAGCTTGCTCAGGCCGTGCAGGGCAAGAAAATGCGGCTGGAGCGGCAGGAGCACCTCGCCCACCGCCGCCATGGCGTTGAGTGAGAGGAGCCCGAGTGAGGGCGGACAGTCGACGATGACATAGTCGAACGCCGGGCCAGCCAGACCGGCCCCAGCCGCGCCGGCCTGAAATCGTGGGTCGGCTGCCATGCGACTTCGCAGGATCGATTCGCGGCCCGACTTCCCCGCGAGCGCCAGTTCCGCGGCCGAGAGGTCAATGTGAGCCGGCACCACCGAGAGCGTGTCGCTCACGGAAACGCAGGCTGCGGCGAGCGGCTGATCGGCCGTGAGCACATCGAAGACGGTCGGCCCATGGGCTCCCGATGTCACGCCCACGTGCAGCGTCGCGTGCGCCTGCGGATCGAGGTCGATCAGACAGACGTGCCTGCCGGCCCGTGACAGCGCGACCGCGAGGTTCACCGATGTGGTGGTCTTGCCGACTCCACCCTTTTGGTTGGCCACGGCGATCGACCGCATGAGTAGTTTCCTTATGCCCGCGAAGTGCCCGGAAATGCCCGCCGCGAGCAGAGTGGGAGGATAGGGGGCGGCAGCCACCCCCTCAAAGCCCGATTTCAGCCCGGGTTTTAGCCCAATCGACTCCCATCCGCCCCGAGAGCGCATTCGACTTACGTGGATCGCCGGCTCGGGGGCGACAAAAGTCGCTGCTGCGCGGTCCTGCGGATTGTGGCTGGGGCGAGGATACGCCCCAGGCTCCTCGAGCGTTCGCCGACCCCCTCACCTCCCGTCAGGAAGTCCCAAGCGCAAGCGCGGGGAATCCGGGAAGCATCGATTTGATACCGGATTGGTTCACCGGCGGTGACATGCTCGCCGCCGGAGGATTTTGCTACAGGATGCTCGGGTGGCCGACTGGGGAATATCTCGTGAGTCGCAAAGATTCCCCGGCGTCTGCGCGTGCCCCCGACCGGCTCCTCACGATCAAGAATCGGTTCGATCATCCGTGCGGCTTGCCTCCCGTCAGGAAGCCCCAAGCACAACCGCGGGGAATGCGGGTAGCACCCCGCCCCGCTCCACAGCTGATGCGATCCAGCATCAGGGCAGTTGGTGCCTCGTGGCCTCGATCCAGGTCCGCAGCCCCTTGTGAAGCCGCCCCAAGGCAACGCGGCCGGGCCGGCCCGCCACCGTCAGCCAGCCCTCGGCATCGAGGTCGAT
This sequence comes from Planctomicrobium piriforme, assembly GCA_945869735.1. Lineage (GTDB taxonomy): Bacteria > Planctomycetota > Planctomycetia > Pirellulales > UBA1268 > QWPN01. Next base: position 62,435 of record CAMBPQ010000002.1, read on the forward strand.
CGCCACCAGCGTTGTCGGCCGCTGGCTGTCCGCAGTGTCGAAAAAAGCCAGCGCGTGGTCCCAGGCATCGGCCGGCCGACGATTTCCGTCTGGTGTCGGCCACGTAAAGTTGGCGTCCTCCACCAGCCCGCGGCGCAGGTGCACCAACCCCGGCGCCCGCGACACATCCCGCCGGTCGACGGCAACAAGGCGGCCCGTCACCGGATCGACCGCAAGCTGCCAGAGTTCCACCCGCGGCGCCCCTTGGATACTGCGGGCGGCTTCAGCACCATAGAAGCCCAGGCACTGCCGCGTCTGATTCCATTGAAACCACACGGCGAATGCGGCCAGCGCGACGGCGAGCGTGAGGAGGCCGATCACAAGGGTAGTCCCCGGGCCACTCTTGTCGGCAGCTGCGGGCGGGCGGGAGGCGGCGGTCATCACGTTGGTGGCTCCAGCGTCGCGGCGTCAAAGCCCACTGTATACTCGGACTCCCAAGGGTCTGCCGACTCAAGACTTCCGCAGCATTTCAGGCCCTTCTTCGCGACCGGAGACGCCCGCATGGCCAACGCCTTCGACCCGTATCGAGAAGCCCTTGTCGTGGAGAACCACATCGTCTGGCCGAACGCCTATGAGGACTGGTCCGAGGCCGACAAGGCACGCGTCGAGACCCTGCTACACGCCAGCCCCCGCGAGGCAGCCGACCTCGATTACCTCCGACAACACACCGGCTTTGCGCGGGTCATCACCGTGACGGCCGCGGATATCGACCGCGTGAGCGTCGCCTGACCGTGACCACGATCCGCGTTCATTTGCCCGGCACCGCCGCGGCCTCAGATCTCGCGAACGACCGCTCGTATGACATCGTCTGCGGCGGCGGAACACTCCGTTCGATCGGTGGGCTGGTTCGCGATGCCGGGGGCCGGCGCGCGGTCGTTGTCAGCGACGCGGCGGTGGTCACGACCCATGCAGCCCAGGTCCTCGCCTCGCTCGTAACCGCCGGTGTCGACGCCGCCCTTCTCGAGGTGCCGTCCGGAGAAGCGTCAAAATCGATCGATGCCGCGGGCTGCCTCTGGAACGAGTTCGCCCGGCAGGCCGTCGATCGCGACACCCACGTCGTCGCCGTGGGTGGTGGCGTGGTCGGAGACCTCGCCGGGTTTGTGGCTGCCACGTTCGCCCGCGGTCTATCCGTCTGGCAGGTGCCGACCACGCTCGTGGCCCAAGTCGACAGCGCCATCGGCGGGAAAACAGGGATCAATCTCGAATCGGGCAAAAATCTAGTGGGGGTGTTCTGGCAGCCCCGTGGGGTTGTCGCCGACATCGACACGCTGGCAACGCTGCCGCCACGGGAGTTTATCAGCGGGCTTGCCGAGGTGGTGAAGTACGGAATGATCATCGATGCCGCGTTTTTCGCCTGGCTCGAGGAGCATGCGGCGGCCATATTGGCTCGGGAATCAGCCGCCCTCACGCATGCTGTTGAGCGGTCGGCCGCCATCAAAGCCGACGTCGTCGGACGCGACGAGCGGGAAATATCGGGGCTGCGGGCCGCGCTCAACTACGGCCACACCTTTGCGCACGCCTACGAGACGGCGGCTGGGTTTGGCACGCTCCTGCATGGTGAAGCGGTGGCCATCGGCATGGCACGGGCCGCCCGTCTTGCGGAACGGCTGGGCAGGCTCTCGCACGACGTCGTAGCCCGTCAGGACGCGTTGCTCCGCCTGCTTCAGCTCCCCGTCGCGCCGCCCGCGGGCCTCCACGACGCCGCACCGCTGATCGCGATCATGGGCCGAGACAAGAAGACGGTGGGCGGGAAACTGAGGTTCGTGCTTCCCAGCCGGATCGGGCACGTAGAACTCGTGGACGGCGTGCCGGACGACGTCGTCCACGCCGTTCTACAGCAGGCGTAGAGCGGGTCTGGCTGACGTGGAGCGTTGGTTCGGGGGCGGCAAAAGTCTCGTCGCTCTATCGCCGCGGCGGCCCGACGCTCCTCGAGCGTTCGCCGACCCCCTCGCCTCCCTCAACCGGTTTCCCCTCCCCGACGCGAGTGGTTGAGCGGACCAGGGGGTGGAGCGATTCGCTCCACCCCCTGGTCGCCAGAGACCAGGCGCTGGAGCGATTCGCTCCAGCGCGCCCCGGGCGGTCGCTGCCGCCGCCTCCATTGGTTTCCCGAACGAGCAGGGAAAAAAGCTTTTTTTCAAGCACATTTCTCCACCACCCCCTTTTTTTGACGTGCCGTGCCGCGAGTTGGCATGGCACGTGCATGTCTTCCAGAGATGTGGGGGTGGCCCAACTAGATCTCCGACCTCGCAGATGTGCGTGGGCGGCGGAACTGACGGACCGCCTCTCGACATTCGTTGCTTTCCGTCGGCTACTGGTGACGTTGCAAGGAGTTCGCTCATGAACCATTCCCTTTCGGTTGATTCTCCGGCCTGCGCAGCGAAGGCGTGCTGGGCTCTGACCCAGGCAGACGTGCTGCTCTGCGTCCTGCCGATTGCCGTGTTCCTGTCGATCGTATCGCTCGTCTGAACGTGAATAGATTGCTCCAAGTTTTTTCCGGGGTTCTTTCATCGAAAGGGCAATCATCGTGAACAGTCACGCTTCCCAGTCCCGCCGTCGGTCTGCCCAGATCACTTCATCGCTGCTCGTCAGTTGCCTGCTTGCCTTGTCGGCGGTCGCCTTGGTGATCGCCGGCTGAACGTATGTCGGTCTGTTTGCCGTCGCCACCGACGGCGGCTTAGGTCCGATTCACTCTCATCTCCATCAGGTGCCCTATGCAATCCCTATTCTCTCAGCAGACGCGGTGGATCGTCGCGACGTTCGTGAGCGGCTTTTTGATGACCGCTTCTGCGACAGGCGTTTTCGCCGGAGATTTTGGGCCCCGTGAGGATGTGGCCGGCCTTGTGGAAACGCTGGTGGCGTCAAACGATTTGAAGCCGGCTCCCTCGGTCGGATCGCCGACGCTGGCGAGTCGGTCCGGCGGTTCAGTCATCGGTCCGGTCGCTTCACGCTCGACGCCTGAGGTTCGTGGTGCGGCTTCGACACGTGAGCTCTTCTCCAACTCAAAGGCCGTCGTGCCGCTGCTCGTGAGTGATCTCGAGCCCTCGGTTATCTCCGTCGCTCGCCCCATGGTGGGCAGTTTAGTAGGTGCCCGGCCGTTGATGCCGTGGTCCAGGTCCTCTGCCTCGCGTTGATTCAGCGACAACAGTGGTTCAACTTCCTGTCCAGTTTCCCCCCGCCAGTTTCCCCCCGCCAGTTCAACATTCTCGAGGTCTTCAAATCATGGACACCATCATCCATTCCGCTGGCGAATCGTCGCTCCGGTCAGTCGGCATCAACGAAATCGTGATCGTTGATGGGACGTGCGATCGCTACGGCGACTTCGTTCAGGCAGCGCAGGCGGGTGAGGTTGGCGTCCATTTCTGCGTCGATGGCAGATCGGCCGTGAGACTGTCTCGCCGGTTTCGGGCTGATGCCTGGCTGGTAGCTGCCGAACTTCCCGACATGTCGGGCTTCGACCTGCTCGACATGCTCTCGCCGCACGTCCTCCAAGGGGGCGTCGATCCGCTGCTTTCAGGATCACGGATCTCACTCGACCAGATCGGTCACGGAATGCGGTCCGGGATCTTCATCGTGTCCGACGCATATCGGCTCGAAGACGAGCAGCGGGCCCTGACGTCTGGAGTTGCGGGGTATCTCGTCCGGCCAATCACGCTCGACGTCATTCGGGCGACCAGGATTCCCTCTTGCATGTCTCCGGTCACGGCCATGGGCTGAGCCTGCCCGTCGATGCAGGTTCGGCATCAAAGCTGTCGTCGCAGCAGTCTGAAGAGTGCTCGCATCCGGCCCAAGATGGACACTATGCGGATACCTCCTTCTTTGGCCGCAACCGCCGTGGTGCTGATCGGCCTCGCGCACGGTCCGACAGCGTTTCCGCAGAACGATTGGCAGTTTCCCGACCCTTATTTTGGGATCCTTGAAATCGAGAAGTCGCATCCGTCGCCATCCGCTGAGCGGCGGTATCGAGCCGAGGTGGCGCCTCCCCCCAAGGAGCGATTGCCCGCCCGTCAACGCCAGCGACTGTTCCGACCGCGCTCGCGGCCCGCGACCGTCGGCCGTTGATCCCGACGCGGGTTTCGGTCCGCCAATCATGGGGATTCTGATCGCGACGGAATGACGATGAAGACACGGGGGCGGAACTCACGGCACGGGCTTGCCTGGGGGAATCAGCGCCCCGCAGGCCGAGATCTCTTTCGGTTCTTGCTCGTCGTGGTGGGGGTCGCAGCGGTTCTTGTCCCTCGGGCTCATGCCATCGTCAGTAGCAACACCGGTGCGTCACCGCCGTTTACAGGCACGGTGATCAACTACCAGGTCGGGGCAGGCACCTTCTACGATCTTGGCTTTTTCGGCGGCCGGGCCACCGTCGCCAACATCGAGGCGGGCGCGATCTGGAACGGCCACGAGACGCTTGCAGGCCGGGTCTCCCAGTACCTGGCCGATCCGGCCATCGTCGACACCGGCACGACGCAACTCGGCCAGCTCGACTGGCACGCCACGATGGTCGGCCAAACGATCGGTGGGGCCGGCCAGCTGTATTTCCATCAGGCCGGCATCGCTCCCGCGGCGCAGCTCTGGTCTGCCTCCATCGCCACCCAATGGCTCGCTTCGGGCACCGCCGAGTTCGTCGGCGGCTTCGATATCACCGACCAGAGCTTTTTTTACGCCTACACCAAAGCGATGCGGAACGGCGTCGTCTCCGGCAGCGCAACGCTCCGCGCCAGCGTCGTCAACAGCAGCTGGGGCAACAGCGGCGACTCCGCCGGCAACAGCCGCTACACGATCGCGATCGACGCGCTCGCCCTCGAGGACAACGTGGTCACGGTCGTCGCGGCCGGTAACTCCGGCCCCATGGCTAACACCGTGGGCGGGCCCGCGACGGGCTACAACGTGATCGCGGCCGCGGCCCTGACCGGCGACCAGACCGTTCCGGTCTATTCGCAGGTGGCGGATTTCTCCAGCCGGGGCCCGAGCGACTTCTTCAATCCCGTCTCGGGAACCATGATCCCTGGTGTCCGCCCCACGGTCGACATCACGGCGCCCGGCGACGACCTCACGCTCGCTTTCTACGGCGGCCTGACCGGCGGCCGCCTCTCCGGGACGGCCGTGACAGGCACGGCTTTTTACATTCCCAACATGGACGGCACGAGCTTTTCGGCCCCGATCGTCGCAGGCGCCGCGGCGTTGATGGTGGACGCCGGCACGTTATTCGTCGACGGCGGTGCCGCAAGCAGTGAGATGCTCGACGCCCGTGTCATCAAGGCGGCCATGCTCACGGCCGCCCGTGCGCCCACGGGCTGGAACAACGGGCAGTCAACAGTGGGGGGCGTGGTGACGACGACACAGGCTCTCGACTACGCCAGCGGCGCCGGCATTCTCGACCTCGACACCGCGTATCGTGTGTACTTGGGTGATCCCGCGGCGGTCACGATCGATGGCATCACCTACATCGAAGCCGGCATCAACACAACGCTCGGTGTGTTGGGATCGGCGGGCGGCAGCGGGCTCAAGCACCGCGGCTGGGATCTGGGCAGTGTGCTCAACAGCGGGACATGGGGGGCCGGCGGCACCAACGTCTACTCCTTCGGCACGCCGCTTACCGCCGGCGACACGCTCACCGCCGCGCTCACCTGGTTCGCCGACCGCACGCTCGGCAGCTCTCTCACGTCGGCCGTCGACGTGGCCCTCAGCAACCTCGTGCTCGAGGTTTGGCGGAGCGACGGACTCAGTGGCGATGCGCTGGTAGCCCAGTCCAACGCGACCTACAGCACCACGGAGTTTCTCCGCTTTGCAGTGCCGGAGACGGGCACCTACAGCATGCGGGTCGTGGGGCTCGACCAGATCTACAATGTCGCCCCCACGCCCGACACCAGCACGGCCTACGCGCTGGCATGGCAGGCGGTGCCCGTGCCCGAACCGGCGCCACTGGTCCTCGCGGGCATCGCCCTCGTGGCAGTGGCCACTCGATGGCGGGGAAGAAAGCGATCCAGCAGCGACACGGCGTGACGCGTCGCCGGGTTACCAGCGGCCCTCGATGGCCAGGCCCCCCATGTCGGCCGTCGGCATGGGAACGACGCGAACCTCCATCCCGGCGAAGTGCATCTCTGTCATGTTCACCGCCCGCGAACTCGCCCACGCCAGATACCAGCCAAGGAACACCTGCGATGGATAGTGGGCGTTGTCGGTCATCCGGGAAAAGCCGACGAACGTCGAGCAGACGTAAAGCGTGCCCTTGAGCAGCGGGCTCTCCACCATCTCGGCGGCGGCGAGGAATGGGACCGCGCCAATAAAGGCGTGGCCACTCACGCCGTTGTTGTCGTTGAAGAAATGCCACTGGCTGCCGACACCGTCGGACGGACGCGAGGCCCCGGTCGCGAGCTGCAGCACATAGACCGGTGGCCCACCCACGACGAACATCCGCAGCGACCGCGAGCCCCACTCGCCGACGACGTCTCCCGCGGGGTTGCCCTCAAACACCAGCCCCGTCGCCGCCGCGACTCCGAAAATCGGCAGGAGGTACCGCCCCTCACCGATGTCCTTGCAGTCCGAAAAGAAGGTGCCCACGCTCGTCGGCTCCACGCCTCGCTGCCAGGCGCCCTGCATCGTATCGTCGAAGCCGGTGTTGGCCATCAAAGCCCCTGCGCCGAACGCGGCCGACAGGCAGACGAGGCTGTCGCAGGAGTAGAAGTTACGGTAGTCCTCGAGCACCTGATATCCCACCCGAGCCGTGCGGGGAAAACGGCTCCGCGACCACGGGAGTTCTGGTGGCGGCGACGCGAGCAACTCCTCGCGGTCGAGCGGTGGCAGGGCGTAGATAGGCTCGGCCGCCGGTGACATCTGGGCGGCCAACTCAACGGTGACGCTCTCGGCATCTGGTTCGGTCTGCCAATCGCCAACCAGTTCGATCCCCTGCCCCCCGGCTGCCGAGCCCGAGAGTTTCTGCGTCTCCACGACCGCGGCGATCCACGCCCCTGTGGTGGCGGGTACGACGCGGACCACCACCCGCTGCCGGCGAGGCGGCCATGACTCGAGCAGGGAGCCAGGCGGCTCGACCCACGCTGACTCGATCCGCCCCTCACGGGGCGGCGTGGCGAGGAAGTCGGGCTCCACGGCCCGCGTCACCGGCCACTCGGCCGACACCGTGGCGAGCGTCCGCCGCCAGAGTTGCATGCCATCGGCTGCCGGCAGGAACATGCCGGCGGCATCCTCGGCGCGCAGCGTCGCCGGGGCGAACAGCGCCAGCACCAGAGCCGTCCAAACAAGGCTCTTGCTGAGGGTTCGCCACACCGACACGGATGTGGGGTCGAGGGAAGAGTTCATGAGCGGCGGAACTCTCCCAGCCGCGCAGGCCGGGGGCAAGCCTGGTTTCCCCTGTCAAAGCGGGGGAGCCGGGAAGCCCGGGCGAGCATGCTCCCGCACCCTGCTGCCGGCCGCAGTCGCGACGGCCGCGCAAACGTCGCTCTCGCTCAGGGACTCGTGGGGCCCGATTGGTGCGGGCCTGTCGAGACGGAGTCGATCCTTCCATCCTCCATGGAGGCGATCCGCTGGATGAGCTCCATCGTGATCCGCCCATTCTCGGCATCGAGGGCGCTGGTCGGCTCATCGCAGACCAGCAGCCGCGGCGAGTGGACGAGCGCCCGGGCAATCGCGACCCGCGACCGCCTCCAGCCCGCGATCAACAGCGGGACAGCCGCATTTTCCACCGCCGTCAGGCTGGCAGGAGGTTGTACGACTGGAAGACGAAGCCCACGTTGTCGCGGCGGAAGCGGACTTTCGCCGCTTTGCGCATGGCAACGAGGTCACGCCCAAGGACGACGACGTCGCCAGCCAACGGTTCCAGCGTGCCGGCGACGATCGAGACCAGCGTCGTCTTGCCGCAGCCGCTCGGCCCGACGAGCATCAGCATCTCGCCATAGGGGACGTCGAGGTCGAGGGCGGGAGAAGGGCCCTGCACGTCAGCCACGGCTCGTCCCCCTTCAGCCGCGGAACACAATGGCGGGATCGACGACCAGCACCTTGCGGATCGACAGCAGACTCGCCAGGAGCACGATCAGGAGCACCTGCCACGGCATGAAGAAGGAGAGCCCGGTCAAGATGCCTTCTGGAGCGCCCACGAGCGTGGCGGGCCCTTCAATGTCGCGGATCTGGCTGATGGTGAGCGACATCCCGTGGGCACACTCACCAACCCCCGGAAAACCGTGGCCGAAAACATGGCCTGAGCCAGGCTCTGGTATCCTGTGGCCCCGCGAAGCCAGAGGAAGGTGCAGCCGTGCCGAATCAAGCCGGGACCGAAGCCGGTCCGAACGACGCCACGATCGTCGACGATGCACGGATCACGGAGGTGCTCTCGCGATGGTGGGGCTTCGACCACCTTCGGCCGCTCCAGTCCGAGGCCATCAAGGCCGCCCTCGAGGGGCGTGACTCGCTGGTCGTGATGCCGACGGGCGGGGGCAAAAGCCTCTGCTACCAGCTGCCGCCGCTGGTGGGTGAATCGACCGACGTCGTGATCTCGCCGCTGGTCGCGCTGATGAAGGACCAGGTCGACGCGCTCGAGGCGATCGGCTACCCAGCCGCGGCGCTCCACGGCGGGATGTCGCAGGAGGAACGGGCGGACGTTCGCGACCGTCTGGCGGCTGGGGAGCTCCGGCTGCTCTTCGCCGCGCCCGAACGGCTGGTAAACACGGGCCTCCTCGACGTGCTCGCCCGCGTCGGCGTGAAACGGTTCGCGATCGACGAGGCCCACTGCATCAGCCACTGGGGGCACGACTTCCGTCCGGAATACCGGCAGCTTGCCCTCCTCCGCGACCGCTTTCCCTCGGCCAGCATCCACGCCTTTACCGCCACCGCCACGCCGCGCGTCCGCGATGACATCGCCCGCCAACTCAGCCTCCGCGATCCGGCCACGCTCGTGGGCACGTTCGACCGGCCGAATCTCGTCTATCGGGTCGTGCCCCGGACCGACCGCATTGCGCAGACGCTGGCGATCCTCGGCCGGCATAAGGGGGAGGCCTCGATCGTCTACTGCATCTCGCGCAAAGAAACGGAGCGGCTCGCCGAGCGGCTCGCGGCCGATGGCATCTTGGCCCAGCCCTACCATGCCGGCCTCGATCCACGGCAGCGGCACAAGACCCAGGAGGCGTTCGCCCGCGAGACGATCGACGTGGTGGTCGCCACCGTCGCCTTTGGTATGGGGATCGACCGCTCCGACGTTCGCCTGGTGCTGCACACGTCGCTCCCCAAGAGCCTGGAGGCCTACCAGCAGGAGACCGGCCGCGCCGGCCGCGACGGGCTCGCCGCCGAATGCGTGCTCCTCTATTCGTCGGCCGACGTCTTCAGTTGGGAGTCGCTCGTTCGCAAGAGCGCCGCGGAGTCGGATCTCGACCCCGAAGAGCAGGAGCGGCTCATCGCCTCCCAGGCGGAACACCTGCACGCGATGCGCCGCTATGCGCAGGCCGCCCGCTGCCGCCATGCGGCCCTCTCGGAATATTTCGGCCAGGCGTATCCCGGCGAAACCTGCGGGGCCTGCGATGTGTGCCTCGGTGAGACCGAGAGCCTCCCCGACGCAGCGGTCATAGCCCAGAAGATCATCTCGTGCGTGGCCCGCGTGCAGGAACGGTTCGGCGTCCGCCACGTCTGCGAGGTGCTCCGGGGCGCGAAGACAGACGGCATTCTCCGCCACGGCCACGACCAACTTTCCACCTTCGGCCTACTCGTATCGCTCGACCAACGGGCGGCGGAAAACCTCGTCCATCAACTCCTCGATCAGGAGCTGCTCTCCCGAACCGGCGGCGATCGCCCGGTCGTCACGCTCAACGACCGCTCCTGGGAGGTTCTGCGAGGACAGCGGTCCGTGATGCTGCTGGAGCCACGGGCCGGCAAGACGGCGAAGACAACGAAGGCCGACGCTGACGATTGGCAAGGCGTGGATCGCGACCTGTTCGAGCGGCTGCGAAAGTGGCGCCGGCGGATCGCCGAGGCCCGCGGCAAGCCCGCCTGGACGATCCTCGACGACAAGGCGCTGCGGGCAATCGCGCGGGAAAAACCCGCCTCGCCCGCCGCCCTGCTCCGCTGCAAGGGTATCGGCGAGAAACGGCTGGCCGATTTTGGTGATGACATTCTCAATCTCGTCAACGGACGTGACGACGGGTAACCTGCTTGTCGGCGCGCGACCTTCGCCCGCTTTCTTCGCACTCCACGAGGTCTTCATGTCCGCCATCACGTCCTCCCTGCACCATCTCGGCCAGAGTCTCTGGCTCGACAACATCACACGAACGATGCTCGATGACGGCACGCTCGCCCGTTACATCCGTGACCTCTCCGTGACCGGCCTGACGAGCAACCCCACGATCTACAACCTCGCAGTTAAGAACAGCACCGCCTACGACGCCGCGATCGCTGCGAAGGTGAAGCAGGGGCTTGCTGGCGAGCACCTCTTCTTCGAACTCGCCATCGAAGACCTTGTGCGGGCCGCCGACCTCTTCCGGCCGGTGTATGACCGCAGCGGTGGACTCGACGGCTGGGTGTCGCTGGAGGTGTCGCCGCGGCTGGCGTACGACACGGCGAGCACACTGGCCGCCGCCCGCGATCTGCACGCGCGGGCAGCGCGACCGAACCTGTTCATCAAGATCCCGGGCACCAAGGAGGGCCTGCCTGCCATCGAGGAGGCGATCGCCGCGGGCGTACCGGTGAACGTGACCCTGCTGTTCACCCACGACCACTATCTTGCCGCGGCCGAGGCCTACCTGCGGGGCATCGAGCGGCGGATCGACGCGGGCCTCGACCCGCGGGTCTGCTCAGTGGCATCGCTCTTCATCAGCCGCTGGGATGGGGCCACGGCAAAGAGACTGCCCGCCGGTCTCGCCAACACGCTGGGCGTCGCCATCGGCGGCCAGACCTACGCCACCTACCGCGCGCTTTTGGCCGCGGACCGCTGGCAGCGGCTGGCCAACTTCGGGGCGCTGCCGCAACGGCTCCTGATGGCAAGCACAGGCACCAAGGATCCTACCCTCTGCGACTGTCTCTACGTACGGGACCTAGCCGCCCCGCACACGATCAACACGATGCCCGAAGCGACGCTCCTGGCGTTCGCCGATCATGGCACGCTCGGCGGCGTGCTCTCGTCAGGGGGCGGCACGAGCGGCCGCACGCTCTTCGACGTGTCGAGGGCCGGCGTCGATCTCACGGCCCTCGGCCACGACCTCCAGACGCAGGGTGCGGCGTCCTTCGTGAAGAGCTGGGACGAGCTCCTGCAGGTGATCGACGCCAAGGTGCAAGCTGCGTAGAGCGCATTGTGGATAGATGTATCGACGAGTTGGTGACTCGGGCGAGGGAGGCAAGGGGGTCGGCGAACGCCCGAGGAGCCTTGGGCGGATCCTCGCCCCGGCGACGAGACTTTTGCCGCCCTCGAGCCGGCGATCCACGCACGTCAAAGCGATCTCGGGAGCGGTGCGGTCATTTGCCGCGCAGGGTCTGTGACGGCGTCTCGCCGAACTGCCGGCGGTAGAGGCCGGCAAAGCGACCCAGTTCACAGACCCCGTGGCGGGTGAGAACCCGGGCGACGGTGTCGCGGACGGGATCTCCGTCGCGGAGCGACCGGCGCACCGCGTAAAGGGCCTGCAGCCGGACGAACTGCCGCGGCGCGATGCCATATGTGTCATGAAACACCCGCGTCAGCGTGCGCGGATGGACGCCCGCGGCGGATGCGAGGTCGGCGATCGACCGATGGGCAGATGGATCGCCTTCGAGGACCGCGACGACACGCCGCACCACGTCCGTGCGGTCAACCCTGGGCCGACCTAGGAGGGCCTTACCCGATTCCCGTGGGCCGACGCACGATATGGCGGCCCTCATCACGCGGTCCGCCACCTCCGTCTCTGCGACCGCTGACGCCTCGTCGAGCGTTGCTGCTCGCGTCACGTGCTCCACAAGTTGCTTGAGACGCCGGACATGCAGCGGATCCGCCCGCAGGACATGGCTCGTCGTGTCGCGAGCGACGAAAGAGTTTTCCGGCAGGGCGATCGAGCACCATGCGTGCGACCGCTTCTTGACTTGGATGCAGAACTCGCTGCCTGGCGGGATGACCAACAGGGATCGATCGTTGAGTACCTCTCCGTTGACGACATGCTGATGCGGATCGCCGAGCGGCATGTAGATGAGCGTACCGTTGTGCGTGTTGCCGCCGAAGCAGAGGTTGCCGCCCCCCTCAAACGCCATCTGCAGCACCAAGGGCCCCACCTGCCGCACTGTCAGCTGCCAGACCGGCGTCTCGACACCATCGCACGCGAGCCGCAGATTGGCCCCCTGGACAGCTTCACCCCAGGCATCGAAATCGTCGAACGTTTTCTGCATATGGATAGATTTCCGCGTCCCGCAGCCCCCGCGGCAATGGGCCATCTTTTTGGCCGAATGTGCATTGCTGAAAAAACGCCGACCACCTGGAATGCAGGATTCTAATTACGATTGAGTTGGGTTATTTTCAAGAGGCGGGTTCGTTCGGCCGTCTCACGATCTCGGTGCCACCCTTTGGAGTTCATGGCGTGAATCGTCTCCGCATCGCGTTGATCCTTGTTGTTCTGACCGCTTCGGCGACGATCGTTCCGGAGGCTCTCGCTCAGCCCGGAAAACAGCCTAACATTCTCGTCATCTGGGGCGATGACATCGGCCAGTTCAACGTGGGTGCGTACAACCATGGCATGATGGGCTACAAGACGCCTCACATCGACCGCATTGCCCGTGAGGGGGCGCTCTTCACCGACTGGTATGGCCAGCAGAGCTGCACCGCGGGTCGCGCGGCGTTCATCACCGGCCAGTCGCCAATCCGCACGGGGCTCACGAAGGTCGGCCTCCCCGGCGCCCCTGAGGGCATGAAGAAGGAAGACCCGACGATCGCCACGCTCCTGCGGGCACGGGGCTACATGACCGGTCAGTTCGGGAAGAACCATCTCGGTGACCGCGACGACATGCTGCCGACAGCCCACGGTTTCGACGAGTTTTACGGCAACCTCTACCACCTCAACGCCGAGGAGGAGCCAGAGCATCCCGACTACCCAAAGAACGCCGACTTTAAGCAGAAGTTCGGTCCCCGCGGCGTGATGCACTCCTTCGCTAACGGAAAGATCACCGACACCGGTCCGCTCACGAAAAAGCGGATGGAGACGATCGACGAGGAAGTCAACGAGAAGACGTTCGACTTCATGTCGCGGGCCCGGCAGGCCGACAAGCCGTTCTTCGTCTGGTGGAACTCCACCAAGATGCACATCTTCACACATCTGAAGGAGGGCGTGGCAGGGAAGACCGGCTTGGGCATCTATGCCGACGGCATGGTCGAGCACGACCGGCAGATCGGTCAGGTGCTCGCCAAGCTCGAGGAACTTGGGCTCGCTGAGAACACGATCGTGATGTACTCGACCGATAACGGCGCCGAGGCCTTCACCTGGCCTGACGGTGGCACGACGATGTTTCGCGGCGAGAAGAACACGCAATGGGAGGGGGGCTACCGGGTGCCGTGTGCGATCCGCTGGCCCGGCGTCATCAAGCCCGGCACGGTGATCAATGACGTCGGCGCCCACGAGGACATGCTGACCACCCTCGTCGCCGCGGCCGGAGACACGACCGCCAAGAACGACCTCAAGAAGGGCCGCCGCATCGGCACCCAGACCTACAAGGTGCATCTCGACGGCTACGATCTCGGGCCCGCGCTCAAGGGAGAGGCTGAGTGGCCCCGGAAGGAGTTCATCTATTGGACCGATGACGGCAGCGTGGCGGCCCTCCGCTACGGCAACTGGAAGGCGACATTTCTCAAGCAGACGGCGCACGGCATGCACGTTTGGCAGCAGCCGTTCGAGGAACTGCGGGCGCCTACGCTCGTCAACCTGCGGATGGACCCCTTTGAGCTCGCCCAAGACATCGGCATGGATTACCAGCGCTGGTACCTGGAGCACATGTTCATGATCGCCCCGGCAGGGGCCTACGTGGGCCAGTGGCTGCAGAGCTTCCGGGAGTTTCCGCCGCGGCAGAAGCCGGGTAGTTTCAATCTTGATCGTGTCATGGAAGCGGTCACCGCCAGCCAGGGCTCCAGTCGGTAGAGCACCGGTGCACCGTGGGACTCCGGGTCGCAGCTGAAACGGTGCCGGATTGGTTCGCCGGGGGTGGCATGCTCGGCTCCTCACGATCGGGAGGTTTCAGCATCTGGAGGATGCTGCCCGGCAGCCAAGTGACACCTCGGCTGTCGCTTCGGCTGCCTCAGCCGGCAACGGCCACGAGGGCGTTGCAGGCGTGAAGTCAGCATCCCGGCTTCTGCGCGTGCCACCCCCGGGTCAGCCCTCGCCCAGATAGGCGTCGCGGACGCGGCGGTCGGCAGCGAGCTCGGTGCCTGTGCCCGAGAGCGTGATCCGTCCCGTCTCGAGCACGTAGCCGCGGGCCGCGAGTTTGAGAGCGGCGCGGGCGTTCTGTTCCACGAGCATCACGGCGATGCCTCGCTCCGTGAGCGACGCGATCACCTCGAAGACCTTCGCGACGATCAAAGGTGCCAGGCCGAGTGACGGCTCGTCGAGCAGGAGCAGCCTCGGCCGTCCGACGAGGGCCCGGCTAATGGCCAGCATCTGCTGCTCCCCGCCTGAGAGCGTGCCACCGGGTTGCTCCAGCCGCTCGCCCAGCACCGGAAACAGCCCGCAGGCCTCATCGATGTCGGTGCGGAGCCGGCCGCGGTCGGTCTGCGTGAACCCGCCCAACTCAAGGTTTTCCCGAACGGTGAGCCGGGGAAAGATCCGGCGGCCCTCCGGCGCATGGCCGATTCCCAGCCGCATGATCTGATCCGGTTTGAGGCCGCCGAGCGGGCCGCCAGCAAACCGAATGCTCCCAGCGCGGGTCGGGACCACGCCTGAGATGGCCATCAGGAGCGTCGTCTTGCCGGCGCCGTTAGCGCCAATGAGCGCCACCAACTCGCCATCGTCGACGTCGAGCGACACCCGGTCAACGGCCCGGATGGGGCCGTATCCCGCCTCGAGATCACGGATTTCCAACAGCGGCATCGTGGTCACGCCTCCCCGCCCAGATAGGCCTCGATCACCTTCTCGTCGCGGCGGACCTCCGCGGGCGTACCCTCGGCGATCTTCACGCCGTGATCCAGCACGGCTACCTTGTCGCTGACCCGCATCACGACATTCATGTGGTGCTCGATCAGGAGCACGGTCACGCCCCTGGCCCGGATTCGCTCCACGAGGGAGGCTAGGTCGGTCGTCTCCGCAGGATTCATCCCGGCGGCGGGCTCGTCGAGGAGCAGGAGCAAGGCGCCCGTGGCGAGCGCCCGGGCGATCTCCAGCCGCCGCTGATCACCATACGGGAGCTGGCCCGCGATGCGGTTGGCCTCACCTGCGAGCCCCACAAACGCGAGTTCCTCCAGCGCCCTCCCCTGGGCCACGGACTCGGCCCGCCGGTTGGCCGGCGTGCGGAAGAGCATGGCCGCCACACCTCCGGGGATCGTCCGATCGAGGCCGATGAGCACGTTTTCGAGCACCGTCATGTTGGAGAACAGCCGGATGTTTTGGAATGTCCGCGCAATCCCCGCCTGGGCGACCACGTGGGTCGAGCGACGGCCGCGATTCCAGACCGTGAGGGTGCCGGCCGTGCCGAGCAGCAAGCCAAACAGCAGGCCGGCGATGCCCCGCCAACGGATCCTTGCTTTGCCGGCGGCGAGGCGGTCGAGCACCTCCTCCTTGATCGCGAGCTTCTCGGGGGTCGACGTGGTCCCGGTCCGCTCGGAATCGGTCGCATCGGGAATCGTCCCGGGTCCGACGCGTCGGGCAGTGACGGCAGCCTGCAACTCGTTGCGGACGGCTTGTGCCTCGTCGAGCTGACGCTTGATGGCGAGCACGTCCGTGCCGTCAGCGCTGACCACCCGCCACTTACCCGCCATCTGGTCGATCGCGAGTTCGGCACGGAAATAGCCTCGCAGACGGTCGGCCGCACCCCCGACCGTGAACGGCTCGCCCGTGATCATTCCCCGTTTTACGACCGCCATCCACAGCCGATCGACGTCGACGGCCGCCGCTGCGAAGAGCAGCCCGGTGAGCACCCCAAGGCCAAGCGCTGACCAGAAGACCCCTGGCGTGAACGCCCGCTCCAGCCGTCGACCACGAAATCGCACTGTGCCGCCTGTCGGCTCGTAGATGCCGCTGATGCAGTTGAAGGCCGTCGTCTTGCCAGCACCGTTGGGGCCAATGACCGACACAACGCCGCCCACCGGCACCTCGAGATGTAGCTCAGAGACCGCCACTAGTCCGCCGAACCTGATGGTGAGGCGGTCGACGTCCAGCAGCATCGCCGCACCGATCGGCGGCGCCGCGCGCAAGGCGGAGGTCGGGCTGCCAGAGCCGTCGCGACTCATGGATGCTCCTTGTGGAGTTCGGCGGCCATCCGCCGCGAGGGAACCAGGCCCTCTGGCCGATACCGCATCACGAGCACGAGCGCCAGGCCGAAGATCGCCAGCCGCCAGCCGCTAAACGAGAGCAGACTCGAGCCCGAGGGGTTGATGTTCCACTGCTGGATCGCCGCGTCAGCCCATGGCGCCAGCACCGTGTCGAAGCCGACGAGGAGGGCCACGCCGAGGAGGGTGCCGGGAATGCTGCCGAGGCCGCCGAGGATCACCGCGCAGAGCACCATGATCGAGCGGTTGAAGTCATAGGCATTGGGATCGGCTGTGGTCGACAGGCTGGCCGCGTAGAGGCAGCCCGCCAGACCGGCGACGGCCGACGACATCGCGAAGGCGGAGAGCTTCACGCGGGTCGCGGAGATACCCATCGCCGAGGCTGCGAGTTCGTCCTCCCGGACGGCCACCCACGCCCGGCCCAGCCGCGACTGCTCGAGCCGCCGCATCGCCACCACCACCACAGCGAGTGCCGCGAGGGCGAGGTAGTAAAACCACCGGGGATCGATCGCGAACGCAAGGCCGAGGTCGGTGCCACCGATTACCACGCCCTTCCCCGGCGGTGGCACGGGATTGAGGCCCTTCATGCCTCCCGTGATCTGTTCCAGATTCCGGAGCGTCACCTTCACGACCTCGCCAAATCCGAGCGTGACGATCGCGAGGTAATCACCTCGCAGCCGTAGCGTCGGCGCACCGAGCGCCAGCCCGATCGCGGCTGTCGCCAGTACGCTCACTGCGGCGGCCGTGACGAACCGCATCTGGAACGGATACATCGGCACCGTCAGGATCGCAAACACATAGGCCCCGATGCCGAAGAAGGCGGCGATCCCCAGGTGGACGAGGCCCGTGTAGCCGACCATCACGTTGAGGCCGAGTGCGAGAATGCAGTAGATGAAGAGGGTCGTCACCTGACCACCGAGGGCTCCACCAAGCGCCGGCACCACCAGCGGGGCGACCGCACACACGACCAGCGCCACCAGTTCCCACCGTTCGCGGACGAACGCTACGAGCCGCTCGCGAAGCGGCACCGCCCCGGTCACGTCGTGCATTCCGCTGGGGCGATCGTTCAGCATCACACTTTCTCCTTCGTGCCCCGGCCCAACAGGCCCTCGGGGCGGAACACGAGGATCACGATCAGGATCACGAACACGATCGCACCAGTCCATCGCTCTCCGACGTAGGCACTCGATAGCGACCTCACCAGACCGATCACCAGACCGCCCACGACGGCCCCGGGGATACTGCCGATCCCGCCCAGCACCGCAGCTGTAAACGCATAGAGCCCGTTTTGAAAGCCCATCTGAAAACTGATCGTATTGATGTAGAGACCGTAGATCACGCTCGCCGCGCCGCCCAAAAAGCCTCCCACGAAAAACGTAAACGCGATCACCCGGTCGACGTCGATGCCGACGAGCGCTGCCGCGGTGGGGTCCTGCGAGACGGCTCGCATCGCCTTACCGAGCCGCGTCGACTTCACCAGCAGCGACAGCGCGACCATCAGCGGAATCACCACCACCAGCACGAGTAGGTCCTTGGCGGTGAACTGCAGCCCATCGCCAGCGAGGAGGTTCGCGGCCGGCAGGAGCTCCGGAAAGGAGCGGTCCGCGGGTCCGAGCCAGAAGAGCCCGATGTTCATAAAGATGAAGGAGACGCCGATCGCCGACACGAGCGGCGCCAACTTCGGGGCGTTGCGGAGCGGACGGTAGACGATCCGATCAACCGCCACATTGAGCCCGCCGCAGAATAGACCACAGAGCAGCACCAACAGCACCACGCCACACCAGGTCGTCACCATGCCGCCTCCGGCGAGTCCGAAGGCCGACACCAACGTCAGCGCCAGGCAGGCGCCCAGCATGATCAGGTCGCCGTGTGCGAAATTGATCAGACGGATGATGCCGTAGACCATCGTGTAGCCGAGCGCCACCAGCGCCACGAGGGCGCCGTTGGTGATTCCGATCAAGCATTGCTGGAGAAAGAACTGCATGGGTGCGCCTCAGGGCGCGACGACCTCGTCACCGGCGTCGAGGATCTCCTCGAACCTGAACGCCCCGTCTTTCACGCCGCTCACCGTCAGCGTCCGCATCGACGTGTCACCGTTAGAGTCAAAACCCCAGCGGCCCAGCGCCCCGTCGAAGTCGCGGATCGCGAGGGCCTTGTCGGTGATCGCCCGGCGGTCCTTCGTGCCGGCCTCCCGAATCGCCCGCAGGGCCACGCAGGCAGCCTCGTAGCCGTAGACGGCGTAGGCCTCCGGCAGTTCGCCGTATTTCCTCCGGTAGCGCTCCACGAACTCACTCCCCTTTCCTGTCAACTTCTCGGGGGGTAGGCCGCCGAAGGTGACGAAGCATCGCCCCTCGAGGTTGGCGGCGCCGGCCGAGTCAATGAAGACCTGCTCCCGGCAGCCGTCGGGCACCATAAACAGGGCCGTGATCCCGGCGCTGACCATGTCCTTGGCGAGCTGTCCGCCCTTGCTCTGCGTCGTGCCGCCGAAGTAGACGAGATCGGGGTTAGCCGCCTTGATGCTCGCCATCAGCGACTTGAACTCTTGGGCCTTGGCGTCAATCGAATCGTGGCCGAGCACTTCGATACCGATCTCACGGCAGCGCTCGTCGAAGAGGTCGGCGATCCCCTTGCCGTAGACCTCGTTGTCGTCGAGGATGGACACTCGCTTGATCCCGCGATTCTTCGCCCAATCAGCCGAAAGCGGCCCCTGCAGGTCGTCGGCCGGCACCACCCGCACGTAGTTGAGGCGGCCCGTCGGACGATAGACGCCCGGCTCTCCCGGCGCTCCGAGGCCCGGCTTCGTGAGGCCTACGGCCGTGTTGGCCGGTGACACCATCAGCAGGTCGCCAAGGTTCAGAATCGGCATCGATACCTTGGCCGCACCCGAGTTGAAGGTGCCGATGTAGGCCACGACGTCGGGGTCCTGAAGCGCCCGCCGAGCATTGGCCGCTTCCGCCTCGCTCGTCCATTGCCCCGCCGCAGCCGTGGAATCGTCGAGGTCGAGATACTCGAGTCGAAACGGCCCCACCCTGCCCTCGGCCTCCTCGATGGCCATGCGGATGCCACGAACGAGGGTATCTGACTGCTGCTTGGCGCTGCCGGTTCGGGGCAGGCTCGACACGATCTTCACAAGCGTCGGGTCGGCTGGACGGCAGCCGACCGCGCCCAGCAGGCAGGCCGCCAGCGCCCACGACGTATATTTCCATCCAACCATGGGCTTGAATGTAGGGGTCGAGGCAAAACCGCGTCAAACCGGCGGCTTCGCCACCATCCGCCACGCACGGTGGATCCGCTCGTTGCGAAAATCCTCCGGGATCGTCCGGTTGGTGATCTCGCGGATCGCGTACAGCGACGCGAGCCGCTCGCTGGCGAAATGGAAGCGACGGAAGTTCGTCGAAAAAAAGACCACGCCCCCGGGCACGAGGTTTTCCGCGACCAATTCCAGGAGTTCCGCATGGTCACGCTCGATGTCCCACGGCGTCTCGCTCTTCGCCGACCGGGAAAACGTCGGCGGGTCGACGACAACTAGCTCGAATAGCGGCTCGCCGCGGCGAGCACGATGCTCGAGAAACGCACGGGCTTCGTCTCGCACGACCCGATGCCGGCCTGCGTCCTTGAATCCATTCCTCGAGAGGTTTGTCTGCGTCCAGTCGAGATAGGTGTTTGATAGGTCGACGCTTGTCGTCTCGATCGCGCCACCGGCGGCGGCATACACGGAAAAACTGCCCGTGTAGCAGAAGAGGTTGAGAAATCGCTTCCCCACTGCTTCGTCGCGGACCAGCGCCCGCGTCTGCCGGTGGTCGAGAAACAGCCCCGTGTCGAGATAGTCGGAGAGGTTGACCTCGAACTCGAGCCCCCCCTCCTTCACCGTGAGCACCGCCCGGCGGGCGTCGACCTTCTCGTACTGATCGCCCCCCCGCTGCCGCCTCCGCACTTTCAGGAACGTCTGGTTCGGTGGCACTCCCAGTTCCGCCGCGGCCGCCTCGAGCATCCTGTCGAGCCAGACCTCATGCTCAATCTCGGTCCGCTCGTGCGGTCGGTCATACTCGGCGGCGTGGAGCCAGCCCGAGTACCAGTCGATCACCAGCGGGATTTCGGGGATGTCGCGATCGTAGATCCGGAAAGCCTCGATGCCCTGACGGCGGGCCCACTTGGAGAGATGCTTGAACCGTTTGGCGAGCCGGCGGCGGAAGTCACCGATCTGGTCGACGGTTGTGCGGGCCCGCGGCCAGCCGGCGGCGGCGTCAACGGGCGGCTCGTCAGGGTGAACTCCCCGAGGCTCGTCGAACGTTGACCGATCCCGCCTCGCCCCGTGGTCCTCGGACGATGCATCGCTGGGCGATTCGTCTTGATGGCCAGCGGTGATGTCGGGCGCAGGAGGGGCGGACTGGCGGGAATGGATCTCCACCTCGATCAGCCGGCAGGCAATCGGGCCGTTCATCAGGGCGACGCGGTGCGTGGGGCGAAGGCCGAGGTGGCCGGCCGCGGGGGTGTCGGCGGCGAGGATCGCGGCCCGCCAGCCCCCACCGTGGGCCACGAGCCAGTCGCCGAGGCGACGAAACAAGGCTCCAGCGCGAGGCAGCGGGAGCCGCTCGCCATACGGCGGATTCGTGACTATCAGTCCGGCGGGGGAGGCTGGCTGCGCCTGCTCGAAGTGACCGTGCTCAATCCTGATGAACTCCGCCACGCCGGCCGCCGCGGCGCAGGCCCGCGCTGCCTCGACAGCCCGCGGGTCGAGATCGCTCATCGTGAAGGATCCGCGCGGTGCATGGACCCGGGCCTCGGCTTCCACCACAAGGCGGTCGGCGAGGGCCTTGTCGCAGTCGCGAAATCGGAAGAAGCCATGCCCCTTGCGTCGCGCCCGCCAGAGGCCCGACGGCATTCCCGCGGCGATCGTCGCCGCTTCGATCACCAGCGTGCCCGAGCCGCACATCGGATCGAGAATCGGTTCCAGTTCCGCTCCGTCACCGCCCGTGGCCGCCCCCGGCTGCCACCAGCCCGCGATCGCGAGGATGCCCGCGGCAAGCACCTCCGAGAGTGGTGCCTCGACCTCACCCATCCGCCAGCCCCGCTGATGCAGCGATCGGCCGGCCGCATCCCGGAAGATCGTGGCCACGTCGCCCACCAGGTGGAGCGCAAGGCGGAGCGTCGCCCCGCGGAGCTGCACGCTTGGCCGCCTGCCGCTGGGAGTTCGCAACTGATCGACGACCGCGTCCTTGACGATCTGCGCCGCATAAAGCGAGTGCGTCAGGAACGTGTCGTGAATCGCGGTGTCGACGCGGAGCGTCTCGGAGACTTTGAGTTGCTCGGTCCAGTCGATCTCCTGCATCGCCCGGTAAAGGCTCTCGGGCGAGTCCACGCGAAACCGTCCCAGCGGCTCGAGGACCCGGATCGCCGTACGGCACTCGAGCACTGCGCGATAGAGCGTCTCGCGTTCACGGCCCGGCTCCGCCGTGAACTCGATGGTCCGCCGGCCGACCCGGAAATCTCGGGCACCGACAGCCTCGAGTTCCCTCACCAGCACCCACTCGAGCCCCTCGAGCGTCCGTGCCGTGAGCCGCGGCGGCTCGTCGATGGACGGCGCGGGCAGTGGCCGGGGAGCGGCAGGAACGAGGGGAAAACGAGGTTCGCTCATGGTTTCAAACGACTCTACCCGCGGCAGACCGCAACAGCCATGACACCGCCTGCCTCCGCACCATTCCGCTTGCCTTCCACGTCGCCGGGACGGTAAGACCCACGGCATCGCGACATCACGACACCGTGACCGCGCGGCGGTGCGGAACGTACCCCGACGAATGCGATCAGACCATGAACCAGTTGCGACGCCTGTACCGCAGCATGATGAGGAGCACCCGCCGGAAGGCGGGGCTGATCCCACGCCAGTTCCGCAGGGACCGTGTGCTCTTCATCCACGTACCCAAATGCGCCGGCTCGGCCTTCCTCGACGCCTACCTCGGCTTTCAGACCGGCCACGTGACGGCGCAGGACTACCATGATGCCGATCCCGACTTCTTCGCGGCGGCCTATGTGTTCGCGTTCGTCCGCAACCCGCTCGCTCGGTTCGTCTCGGCCTACAACCACATCCAAACCGACGACCTCTGGCCTGTCCTACCCGCAGTGCGGCTGCTCGTCGACCGTCAGGGGGCCACGGTCTCGGAGGTCGCGGCGTCCCTGCGGCCCGACTCGGAACTCCTCCGCATGCCGTGGTTCACGCCGCAGCACACGTTTCTCGAGGTGCGGGGTCGGTGCGCCGTGAACCGTGCGTTCAAGACCGAATCGTTCGCGGCGGACCTCGAGGTCATCACGGCCGATGTTCCGATCCGGCTTCGCCTCTCCACCGAGGTCAACCGCCGCGGCCGGGAGCAAACGCCTCCTGACGCGGGGCTCTCCGCCGAGTCGGTGGCCAACCTCCGCCGCATCTACAGCCGCGACTTCACGCTCTTCGGCTACTACTGACAAGGCACCCAAAAAGTCTGGTCCATCCCACTCCTGTTCGGCACGATGGGGGCTTGAGTGGTGGGTCGGAGATTCTTGATCGTGAGGAGCCGGGTGTGGCACGCGCAGAAGCCGGGAATGTTTGCGACTCACGAGCTATGCCCCGTCGGCCAGGCGAGCATCCCGTAGCAAAATCCCCAGCGCCGAGCATGCCACACCCGGCGAACCAATCCGGCACCGTATCAATGCCGCCCGTATTCCCCGCGCTCGCGCTTGGGGCTTCCCGACGAGAGGCGGCGTCTCCGGATCGTGAGGAGCCGGGTGTGGCACGCGCAGAAGCCGGGAATGTTTGCGACTCACGAGCAATGCCCCGTCGGCCAGGCGAGCGTCCCGTAGCAAAATCCCCGGCGCCGAGCATGCCACACCCGGCGAACCAATCCGGCACCGCATCAATGCCGCCCGCATCAGCCCTTGGGCGCATTCACCCAGAATGTGCCACAGGCTCCGGAAAGCGGTCCTGGATTGCCTGCACGGAGAGAGGCTCCGTCCGCATGCCCTCCATCGCGAGGACGCAGGCCTCGGCCGCCGGTAGCGTGGTGATGCAGGGGACACCGTAGAGCACGCTCGCGGCCCGGATCCGGCCTTCGTCGGTCCGCGCCCCCTTGCCCCGCGGTGTGTTGAAGATCAGTTGCACTCGGCCGTCGATCAGATGATCGATCAGATTCGGATGACCCTCCTGTAGCTTCTTCACCACCTCGACGGCGATACCGGCCTCGGTGAGCGTCCGCGCCGTGCCCGACGTCGCGATCAACTCGAAGCCGAGCGTCACCAGCCGCCGCGCCAGGCCCACCATCGCCTCCTTCGCCTGGGTGCTCGCCACGCTGAGGAAGATCCGGCCCTGCTCGGGAAGCAGGATGCCGGCCGCGATCTGGCTCTTGGCGAAGGCGATGCTGAAGCGGTCGCTCACGCCCATCACCTCGCCCGTGCTCCGCATCTCGGGACCCAACGCGATGTCGACCCCGGCGAACTTCACGAACGGAAACACGCTCTCCTTCACGCTCACGTGGGCGGGCAACGGGTCGGCCGTTATACCCTGCTCCGCGAGGCTCAGGCCGGCCATCACCTTGACCGCCACCTTCGCCACCGGCATCCCCGTCGCCTTGGCCACGAAAGGCACCGTGCGGCTGGCCCGCGGATTGACCTCGATCACGTAGATCGCCTGACCGCTGGTCCCGTCAACGCCGGTCTCCTTCTTGACCGCGAACTGCACGTTCATGAGGCCGATGACGCCCAGGCTTTTCGCCAGCCCCGTCGCCGCTGCCTTGATTCCGGTGATCACCTCCGGCGACAGGCTGTGCGGCGGGATGCAGCAGGCTGAGTCACCCGAATGGACGCCCGCCTCCTCGATGTGCTCCAGCACGCCGGCCACGATCACGTCCTTCCCGTCGCAGATGCAGTCGACGTCGACCTCGATCGCATCCTCGAGAAAGCGGTCGATGAGGACGGGCTGCCCCTGCGCGACGATAAACGCCTCGGCGACGTACCGCTCGAACTGCACGTGGTCGTAACAGATCTCCATGGCCCGGCCGCCGAGCACGAAACTCGGCCGCACGAGGCTCGGAAAGCCAATCCTCGCCACCTCGCGGCGGGCCTGTTCGAGCGTCCGTGCGATGCCGCTGGCCGGCTGCTTGAGGCCGAGTCGGTCGAGCAGTTCGCGGAACTGCTCGCGGTCTTCCGCCATTTCGATCGTATCGACGGAGGTCCCGATGATCGGCAGGCCGGCGGCATGCAGCGCCCGGGCGAGGTTGAGCGGCGTCTGCCCGCCGAGCTGCACGATCACACCATCGGGCTCGATGCGATCGGCGATGTTGAGCACGTCCTCGCAGGTGAGTGGCTCGAAGAAGAGCATGTCGCTCGTGTCGTAGTCGGTGCTGACGGTCTCTGGGTTGGAGTTGACCATTACGCTCTCGATGCCCATCTCACGCAGCGCGAAACTTGCATGGCAGCAGCAGTAGTCGAACTCGATGCCCTGGCCAATGCGATTGGGGCCGCCACCGAGGATCATCACCCGCTTCCTGCCGGGCTCCTTCGGCGGCGTCTCGTCCTCATGCTCCCAGGTGGAGTAGAAGTAAGGCGTCTGGGCCTCGAACTCGGCGGCACAGGTGTCGACCGACTTGTAGGTGGCGATGATGCCCCGCCGCTTCCGTTCGGCCCGCACCTCGAGCTCCGTGGAATCGAGCATCACGGCGAGCTGCCGGTCGGCGAAGCCGGCCTGCTTCGCCATCCGCAGAGTGCCGTCGTCGACCGCCGCCAGCGTCCCGATCGTGCGGAGAAGGCTCTCGATCTCGACGAGCTGCTGGAGCTGGTCGAGAAACCAGCGGTCGATCGCCGTGATCTCGTGAATCTCGTCGACGGAGAGCCCTGCTTTGATCGCGTACCGCAAATACCAGACGCGGTCGGGGTCGGGAGTCGCGATCCGGGCGCGGATGTCGTCGAGCGACGGCTCGGCCGCCGTGCCCCAGAGGTCCTTGGAATCGTTGCCGAATCCGAAGCTGCCCACCTCGAGGCCCCGCAGCGCTTTCTGGAAGGCCTCCTTGAAGGTCCGCCCGATCGCCATCGTCTCCCCCACGCTCTTCATCTGCGTGGTGAGCCGATTGTCGGCCTCCGGGAACTTTTCGAACGCGAACCGCGGCACCTTGACGACCACGTAGTCGATCGAGGGCTCGAAGCAGGCCTTTGTCTTTCGTGTGATGTCGTTGGCAAGCTCGTGCAGCCGCCAGCCGACCGCCAATTTCGCGGCGATCTTCGCGATCGGAAAGCCGGTCGCCTTGCTCGCCAGTGCCGATGAGCGGCTGACCCGCGGATTCATCTCGATCACGATCATCCGGCCGGTCAGCGGATCGACGGCGAACTGGATGTTCGAGCCGCCGGTCTCGACGCCGATCGCCCGGATCACGGCGAAACTGGCATCCCGCATCCGCTGATACTGTTTGTCGGTGAGCGTCATCGCCGGGGCGACGGTGATCGAATCGCCGGTGTGCACGCCACAGGGATCAAAGTTCTCGATGGAACAGATGACGACGGCGTTGTCGTCAACGTCGCGCATCACCTCCATCTCGTATTCCTTCCAGCCGAGGATCGACTCCTCCACGAGCACCTGACCCACCGGCGAGAGGTCGAGCCCCCGCTGCACCTTGTGATCAAACTCGTCGCGGTTGTAGGCGATGCCTGAGCCGGAGCCGCCGAGCGTGAAACTCGGGCGGATCACGGCCGGCAGGCCGATCTCAGCGAGCACCTCGCGGGCCTCGATCAGGCTCTTTACGATCTGTCCACGGCAGGTCTCGAGTCCGATCTTCAGCATCGTGGCCTTGAAGATCTCCCGGTCTTCGCCGCGACGGATCGCCTCGGCCTTCGCCCCGATCATCTCCACGCCGTGCTTCTTCAGGACCCCATGCTTCTCCAGCTCCATGGCCAGATTGAGGGCCGTCTGGCCGCCGAGGGTGGGAAGGACGGCGTCTGGCCTCTCGACTTCGATCACCTTCTCCAGCGTCTGCCAGGTGAGCGGCTCGATGTAGGTGCGGTCGGCCGTGCCTGGATCGGTCATGATCGTGGCCGGGTTCGAGTTCACGAGCACCACCCGATAGCCATCCTCGCGGAGGGCTTTGCAGGCCTGAGTGCCGGAATAGTCGAACTCGCAGGCTTGGCCGATGACGATCGGGCCTGAACCGATCAGGAGAATGGTCTTGAGATCGTCGCGGCGGGGCATGGAGGTGCTCTGCGGTCGGGAGAAAAAATCTCCCGAAGGTAGCAATCCTCCCGCCGTCCATCAACGAACGGCTAGAATCTCCGCGGCTGCGGCCGCTTCATCCCCCAGGTGCCGGAACACTCTGTCATGTCCATCGCCACCCCCGGCCTCGACGCCTACCGCGACATGCTTCCCGACGAGCTTAAGGACATCCGCCTGAACGTGGCCGCGGTGCTCACCGGCGAGAACCTTCAGCCGGCACAGGCCCTGGGGACGGCGTTCGCCTCTGCTCGCTTCGTGCGGAGCAGGAATCTCGCCGACGCCCTCGAATCTGACATCCGTGCCGGGCTCGGCGATGCAGCCACGGCGGTGATCTCCGATGCCGTGGCCGCCGCCGGCCTGATGGCCATGAATACCGTCTACTACCGCTTCAAGCACATGCTTCGCAAGGAAAGCTACGACGCCCGCTCGCCCCGCCTGCGAATGAGCCGGATGGCCCAGCCGGCTACGAGCAAACTCGACTTCGAACTCATGAGCCTCGGCTGCGCGGCCCTCGCCGGCTGCGAGCTCTGCATCCAAAACCACGAGGCGAGCCTCCTTCACTTGGGAGCGAGCGAGGATGCCTGCCACGACGCGGTCCGCATCGCAGCCGTGATCAACGCCGTGGCCTGTGGCCTGGGAACGCAACCGGCGTAAGCGGTCCTGCGGATTGTCGCCGGGGCGAGGATACGCCCAAGGCTCCTCAAGCGTTCGCCGACTCCCGTGCCTCCCGTCAGGAAGCCCCAAGCGCAAGCGCGGGGAATGCGGGTCGCATCGAAACAATACCGGATTGGTTCGCCGGCGGTGACATGCTCGGCGCCGGGGGATTTTGCTACAGGATGCCCGCTTGGCCGA
>CAMBPQ010000003.1 GCA_945869735.1 Planctomicrobium piriforme
TGAGAGAGAGAGAGAGAGATGGACCATCACGGCCCGCCTACCCACCCGTCAAGGATCTTTCCGATGCTCACGAATCTCCCGCGGTTTGCCGCGGTCACCGTCGCCCTGGCCATGTCGCTGACCACCAGCACCGTGTCGGCAGTTCCACCGCGGAGTGAGCGTGTGGCGAACCGGATCGTAGAGCGGGCCTACGCACGGCAGTCGATCGCCGAGGCGCGGGCTGCTCAGGCCGAGGCCCGCGTGGCACAGATCTCCCCGCTCGCGCCGGTGCCCCCGCCTCCGCGGCCCGCGACCGTGCGCCGCATGCGCCGCGCCGGCGTGCCGCTCACACCGCCGCCAGTGACCCAATCCGCGGCTATCATGGCCGCGCCGGCTCGCCGACTCGCCCCTGCCCTGCCGCCGGCCTCGAAGCCCGCCGCGCCGCCGCCTGTGGCCGACGAACTCGTGCTACCTGCCGTGCCGACCAACACGAACGGGCCGGCGATCGCTTCACCGGCCGCCCCGAGCGACGACGGCACGAAGAGTGTGCTGGCCACCGCCGAGGGGCCGGTCACCGCCACCCCGATACGCACGCCCGCCGGTGCCCCGGTCACGCATCCGCCTATCGAGCTGTTGCCCACACCGTAGCCGCGAGAGATTGGGAAAGAGGGCACTCCCGACACTTTTCACACGGCGTAGTATTTTCTCGAGGTCAGGAGATCGTCGAGGAGCCGCGACTCCTCGTCCGTGTAACGAAAGCGCTTCATAAACTCGTCGTAAAGCACGGCGTATGGTTTATCGCCAGCCGCGTTGACCGGCCGCCCAGGAAAGACCGCCTCCAGGCCCAGTGCGGCATGCATGATCCGCGGCCACTCCGCCGCATCTTCCTGCCGGACTGGCGATCCACTCACCTGACCACGGGTGTCGAATCTGCTCATTGGCGAGGTTCTTGAAAAACTGCGGAACAAACCTAGTACGCGGGCTGCGCACGAGGTTGATGATCAGAAGCTGCCCCCGCAGGTGTTCGAGCAGGTGCCGCATCACGGGTTCGTATTCCGTGTTGAAGCACCGCTTTTTGAGGTCGATGTCCGCCACGGGGAGAGTCGCGTACGCCCCCGCGAAAGCCCGCATGAAATACGTCGATGCCGTGGCCGTGCGCCTATAGATGATGATCGTGGCATCCACGTGTACGTTCTCCGCGGCCACGACTCCCGCAGCCGATGGGGCACGCGAGCATACCGGCCCGTCACATCTCAATGCACGGGCAACTTCGCTGACTCCGCCGTGCTCGCAGCCCGCGGGGCGGATTCATTTCCCGCTCGGGTGCGTCTGCCTTTGGTGGAGCGGGGCGGGGTGCTACCCGCATTCCCCGCGCTTGTGCCTGGGGCTTCCTGACGGGAGGCACAGGGTTCGGCGAACGCTCGAGGAGCGGCTGAGCCGCCGCGGCGATAGAGCGACGAGACTTTTGCCGCTCCCAAGCCGGCGATCCACCAAAGTCGAATGCGCTCTGGGTATGATGGGGCATCCCCGGAGAAAGCATTATGAAGCCCCGTGAAGTGCTCGCGATGTGCCGCGAGAAGGAAGTGAAGGCGGTCGATCTCAGGTTTACCGACTTCCTCGGCGCCTGGCAGCACTTCACGATCCCCGTGGCCAAGCTCGAGGAAGACACGTTCGAGGACGGCCTCGGCTTCGACGGCTCGAGCATCCGCGGCTGGCAGGCGATCAACGAGAGCGACATGCTCCTTGTGCCCGTGCCCGCAACCGCGTTCGTCGACCCCTTCGCGTCGATCCACACGCTCGTGATGATCTGCATGGTGCAGGATCCGATCACCCGCGAAGACTATTCCCGCGACCCACGCAACATCGCCAAGAAGGCGGTCAACTATCTGAAGAGCACCGGGATCGCCGACACCTGCTTTATCGGCCCCGAGGCGGAGTTTTTCGTGTTCGACGACGTGCGATTCGACCAGAACGCCCACGAGGGCTACTACCACCTCGATTCATGCGAGGCCGAATGGAATCGTGGCCGGGCCGAGGGGCCGAACCTCGGCTACAAACTGCGGCATAAGGAGGGCTACTTTCCCTGCGCCCCCTCCGACCAGCTGATGGATGTCCGCAACGAGATGATGCAGACGATGATCCACTGCGGGATCGACGTCGAGGCTCAGCACCACGAGGTGGCAACGGCGGGCCAGTGCGAAATCGACATGCGGTATCAAGAGCTCGTCCGCATGGCCGACCAGATGTGCCTCTACAAGTACATCGTGCGGAACGTCGCCCGCCGCTACAGCAAGACAGCCACGTTCATGCCCAAGCCGATCTACGGCGACAACGGCTCCGGTATGCACACCCACATCTCGCTCTGGAAGGACGGGCATCCGCTCTTCGCCGGCACCGGCTACGCCGGCCTCTCCGAGATGGCGATCCACGCGATCGGCGGCATCCTTCGCCACGCCCCGGCGATCCTCGCAATCTCAAACCCCACGACCAACAGCTACAAGCGGCTCGTGCCCGGCTATGAGGCGCCGGTCAATCTTGCCTATTCGCAGCGGAATCGCTCGGCCAGTTGCCGGATTCCGATGTACTCGGCAAGCCCCAAGACGAAGCGGGTGGAGTTCCGCTGCCCCGATCCCACCTGCAACCCGTATCTCACGTTCTCGGCGATCCTGCTGGCAGTGATCGACGGCATCCAGAATAAGATCCACCCGGGCGAGCCGCTCGACCGGGACATTTACGACATGCCGCCAGAGGAACTGGCCAATGTGCCCAAGGCGCCGGCCTCGCTCGACGAGGCGCTCGACGCGCTCGAGAAAGACTCCGACTTTCTACTTCGCGGTGACGTGTTCACCGAGGACGTGATCGCGACGTGGCTGAAGTGGAAGCGTGAGAAGGAGATCGACCCGATGCGGCTGCGGCCGCATCCGTACGAGTTCTGCCTCTATTTTGACGCCTGACGAGCCATCCATGGCCTCGGCCGGCTCGTGCCGCTGGCGACGATATCGCTCCCGCGGCCGGTATTGCCTATCCTGACATGGTGCGTCGCGCCATCCCCTTTGCAATCCAATCGTGTCGCAGGAATCCATGTCTGACGAAATGCCAACCGGTGCGTCCCCCGTCGCCAAACCCTCGGCCGTGGAGGTCGCCAAGACCACGAGCAACTACCTCAAGGGCGACATCCCGCAGGAACTCGCCGACACGAGCCCTGGCTTCAGCAAGGCGAGCGTGCAACTGCTCAAGAACCACGGCACCTACCAACAGGATGACCGCGAAGCCCGCAAGGCCCGCGAGGGCGCCAAGAGCCAACGCGAGATCTCGTTCATGATCCGCACGTGCGTGCCCGGCGGAAAGCTCACGGCCGACCAACTCCTGTCGGCGATCGACATGGGTGATGAACTTGGCAATGGCACGATCCGGCTCACGACCCGCCAGGCGATCCAGCACCACGGCGTGGTCAAGGGCGACCTCAGGGACTTCATGCAGCGGGTCCATACCAACCAGCTCACCACGCTCGCCGCCTGCGGCGATGTCGAGCGAAACATCATGTGCTGCCCGGCGCCGATCCACGGCGACCCCGTCCGCGATGAGATGCAAGTGATGGTCGATAAGCTCGCCCGGCACCTCGCACCACGAACGCGGGCCTACTACGAGATCTGGCTGACCGACCCCGACACCGGCGAGAAGACGCTCGCCGGCGGCACGTCGGGCGACAAGGACATCGCGCCGCAATCCGACGATGTCGAGCCGATCTACGGCCGCACCTACCTGCCGCGAAAGTTCAAGACGGCATTCGCGCTCCCCGAAGACAACTGCGTCGATGTCTACGCCAATGACCTCGGCTTCCTGACAATCCACGAGCACGGGAAAATCCTCGGCTACAACGTCCTCGCCGGCGGCGGGATGGGCGTGACGCCGAGCGCCGCCAAGACGTTTCCGGCCCTTGCCAAACGGCTTGGGTTCGTCCCGCCCGAGGACGTGCTCGCGATCGCCGAGGCGATCGTGAAGGTGCAGCGCGACTACGGCAACCGCTCCGACCGCAAGGTTGCACGGCTCAAGTACACGATCCACACCATGGGCCTCGATGCCTTCCGGGCCAAGGTCGAGGAGTATTTCGGCAAGCCGCTCGCCCCCTGCCATCCGGCCGACGTCCACGGCTTCGACGACCACATCGGCTGGTTTCCGCAGGGCGACGGGAAGTTCTTCTACGGCTTCAATATCGAGAACGGCCGAATCCACGACAGGGGCGACTTCCGGCTGAAGACGGCCCTCCGGCGGATCCTCCGCGACATCAAGCCCGGTGCACGGATCACGGCCCACCAGAGCCTGCTTTTTACCGACCTCGGCATCACCGACCGGGAGCGGATCGCGGAGATCCTCCACGCCCACGGTGTAAAGACCTCCGAGGAGATCAGCACCATCCGTCGCTGGAGCATGGCCTGCGTTGCCCTCCCGACCTGTGGGCTCGCGGTCGCCGAGAGCGAGCGGGTGTTACCCGGTCTGATCGACACGCTCGAACCGGAAGTGGCGAAACTCGGCCTCTCCCACGAGGCCTTCACGCTGCGAATGACGGGCTGCCCCAACGCCTGCGCCCGCCCCTACAACTCCGACATCGGCATCGTGGGCCGCACGCTCGGGAAGTACACGATCTTCCTGGGCGGCCGGCTGCTCGGCGACCGGCTCAACGAGCAGTACAAAGACGTCGTGCCGTTTGAGGATCTCGCCCGCGAAATCACGGCCGTGCTCGCCTGCTACAAGGCGGAGCGGCAGGCGAGCGAGACGCTCGGCGACTTCTGCCACCGCAAGGGCATCGAGGGCGTCCGCACGTGGGCCGACGCGTGGCTCTCCAGTGGCGGCTGACGCCGCAAATCGCGTCAGGAAGCCCGAACCGCGAGCGCGGGAAAGACGCCCGCCACCCCGTCTCGCGTCGCCACGCCATCACGCCGGCAGGTCGTCCCACATCGGGCACCAGAGAGGCGTTCGCGGAAAGAGCTGCGAAGCGAGTTTCTGTGCGACCTGCGTCGAGGACTCGAGCTTACCGGCCGCGGCCGCCTCGGCTGGATCGCACTGGCCGAGGAGCAGCCGCGCCAGTTCGTCGTCGGAAAGCCGTAGGTAACTGCGGCCGACCCTGCCGGGCTGGACCGTGGCCTGCCGCTCGGCCCCCTTGGCCTCGGCGACGATGACCGAGCCGCGGAACGATGGCGCGTCGAGCCCGAGTTCCAACGTCTCGCGGACGTCGGATTCGGCCACCCGGGCCGCGACGGCGGGCAACAATGACGTGAGCAGGTCGAGCGGTCTGAAAACCTTGGCGACAAGCATGCGGTCGCCCCCCTGCACGAGGCTGCCATCGCCGGCCACCGCCTCGTGGAGCGGGTCGGAGGCGCTCGACTCGTAGACGATCTCCTGGCGATCGTTTTCGATGGCCTCGGCACAGACCCGGGCGAGGAGGTCCCGCTCCAAGCCCGCAAACTCGGGATCGGCCATGAGTTCGAGCACCCGGTTGCCCGACTGGATCGCATATCCCACGATCCGCGCGCTGCTCTCGTGGAGCTCGTAGCGATCTTGGCCAACAAGGGCCACGATGATCGAGTCGAACGCCCCGCGGCTCACGAGCCAGCGACAGTAGTTCTCACTACGGTCGAGCGGGCCGACGAACCGCGATGCATTCTGCTTGTAGATGCGAAGGATCGCCGGCAACTCGACGTGCCGCCACTGCCGCATCGTCACCGGCTCGCCCACCCGCTGAGTCCCTTCGAGCAGCCGGGCCAGGATGTCCGTCGGGCGGCCGGGCGTGGCCGAGTCGCGGCCCAGCACGCTCCAGCCGATTTCATGGAACGACGGCGCGATCCGCGTGCGCGAAAAGGCGACCACCGCACCCGACTGTCGCATGCGGTCTTCCGCCGCGCGGACAAGCCGCTGGCCGTGTCCGGCGCCGCGACACTCGGGCAGCACGGCGACGCGGTCGATGATCGCGCCACGCACCGACGCCGTCCCAACGAGCAGGTCGCGGGGGATGATTTCGGCATGGCCGACGATGCGGCCGGCGAGCCGGGCGACGAGACGGTTGGCTGAGTCGTGCTCCGGATGGTCGACGGCCGCATGAAACTCGGCCCGCGAGGGGGGTGTCGGCAGACCCGAGAGCAGCTGGAGAATCTCGCTCTGATCGCCCGCTCGGGCGGGCGCGACATGGCACTCCTCGAGCATCCACGCTGGGGGCTTGAGCGGGAGGATCGGGTGCTGCGGCAGGTGCTGGATGGCCGGCCTCTTCTCGAGGGGGCGGCGGCTCACGACCGTGCCGGACGGACGGATTTCCAGGGTCTCGACCGCTTCCGTCGGCCGCTCCGTCCGATCCTTCGCGATGGCTTTCGTAGAGGCCCGACGCTCAGTTCCTTCGGCGAGCTTCACGGCGGCGTTCACGACTACTGGCATGCTCGCAGCCTTGGGCTGCGCGGGACGCACCGCGGCGTCGGCTGACCGAACCGTGAGCTGCCTCTTTTTCTTTTTCCGCTGGGCCGTCACCGGGGTGCCACCCGACACCGGCCGCGTACGGGCCGTGGAACGGGACGCTGAACGAGGAGCCGGCCGATAGCCTGAAGAAGCCTGACGCGGCGAATGGCGCGGCGAAGACGAGCGGCCTTGGAAAACCGCAAGACGCTGTCTCGGGAAACAACCCACCCAATGCATGATGCCTCCTGTCCCTGGAGCAACTCGAAACCATTCCGTTGGCGATCAATCTATGCCGGGTCGGGGTCGTTTTCCAGTAGCAAGAATGTTTTGAGCGCGTTTTCCTGAAAAAAACACCAGGGATAGTCGCGGGCGCGCAGCACTGTCCTGGCCTTCGCCGCATCCGACAGTTGCGTTGTTCGAGCCGCCACGTCGCGGCGGGCGGGGTCAATTCGTGCCGCAAGTCGCTCGTTGATCGCGCGAATCTCCCGGCAGCGACGCTTGGCAAGCGTGACCGTGGGGTGCGTGTCGATCCAGCGGTGTTTCGCCGCGATAAGTTCCCGCACCTCCGCCGGTTGCGCAGTCTGCGGTAGGAGGTGCCGCTCCGGATGAAACTCGATGTCACGGAGCATTGCCTTGACCGCCGCCAGTTCACCCGCGGGATTCCCGGCCTCGAATCCCGGAAACGCCTCCTCGAGCGGGAGCCGCAGCGTGCCCGACACGACGGCATGCCGCGGTGGATCAGAACCGATAAGCCGGCAGACGATGTCGTCGGTGATGGAGTCGTATGCCGCCCCCCCGATTCCATGCACGAATACATCGGCGACAAGGAGCCGCGACACGAGCGTCGTCACGATCGCCCGCGGCCGCAGCCGGATCGAATGCTCCTCCATCCGCGACAGCGCATCGACCCATTTCGACGGCGACGTATCGGCCACGATCGGCAGTTCGACGCGGAGCGTATCCATGTCGGAGAGCGCCAGCACCCCCGCAGTCGATGTGTTGGCAAACACCCGCCGCCGCCGCGGATCGTCTCGTGACCACATCCACCACGGCAACTCGATCCATTCCCCCGAGGCGTCGTGCCGCACGACGAGGTCGGGCATGGGCCGGCCGCGGCCGCGGACCCGCCGCTCCCGACGGTAGGTGGACAGCGCCGCGTTGTAGGCCTCGTGCAACTGCCGTCCGTGCGCGAGTAGCCAACCCATGAAGACCATGACCGTCGGCAGGCGAACCATCTCGCTGACCGGCAACTCCAGGGTCTCGAGCCCGAGCCGCTCCTCGAGCATGTGACGGGCCTGCGCGATCCCGAGGCCGATGCGGTGACTTTCCCGCGCGCGGTCGACGGCCAGCGGCCACCAGCGACGCAAGATCGGCTTGGGCACGAGCGGGGCAAGCAGGTCGCTCGCCCGCTGCCCAAACGATGCGAAGCAGTCGGTGTCGATGACCGGCCGCTCCTCCCACGCCATCTCGCCGTTGAAGACGTCGAAGGGTACATCCTCGATGTGTGCCGCCCGGGGTCCGCCGAGCGGCACCGGCACGCTCGTACGACCACAGCGGTCGGTGTCGACGACGAGGTTCAGCGCCGTCCCGCCGACCTGCCGGGCGTAGGCGTCGAGCGCCGAGTTCTTGAGCCACACGCCGGGATGGAAGAGGTCGGGCTGATGGCCGCCCATGATGATCGGCCTGGCAATCCAATCGGCGACGTCGGCCGGCCGGGTGACGTCGCGGTAGTGGCCCGTGTATTCGGCCGCCACCATCAGCACCTCGCGCCGGGTCGCGGCCACAAGCTCCCAGAGCCGCATGTCGCCGATCCGCGCATCGAGGGCGGCTCGAAGGAGCCGGTTGTTGTCGACAAGGGCCTCGATCGAGCCGCTGCCGAGGCTCGGGGCCACGGGCGGATCGATAAGGCGGCCGCCGGAAGACTCGGGCGGAGAGTAGGTTCGACGCGACGGAGGCATTGCCGGCAACGGGGCCCTGGGACGGACGACGTTCTCGCCGGCGGACGAAAGCCTCAGGTCGAAGCGTCGCGGCCCGCGGCGGCCGCAGCAACCGTCGCTTCGGCCCGATCGAGGACGCAGCGATAGTAGGCCAGACGGGTCGCTGCGACGTCCAGAGCACCTCCGAAACTCCGCGCCAGGTCGAGGTAGACCAGGGGAACCGGGAGTTCGACGACGGCGAGGCCCGCGGCGGCGGCCTGCACCCACACCTCCAGCGGCATCGCATACCCGGTCTCGGTGACGTGGAGATGCTCGAGGGCGTGCCGCGAATACGCCTTGAACCCGCAGAAGGCGTCGGTCAGGTTGAGCCCGAGCCGGTTATTGATCTCGGCAGTGATCTCGGCATTGATTCTCCTCCGCGCCTCCGGAGGGGCGCTGTCCCCGGCAAATCGCCGCAGGTAGCGGCTCCCACTGACGATGTCTGCCGGCACGGCTCGATCGCTCGCGGCGACGATAAAGTCGGGAATCAGCCCCGGCTGGTGCTGGCCATCGCAGTCGATCGTCACAACTCCGTCCCAGGGGCCGGCGAGGGTCTCTCGGAAGGCCGTGGCCAGCGAGGCGCCGTAGCCGGCATTGAGGGCATGCCGTACCACGCGAACATCGCCGCGGCGGGCGACGCGGGCAGCGAGGAGCTCCGAGGTGCCGTCATTCGAGCCGTCATCGACCACGAGCACGTCGGGGGCGAACCGCAGCACCTCGTCGAGCACACCCTCGACATGGGCGGCCTCGTTGTAGACCGGCAAGGCAGTAAGAAACCGGGGCATGCCACCGTCTCAAAAGGGCTTTATTGCCGGACAACGAACTTCCCAAGTGTAGCGCACGAAATGGCCGGAGCAACGCGCCGGCGGCCGCCCCTACAACCAGCCCAGCGGATCACGCTCGTCGCGGCTGGCCCAGCAGGATAGCCCCACAACGGCTGCGGCGAGCCGCCCGGCGAGCACGTCCATCGAAAACCGTTCGCTGGCGTGGTGCCCGACGGCCACCACGGCCAGGCCAGCGGCCACGGCCTCGATCGCCTGATGGAGTTTGATCTCGCCGGTGACGAGTGTGTGGCAGCCACTCTGGCGAACCTCCTCGAGGCAATCGCCCCCCGACCCACAGACGATTCCCACGCGGCCGGCCGCACGAGTGGCATTGCCGGCGAGCTGCACCCGCGACACCCCGAGCGCCTTCCCGGCCCGCGCCGCCACGTCGGCCACCGTGCAGTTTTCACCGGCAACGCCCGCGCGGCCAAACCCCACCTGCGAGAGATGGAGATCGGGGCCGATCGGCGACACGTGGGCGAGTTCGAGCAGGTGGGCGAGTTGGTCGTTGATGCCGCCGGCCGCTGAATCCCAGGCGGTATGGCTGCTCCAGATGCCGGCCCCCGCATGGATGAGATCGAGAACCGCGCGGCCGGGGCCGGTCGCAGTCGTGATCCGCTGCATGGGCCGAAACGGCAGCGGATGGTGGGAGACCACCAGATCAGCCCCCTCCCGCACCGCCTCGGCCACCACCTCCGGGGTGAGCGTGAGGCAGGTCATCACCCGGTCGATTTGATCGCGGTGCGGGGCGACGAGCAGACCGACCGAGTCCCAGTCGGCGGCGAGCCGCAGGGGCGCGAGGTGCTCGAGGGCGGCGGTCACGACAGCGAGCGCAGGCATACGAAGAAGATACTATGGTGACTGGGCTATCGCGATCCCCGAACCCCCTGCCCGGACTCCCCTGCCCTTCATGGACACATCCCGCCTCTCCGTGTCCGCCGCCGCGCTTTCGACGGATCTTCGCCGGGCCCTGCGGCTGGCCCGCGACCTGGGCATCCACGGCGTCGAACTCGACGCCAGAAGCGGACTCGATCCGGAGCAGATCACGCAGACCGGTTTGAGACAAATCCGCAAGTGGCTCGGTGACGAAGGTGTCGCTGTGTCGGCGGTCTCATTTCGCACGCGGGGCGGCTATGCCGACGGTGAGCGGCTCGAGGGCCGGATCGCCGCGACGAAGGCCGCCTTGAAACTGGCGCATGACCTGGGCGCCGGCATCGTGCTCAACCACGTGGGCGATATTCCTGCGGAGGCGGCAGGACCGCATTGGAATCTGCTCGTCGATGTGCTCACCGACATCGGCCACTTCGGGCAGCACATCGGCGCGACGCTCTGCGCCGAGGCAGGCCGGGCCGCGCCGGCCGATCTCGCCCGCCTCGTTGCGGCGCTCCCCGGCGGGTCGCTGACGTGCGACATCGTCACCGGTTCGCTCATCGTCCACAGTCACGATCCGGTCGCCGCAATCGAGGAGCTCGCGTCTCACGTCGCCGCCGTGCATGCGACCGACGCCGTGGCAGGAGCCTTCGCAGGCCGCGGTCGCGCGGTGATCCTCGGCACGGGCCAGGTCGATATTGCGACCGCGCTTGCGACCCTCGAGGAGAGCGGCTACCGCGGCTGGATCAGTTTGGAGCCGGTTGACGAGCGGGCTGGCCGGACGGAACTCGCCGCCGCGGTCGCCTACCTGGCAGCGCTCTGATCGCCAGTTCGCGGCCGCAGGCTGGTCGTTGCTTTTGCCGCCGCCGGCCAGGGGATACGATCTCTTTCCTATGAAGCGCGGCGTATCGACAACGCGGGCCACCACGTGGGTCTGTCTCGCCGTCTCCTGTCTCGTCGCGTCAGGACTGCCCTTGCCGCTCGGTGGATCGACAGCCGGGGTCGGCGGCGGTCGGACGAACCCTGCCGCGGCGGCGCGGCTGGCCGGCAAGGATCGCTCGACGCCGTTCCCCTGCATGGACAAGGCCTGCGGCTGCGCCACCGCCGAGCAGTGCTTGAGCGACTGCTGCTGCAATACGCCCGCCGAGACGCTCGCCTGGGCCCGGGCCCATGACGTCGCCCCCGCGGTGCTCGCCAGCCTGACACGGCGCGCCGCCGTGAGCCTGCCCAAGGCTGCCGGCTCGTGCTGCAGTGCCGCGACACCGAGTTGCTGTGACGCCACGCCCGAGCCGTCGTGCTGCGACGTCGATCGGGGAGGCGAGGAGCCGGCCGGCATCCCCGACGTTCCCAGAGGCGGCGGCGTTCGGCGCATCGTGCTCCGCGCGATGCTGGCTTGCGGCGGTGTCGCCGACGAGTGGTCTTCGGGTGGCCTCTCGCTGCCGCCCTCGCCCGTGACTTCCGTTTTCAGGCCCAGACCGACGGCGACGATCACAAGCGGCGACGATTTGCCCCAGTCCCTCTCCCACGCTCCCGACGCGCCGCCCCCAAGGGCGGCCTGAGCCGGCGTTTCTCTCCAGCCGTCAGCGGCGCCGCGCCTGCGCGAGCGGGTGCGCCGCCGCCATGCCGTCGGTTGCCGCCGCGCGCAGCGTGTGCGCGGTCGTCCGCTGCGTGCCCACGCCTTTCGGGAGCCACTTCATGCCCATCCCTGCCGCGGGGCCGGCGGCCCGCAGCCGCCGCCTTCTGCCTCATCATGGTTTTACGCTCGTCGAACTGCTCGTCGTGATTGCGATCATCGCCGTGCTCATCGGCCTGCTCCTGCCGGCGGTGCAGAGTGCCCGCGAGTCGGCCCGCCGCATCGCCTGCGTGAGCAACCTCCGCCAGTTCGGCCTCGCGATGCTCATCCACGAGAGCGCCAAGCGGGCCTTTCCGCCGACCGATGCCCGTGGGAGCGGCAGCCTCAGTGGCACTGCGACGGGCGGCTGGTCGCTGCATGCCCGCCTGCTACCGTACGTCGAAGAGACGTCGCTGGCCGCGGGATTCGACTTCAAACGAGCCGCGTTCACCGGTTCCTTCAGCAATCAACAGCCCACGCCGGCGTTCGCCTCGCTGTTCGCGACGCCGATCCCGCTGCTCTTGTGTCCAAGCGACATGGCACCTGCGGTCAACCTCTGTAACGGCTTCCCTTACGGCGGCAACAACTACATGGTCAGCATCGGCAGCGGCACGGCGAACGGGCAGGGAAGCTTCTACTGGAATTTCTCGCGGCCGACCGACGGCATCGTCTACGAGAACTCCCGGGTGCGAATGGCACAGATCACCGATGGCGCTTCGAAGACGGTCCTCGCCAGCGAGGCGGTGCGGAGCGTCGGTGGCGACTCTGACTTCCCGGCGGGCTCCCGGCCGCCGGTTCCGTTTCAATACACGTTCAACGGCTCGAACGACTTCAACTCCGGTAACGTGTCCCTCAAAGCCAACGCGTCGGCGCCGACGACCGCCGAGATCGACGCCTTGGTCGCCGCGTGGGCCACACGCACCTCCTCGGCCTACACCTGGCGGGGTGCCAGCAGCACCGGGATGCGCGGCCGGGGCGTGTCCTGGGCCGCGACCACACAGGGAAACAGCCTGACCAACGGCTTCCTGACCCCCAATAGCCCGATCCCCGACTACGTCGTGCACTGGTCGGGGTTCTTCGGGCCGAAGAGCTGGCATCGCGGCGGCGCCAACGTGCTGTTCGCCGACGGCCACGTCGCCACTCTGGCCGAAGACACCGACCCCGGCCTTCACCGCGGCCTCCACAGCATCGCGGGAGGCGAGACGACATCGAGCGGTTTCTGATCCATTTCCTCACCCCTCCCGGAGAGATTCCACCATGAAGATTCCACTGTGTGGCGCGGCGACCGTGGCCGTGGCGTGCGCCGCGGCGGTCTCGCAGGCCCACGACACCTGGGTGCAGACCGCCACGACCGTGGCCCGCACCGCTGATGTCGTGCATGTCGATCTCGTGCTCGGTAACCACGGCAATGATCACCGGGATTTCAAGATCGCCGGGAAAATCGGTTCGCTCGACGGCGCGACGCTCGCCGTGCTCGGGCCCGACGGGTCGTCCACCGACCTGGTGCCGGCGCTCGTCGATCTCGGCTTCGCCCCGAAGGAGGGCTACTGGTCGGCGCGGTTCGTGACCGCCCGTGAAGGACTGCACTGCGTGGCCCACGCCCGGTCAGGTATTCGCCACAGGGCCATGGGATTCAAGGGGGGCAAGGCCTGGTTCCTCGCGGCCGACGCGCTCGATACGCCACCGCAGCCGACCGCGGAGTTCACGAAACCGTTGGGACACCCGCTGGAACTGGTCCCCGAAACGCATCCCGTGCTCGGCACCGGCCCCGGTAAGCCCATCGCGGTGCGGCTGCTCTTCAAAGGCGAGCCGCTCGCCGACCACCGTGTGTCGTTCATCCCACGGGGCACGACGCTCGCGGCGGGCTTTGATCCCACCTACGAGCGAATGACCGACGCCGAGGGCCGCTGCCGCTACACGCCGAACGAAGGCACGTTTGTCCTCGTCGTCACCCATCTCGAGAAACCAGACGAGAAGGGTGAGGGCTTCGACAAAACGGTCTACGCCGCCACGCTGGTCCTCAACGTGCCCCAGCGATGTGCCTGCTGCGACTAACCCACTCAAGCGCGTTCGACTTTGGTGGATCGCCGGCTCGGGGGCGGCAAAAGTCTCGTCGCCAGGGCCAGGATACGCCCAAGGTTCCTCGAGCGTTCGCCGACCCCCTCGCCTCCTGTCAGGAAGCCCCGGAGCGCAAGCGCGGGGAATGCGGGTAGCACCCACCTCGGATCACGTGCAAGCCATCTATCGCACCTCGGCTTAGGTCAGCCGCGCGGCCAGTGCGATTGCCGCCGTCTCGACGCGGAGGATATGGGGCCCAAGACCGACGCGGACGACACCGGCCGCTTCGAGCACGGCCAGTTCCTCCGCCGCGAAGCCTCCCTCCGGCCCAACGAGCGCGATCACGGCCGTGGCGTCAGGCTGCAGCTCTGCCGCCTCGAGCAACGGGGCTCCCGGATCGGCGACGAGCATCCGGGCCGCGTCTGGCCGCTCACGGAGCAGCTCGGCGATCGACCGCGGCTCACCAATCCCCATGAGCGTGTTGCGGCCCGACTGCTTGCAGGCCTCAAGCACGCCGCGGCGGAGCCGCTCGATCGCGGCGGGGGTCGCCTCGGCCACGCCCCGCAGCGTGACCAAGGGCACCAGGCGGGCGACACCGAGTTCGGTGAGTTTCTCGATGAGCCACTTCTGCCGTTCACCCTTGGGAAGTGCCACGGCGAGCGTGAGTGGCAGGGTGGTGGCAACCGCGACCGCAGTCGGCTCGCCCAGTTCGAGCGTCACTTCGTCACGGCCGATCGTCACCACTCGCGCGGGCCATTCGATGCCGCTGCCGTCGAACACGCGGACCATGTCACCGACCTTGCCGCGCAGCACGCGGACCAG
Organism: Planctomicrobium piriforme; assembly: GCA_945869735.1. Lineage (GTDB taxonomy): Bacteria > Planctomycetota > Planctomycetia > Pirellulales > UBA1268 > QWPN01. Next base: position 14,583 of record CAMBPQ010000003.1, read on the forward strand.
ATGCCGCGCCTCGTCGCCCTCGAGCACAGCCCGGCCCGCACAAGCCGCCGACGACAGGAAAAATCGCTCGCTCATCGGGCTCGATCCGCGCCGAAAAAAGATGGGAATCGCGGCCAAGTCGCTCCTGACCCGCCGACACGTCGCCGCTACACTCCGGCCATGGTACGCGATCGACTCTATCTCGCCGCAGCCGCCTTCGACGGCGCGATCGACCCCGCCGGTTTCTACGCGGGGCCCGCGCAAGAGGAGGCCCTGGCGCGGCTCGAATGGCTGCTCACCGAGCGGCAGCGGTGCGGGCTGGTGGTGGCCGCGCCCGGCCTCGGCAAAAGCCATCTGGCGGCCATGGCGGCGCGGCGGCTCGGTGGCCTCGGAGCTGAGGTGGCGGTGCTCTCGCTCCACGGGCTGCCCGCTGGGGAATGGCTCGATCTGTTACTCGCACGGCTGCCACTCGATCCGGCGAGCCGCGCGGAGACGATCCGACCCTGGCTCGCGCTCGAGAACCGGCTCCGCGAAAACACCCTGATGGAGCGGCCCACCGTCCTCATCTTCGACGACGTCGATCACGCTCCGGATGATGCGGTCGACGGCATCGCCCGGTTAGTGGCGGCCGGCGAGCCGCGGTTTGCCTCGACGGTGATCGTGGCCCTGGCGACCCCGACCGGCCTGCCCCGGGTGCCCGATGCCATCCGCCTCCGCGCTGCGGTCCGCATCGACCTGCCTCTCTGGAGCGAAGACGTCGTCGCGGCCTATGTGGCCACGGCGCTCCACCGCGCCTCGGCCGACGCCGACGCCTTCTCGGACGCCGCGGTGACCACACTCGCGCGGTTTTCCGGGGGCGTGCCCCGCATCGTCTGCCGGCTTGCGCGGCTCGCTGCCGTTGCAGCCACCGGCGAGTCGCTCGATCACATCGACGCAGCGACGGTCGAACGCGTCTGGCGGGAGCTTCTGCCCGCGGAAACCGCCGAGGGCGAGGTGAAAGATTCCTCGCCGCAACCGGCCGCCCGTCCCCAGGTCAAAGCCGTCCGTAGACTCTGGGGATAGGCGATCGACCGCGCGAGCCGCTGCCTGACCTGCTCTATTTGCGAATCGATACCAGGGCCTGCTTGGCGGCGGCGCTCACCTTGCCGTCCTTGTCGGTCGCCATCTTCTCGAGCAGCGGCACCGCCTTTTTGGCATTCGGTCCCATGTTGGCCAGTTCGCGGGCCGCATTGATCCGCTTGTCGCCGGCCGGGCTTTTCAGATCCTCGATGTAGGCGTCGAGCAGCAAACCACCCATCGTCTTGGGGCCCTTGGGATGCTTCCGCGCCGGGCGTGAAGATTTCGTCGTCTTCGCGCGTGACTTCGTGGACTTGCCCGAGCATCCCACCGCCGTCAAAAGCATCGCCGTCAGCCAGACCCTGCGCCGCATGCGTTTGTTCCCTCAGATCGCCATCTCTCACGCCCGCCGCCACGCCGCGCCGGAATCGGCTGAAAGGGTATCAGGAAACAGCAGCGGCTGAAAAACACCGCCGGTCCGACCCGGTCATTCCTGCACTCCGCGGCTTCGCATAAACTTCTGGCCCGAGTCCGTTCAGCAGGAGTGCGACCGTTGGGAAGACAGGAATCCGCCGCAGCTCATCGATTCGTGGCACTCTCGCCCGACGATGGATCGACGATCGACCTCAGACATCCCGCACTCGCAGCCCTGCTCTCCTGGCTCGTTCCCGGACTCGGCCAGATCTACCAGGGCCGCAGGCTCAAGGGCGCTCTGTTCATGGCTACGCTGCTCTCTGCATTTCTGGCGGGCATGTGGGTGGGCGACGGCCGTGTCGTCTATGCATCATGGAAGCCGGGCGAGAAGCGGTGGGCCTTCCTCTGCCAGGCCGGTATCGGGGTGGCCGCCCTTCCCGCCATGATCCAATCATGGCGGCTCGAAGGCCCGGCTCGGGAGCCCCTCTTTGCCAGCGGCTTCATGGCCCCGCCGCTATCCCGCGGCCAGCCGGTCTCACAGGCCTATGCCCAGCGGCTCGCCAGCCGCGACCCCGACTTGCATGCCGGTGACTTCCAACCGCTGCCCCCCTGGCAGCAGTTCCGCCCCATACCCCGGGCCGGGATGCTCGACCGCCGCCCGTCCGACCAGCTCTCGCTCTGGCACCAACGGCTCGGCCGGTTTTTCGACATCGGCACCCTCTACACCATGCTTGCGGGGATGCTCAACTTGCTCGTGATCTACGACGCCTGGTCCGGCCCGATGCGGCTCGCGACCGAGGCGGAGACCGACGGGAAGAGTCGCTCATGATGGACCTGTCGCTCTGGGCAATGACATGCCCCGTCATCGCCGTGCTGGCCGACCGTGTGCCCGGCATCGCCTTTGGTGTCCCACTGATCCTCGTGGCCGCGGTCGTGTTCGCGGCGACGCACCACGAGAGCCCGCAGGCGATCGGCCGCGCGACGATCCAGTGGATTGGCTGGCTTGGCGGCATCCTCGGTGCCGTGCTCGTGGCGGTGTCGCTGCTGGGCTGGCTGGCCTAGAGCGGATTCGACTTCCGTGGATCGCCGGCTCGAGGCTGCCCACGCAAACTTCAACGGACCCGATGTAGATCACGTGGGAGAGAGCTTCGCGGCGATGCGGCGGAGCTGCCCGCAGGCGGCGTCGATCCGGGCGCCCTTGCGGCGTCGGACCTGCACGTTGACCCCGGCCCCCCGCAAGACATCGAGAAACCGCTCGCGGGCTGCGGTCGTCGGTTCCTTCCAGGGCATGCCCGCGACGGCGTTGTATGGAATCACGTTGACGAGCGCGGCACGGCCGCCGAGGAGGCATGCCAGGCGTTCGGCATGGTCGGGTGAGTCGTTGACGCCGCCCAGCAGGACGTATTCGAACGTCAGGCGGCGGCCGGATGTCTCCCAGTAGCGGTCGGCGGCGGCCATTACCTCGGCCAGACCGATCGCCTTGTTGACCGGCACCAGCCGCGTGCGGAGATCGTCGTCGGCCGCGTGCAGGCTGACGGCCAGATGGTAGCCGGGATTCGCAGCGCAGAGGCGGTCGATCGCCTGCGGCAGGCCGACGGTCGAGATCGTGATCCGCCGCTGCGAGATGCCGAGGCCCTCCGGATCCTGCGCCTCGGCGAGCGCGGGAAGGAGCGCGTCAAGATTGGCCAGCGGCTCGCCCATGCCCATGACCACGATGTGGCTGAGCCGCTCGTGAACCGGCAAGAGCAACGCGAGCCGCAGAAGCTGCTCCACGATCTCGCCGGTTGTCAGGTTCCGGACCACGCCGTCAATGCCACTGGCGCAGAACACACAGCCCATCGCACAGCCCACCTGGGAACTGATGCAGACGGTCCGCCGGTCACCATCCCCTTCGCGCAAGAGCACACACTCGATCCGCTGGCCGTCGGCGAGTTCGAGCAGCAGTTTCTCAGTGCCGTCGTCGGCCCGTTGGTGGACGGCCACCGTCGTGGTCCAGATCCGAAAGTCGGCCTCGAGGTCGCCCCGCAGACCACGCGGCAGGTCGGTCATGTCTGCGAATGACTCGGCCCGCCGGCCGTGCAGCCAGCGGCGAATCGCCCCGGAACGCCACGCCGGCTGGCCACGCTGGACGAGCCACGCGGCCAGACCGCTGGCCGGATCGAGCACGTGGCGGCGGGGTTCGGGGGCTGCGGCGTTGGCGACTGGGTCGAGGGCGGGTTCGGAAGTCATCGGCGAAGCGGCTTTCAGCACTGGCGGGTGCCGATATCGCGGGGTACATTTCTCACGACCGGACACTTCCATCATATCTCGCAGTCCGGCCCCTCGACGGCCACCCGCCAGCATGAGCCAGAAGAACTACGAAGAACGCACGCAGTGGGTCTACGACGAGCAGGCATTTCCCGTGTGGAACGGCTCATTCGACAAGTCCGACCGCGTGTCGATGATCGACGAAGACCTCTGGGCCGGGCGCAGCATCGCGATCCTGCTGGCCGTGCTCGTCGCAGTCGGACTGGGGCTTGCCCTGGGTACGATCGCCTTCGTCGCCAACTGGCGGTAACCCGCCGACGGTGCCAGTGATGCCGACGCCTGGACCACAGCCGGCGACGGACAACGGCCTCACCGTGCAGGCGCCGGCCAAGCTCAACCTCTCGCTCGCGGTGCTGGCACGACGGGACGACGGGTTTCACGAGATCGAGTCGCTGATGGTGCCGGTGTCGCTTGCCGACACGCTCCACGTGCGGGGCAGCGCACACGCCGGCGTGCGGCTGCGGGTAACGTTCGCCGGCGAACTCGCGGCGGGACCGGGACGGGCCCTGGCCCGTGACGTGCCTGCGGACGGCCGGAACCTCGTCGTCCGCGCGGCCGAACGGCTCGCCCACGAAGCCGGTATCGCAACGGGCCTCGACGTCGATCTCGTGAAGCGCATCCCGTCTGGCGCCGGGCTCGGCGGCGGATCGAGCGACGCTGCGGCCGTCCTGATGGCGGCGGCACGAATCTGGAATCTCAACTGGTCTGCCGAGCGGCTGGCCTCACTCGGTGCGGAGATCGGCAGCGACGTGCCGTGGTTCTTCGCCGGCGGCCCCGCAATCGCCTCTGGCAGGGGAGAGCGGATCGAACGCGTCGCCGAACTACCGCCACTCGCCGCGGTGATCGCCTGCCCGCTCACGGGCCTGTCGACGGCGGCCGTCTATGGCCGCTGCGTGCCCGATGCCTCACGCCGAGGAGAGGCGGCCCGGCTGGCCGCCGCCCTCTCGAGTGGTGGGCTTCAGGCAGGCCTGCCTTTCATGACCAATGTCCTCGAGCCGCCAGCCCGCAGCCTGTCGCCCGAAGTCGATGCGCTGCTTGAGGCCCTCGGCCGGGCTGGCGGCTGCGCTCCGCGGCTCACTGGCAGCGGCAGCGCTTGCTTCACGCTGGCCCGCTCGGTCGGCGAGGCCGAGGGCGTCGCGGCCCGGGTCGCCGGGATGCGGTCCGGCGGCCGGCCGCCCTGTGCCGCCGTGTTTGTGGTCCGGCTCGCGGCGCCGGCGTAAGTACCTCACCCGGGGCTTGCCCCGGCCGGCCCCGGTCCTTCATGATTGCCTCCACGGGAGGCAGCGGGGCATGGACATCTCGGAGGTACGCATCAAGCTTGTGACCAACGGCGCCGAGCGACTGCTGGCGTTTTGTTCGATCACGATCGACGCTGCGTTTGTCGTGCGCGACTTGAAACTGATCGGCGGCCCTGTCGGGCCGTTCGTGGCCATGCCCAGCCGCAAACTCTGCGCTCACTGTCACGGCTGCAGCGCCAAAAATCCGATTCGTGCCAACTACTGCAACCAGTGTGGCGGCCGCCTGTCCGCCGGGCAGGCGGCCCGCGATGCCGATGGTCGAATGCGGCTCTACGCCGACATCGCCCATCCGATCAACGCGGCCTGCCGCGATATGCTCCAGAAGCGGATCGTGGCCGAGTATGAGCACGAACTCATCCGCGCCCGGGAGCCGGGCTACGTCTCCCGATACGACGATATCGACGAGGAACCCCACCGCCCGCGGCACTGAGATCAGCGTCTGACGAGGGCATGGAACTCTCGTGTCAATCTCGCGGTGACCGGTCCCGGCAGGCCCGCTCCCACCTTGCGGCCGTCGATCTCGACGACCGGGATCACTTCCGCGGCCGTGCCGGTGAGAAAGCACTCGTCCGCCGTGTAGAGATCGTGCCGCACAAGCGTTGACTCACGACAGTCGATGCCCGCCGCCGCGGCGAGTTCCATCACGGCCCCGCGGGTGATGCCCTCGAGGATGCCTGCGTCGGGGGGAGGCGTGAGCAGTTTCCCACTGCGAAACACGAAGATGTTGTCGCCGGTGCACTCGGCCACCTCGCCCTTGCTGTTGAGCATCAGCGCCTCGACGCAGCCGGCCTGCAGCCCTTCGAGTTTGGCCATGATGTTGTTGAGGTAGTTGAGCGACTTGATCCGAGGTGAGAGGGCAGCCGACTGCGTGCGCTGCGTGGCGGCCGTTACGATCCTCAAGCCCTTCTCGTAATACTCGCCGGGGTAGAGGCTGATCGTGTCGGCAATCACGATCACCTGTGGATTCTTCGTCTTGTTGGGGTCGAGTCCGAGGCTGCCGGCACCGCGGGTCACCACCAGCCGGATGTAGCCGTCGGTGAGGCCGTTGGCGGTGAGCGTGTCGTTCACGGCCTTCGCCACGACCTCCTTCGCCAGCGGGATCTCCAGGCAGATCGCCCGGGCGCTGGCATAGAGACGGTCGAGGTGGGCGTCGAGACGGAAGACCTTCCCCGAATAGCTTCGCAGGCCCTCGAAGACGCCGTCACCGTACAGCAGTCCGTGGTCGAAGACGCTGACAACGGCCTGTTCCTCGGAAACGAGGCGGTCGTTAATGAAGATCATGCGCGGCATGGGCGTTTCCTGGCGAATGGAACGACGGGCCGGGCCGAGTCGCGCCGGCGGTGACAAGACTATCCCGCCTTCCGCTCTGCGGCCGGGCACGTCTCGTCGACGCGACCCGCTGCCAATCGCACGATCCGGTCAGCCCGGCGAGCGACAACGGGGTCGTGGGTGACCAAAACTATAGAAAGGCCGTCGGCGCGGTTCAACTCACAGAGCGTATCGAGGATTCCCGCACCGGTTGTCTCGTCGAGATTACCCGTCGGCTCGTCGGCGAGCAGAACTTGGGGCTGCGTGACCAAGGCGCGGGCGATCGCCACCCGCTGCATCTCCCCGCCAGAGAGTTGCCGGGGATGGTGGTGGAGGCGGCCCCCGAGGCCGAAGCGGTCGAGCAACTCGCGGGCCCTGGCCCGGACCGCCGAGCGGACCGTGAGCCACTCGAAGATGCCGTGCCGCACCATCAGCGGCGCCATTACGTTTTCCAGCGCGTCGAGTTCCGGAAGCAGGTAGTACGACTGGAAAACCATCCCGACGCAGGTATTCCGGAGCCGGTCGCGGCGGGCGGCCGAGAGGCCGGCGATCCGCGTGCCGGCGAGCACGACCTCGCCCGCGTCGGCCGCATCGAGCAGGCCCATCAGGTGTAAAAGCGTGCTCTTGCCGGAGCCGCTCTGGCCGACCACCGACACAAACTCACCGGCGGCCAGGTCGAAGTCGACGCCGCGGAGCACATCGAGTCGGGTGTCGCCCGAGCGGTAGCTCTTGCAGAGGTTCCGCACGCGGAGGATATCGGTCGCGGCTTCAGTCATGGCGAAGGGCCTCGACGGGATGCAGCCGTGCCGCACGCAGCGCGGGCAGCACGCTCGACGCCACGGCGATCCCCACCGCGCCGACGATGATCCACGCGACGGTGAACGGATCGACGATCGAAGGGATCCGGTGGAAGTAGTAGATTGAGGGGTCGAAGACCCGCTGGCCGGTCAGCCATTCGACGCCGACGCGGATCGTGTTGATGTTCCAGGCGATCGCCAGCCCCATGGCCAGTCCCGCCCCGGCCCCGACAAGTCCGAGAAACAGGCCATAGCCGAGGAAGATACCGGCGATCCCCGAGGCTCCGGCGCCCAGCGACTTGAGAATCCCAATGTCGCGTGTCTTCTCCACGACGATCATGAAAAAGATTGCGAGGATCCCGAAGCCTGCCACGGCGATGATCAGAAACAGCAAGATGTTGAGCACCGACATCTCCATGTCGACCGCGGCGAGCAGCGGTCCCTGCTTGTCGCGCCAGGTCGCGACGGCGTAGAGGTCGGCGGGAAAGACCTTGCGAAGCTTATCGCGGACGAGGTCGAGGTCGGCCCCCTCACGGAGTTTGATCTGGATGGAGTTGACGCTCGCGAGGCCCGTCTGCGGATCAATCATGCCCCGCATCCGCTGCAGCATCGCGAGCGGCACGAACACGAAGTTCGAGTCATACTCGCTCATCTTGCTCTCGTAGTAGTCGACGATGGTGAACGAGTCGCTGACCGCCTTGGGGGGCGTGCCCGCCGTCGGAAACGTCACCTTCACGTCGTCGCCCGGCAGCACCAGGAAGCGGTCGACGCCGGTGGAGTCGCGAAAGCTCGCCAGTCCGATGCCCGGCACGATGCCGGTGAACTGTTCTCTGGCGGGGTCCATGCGGGTACCTTCCTCGGGCCGGGCCTGCCGGAACGGATCGGGCGGCTTCACCACAGCGGTCGTGTCGGCCACGTCGATCGCAGGGGGGGCGACCGCGGAAGCCTCATCGCCGGTCGTGGCCGCGAGCACGGCGTCGACCTGGCGGTCGATCGATCGGGTCGGACCGCCACTCCCGCTGGCTGCCGTGGGATCAGCGGCTTCACTTGCCCGCCGGTCGGCCTCAAGTTTCTCGCGCCACACCCGCTCCCGCTCCACCCGCATGCGGCGATGCGGCCAGCCGGCACCCTCGAGCGCGGGCCGCGTCGGCGTGGTGGCCTCCGACTGGCTGTCGACGGTGTCGTAGCCCCCTTCGCGGAGATCGAACGACAGTTGCGTGCGGTTGCCGGGATGCTGGAGGTAGCGACCGAAGTCGCTGACCCTGGCGTGCGTCGCCTCGTCGATCCCGATGAACATGATCTGCCGGGTGACCCACTGGCCGCGGACCTGAAAGTTGAGCATCGCCGGGACGGCCACCGTGGGCGTCATACCGACGATGTCATCGCCAGCCGCTCGGCGGATCTCGTCCATGTGCCACTGGGGATCCTGAAACCCGGAGAGCGAGTGGCTCTCGAAGACGAGGTCCGAGAGGATGCCGTGGATCCGCGTCTGCATCTCGTACGAGAAGCCGGCCATCACCGAATTGACGACGATCATCGTCGCCACTCCGAGCGTCACGCTGATGATGCTCGCCAGCGCGATCCAGCGGGTGCGGAGATATCGCCAGCAGAGAAGGAGTTTGTACATCGGCGAGCCGGTCTCACGGGGGACGGGGAAGGTAGCAGCCCGGCCCACTCTGCCGAAACCCCGGAATCGACCCGTTTTCCCGCGGTGTTGGAATCTGCCGTACGCATCCGACTTCCGTGGAACGCCGGCTCGGGGGCGGCAAAAGTCTCGTCGCCGGGGCGAGGATACGCCCGAGGCTCCTCGAGCGTTCGCCGACCCCCTTGCCTCCCTCCTCCAAGGTGACATCTCGACGCTCTGCCAAAAGCGGATGGGCTCTCGTTGCTCGAGGCGAGCATGTCACCCCCGGCGAACCAATCCGGCACCGTATCGATGCCACCCGTATTCCCCCCGCTGGCGCTGAGGGCTTCCGTGCGGGCGGCTCGTCACCCACCCGTCCGCGGCCGATGGATCGGGAACAGAATCACGTCGCGGATGCTCGGTGCCGCGGTGAGAAACATCACCAGCCGGTCGATGCCAATGCCAAGGCCGCCGGCCGGTGGCATCCCGTGACGCAAGGCGCGGATAAAGTCGGTGTCCATCTGGGCCATCGATTCGTCGGCCGAGAGTCCTGCAAGCTGCGTGCGGAAGAGTTGCTCCTGCAAGTCTGGGTCGTTGAGCTCGGTGTAGGCGTTGGCCAGTTCCATGCCCGCGACATAGAGCTCGAACCGCTCGGCGACGTGGGGCTGACCCACCTTCCGCTTCGTCAGCGGACAGATCGATGCCGGATAATCGATCACGAATACGGGGCCATCGAGCGTCTGTTCGACCTTCGCCTCGAAGAGGTCGCTTTTGACCACGTCCGGATGCCGTCCAGCCGTCTCGACGCCAGCAGCGGCGGCCGCCGTGGCGACGCTCGCTGGATCCGTGGGGTCGCAGCCGGTCACATCACGGAGCAGGTCGTCGTATTTCGCCCGCCGGAACGGCGGCGTGAGGTCGATCATGCGGCCCATCCATTCAAACCGCATGGGCGTGCCCGCAGCCTGTCCCGCCTCTATGAGGATTGCCTCGGTGAGATCCATCATCGTGCCGTAATCGCCGTAGGCCTCGTAGGCCTCGAGCATCGTGAACTCAGGATTGTGCCGGGGGCTCACGCCCTCGTTACGGTAGACACGGCCGAGTTCGAAGACACGTTCCATGCCGCCGACGAGCAGCCGCTTGAGATGGAGCTCGAGCGCGATCCGCAGCACCAGCGGCATATCGAGGGCGTTATGGTGTGTCTTGAACGGCCGTGCCGCGGCACCGCCGGCGCTCTCCTGAAGCGTCGGCCCCTCCACCTCGAGGTAGCCCCGCGACGTGAGCACGCGGCGAACGGTCTCCACGATTTTGCTGCGGGCGACGAACCGTTCGCGAACACCTTCGCCATGAATGAGGTCGAGATACCGCATCCGCTGGCGGAGGTCTGTGTCGACCAGCCCGTGGTACTTGTCAGGGGGCGTCTCCAGCGACTTGGTGAGAAACTCGAGGTGCGAGACGAAGATCGTCATCTCGCCGGACTTCGAGTAGCCGAGCCGACCGTCGACACCGATGAGGTCGCCGAGGTCGAGGCAGTCCACGATCTTCCAGGCATCCGGGCCAACCTGCTTCTTGCCGAGCATGAGTTGGATGCGGCCAGTGCGATCGTGGAGTTCGATGAACACGAGGCTGCCGGCGCTCCTGAGCAGCATGATCCGCCCGGCCACACGGACAGCCGGCCCGGTCTCGCTCGTCGTGTCGAGCGATTCGCCCTCCGCCCGCACGATCGCGACCGATGTCATGCCGTCGAATCGCCTGCCCCAGGGATCGATCCCAAGAGCCACGAGGCGGTCCAACTTGTCGCGGCGCGCTTTCTCGAGCGCTGCACCGGTGCCGGTGGACGGCGTGGCGACGCCAGGGCTGGGAACGGGGGAGGCCGGCTGGCGGGTCGATTCGGGCGAGTCGTGCATGCGAGAGTTGGGAGTGCGAAAGGGCGGGAAACTGGCGCGGCTGGCGCCACGCTGTCCGGGGATTGTCGGCTCTGGGGCCAGTTTGGAGAAGGTGCCTTTGCCGGCCGCACGGCTACACTGCGGCGAAAAGCCCGCCGGAAGCGTTGCCGATGACCCATTCCATCCTGCCGCGACCGTCGCTCTTCAGTGTCGAACTCCGCACGGCGCGGTGGCCGACGCTCGTAGATTGGTACCGCGATGCCCTCGGGCTCAAGGTGCTCGTCCGCGTGCTCGACGACGAATATGCCCTCCTCGAGGCGGGTGACACGCGGTTGGCTATCCTCGGCCGCGCGTCGGCCGGCGAGGCCAGCGGCCGCTGGAGCCTTGGCTTTGAGGTGCCTGACGTCGTGGTCGCCCGCGAACGGCTTCTCGGCATGGCGATGACCGTCGGCGAACCGACCATCCATCCCGAGGGATTTCACGAACTCCGCGTCGTCGATCCTGACGGCAACCGGCTCCGTCTCTTCGCCTGGGCCCTGGGGCATCACGCGTGAACGAGCCGACGACATCCGCGCTCATCGGAATCCTGACGGTCTCCGATCGTGCCAGCCGTGGGGAGTATGCCGACGAGGGTGGCCCCGCGATCCGCGACTACCTCCGCGAGGTGCTGGCAAGCCCGTGGGAGCCCCGTGAGCGGATCGTACCGGACGACCTCGACACGATCGCCGCCGCGATTCGTGACCTCGCCGCCGATGGCTGCTGCCTCGTGGTGACGACCGGCGGCACGGGCCCAGCGCTCCGCGACGTTACTCCTGAGGCGACGGAGAGGGTCTGCACGCGGATGCTGCCGGGCTTTGGCGAACTGATGCGGCAGGCGTCGCTGAGGCATGTGCCGACGGCGATCCTGTCGCGGCAGACGGCAGGCGTGTGCGGCAACGCCCTGGTTGTGAACCTCCCCGGTCGGCCCCGGAGCATCCGCCAGTGCCTCGACGCCGTGTTCCCGGCGATCCCCTACTGCATCGACCTGATCCACACTGGCCACTCGTCGCCACCGCGGCTTGAGACGAACCCCGCCCGGCTCGTCGCCTTTCGCCCGCAGGGATGATCGCGGAGGTGACGTTCCGTGCACAGGAATACGGGCCGCGACTGTGGGCGCGGTGCGGAACCCGTTGAGAAACAACCCGTATTCCCCGCGCTCGCGCTTGGGGCTTCCTGTCGGGAGGTACATCTCCCGATCGTGAGGCGCCCTCAAGAAGCCCGAAGCGCAAGCGACGGGAAAGCGGGTGGCGGGCGAGGTGGTGGTGGGGAGCGGGTTGGGGTGGTGGGCGCATTCCCCGCGCTCGCGCTTGGGGCTTCCTGTCGGGAACGAACGCCCACATAGATCGCGACCGTAGGGCGCACGCCGTTGGGATTCCTGACGGGAGGCGCCACCCAACTCAAGGTCAGCCCTGCACCACCCGCGCGATCTCGGGGGCGAAGTAGGTGAGGATGCCGTCAGCGCCGGCCCGCTTGATCACCAGCACGCTCTCGAGCGCCGCCTTTGCGCCGTCGAGCCAGCCGTTGTCGGCAGCGGCCTTGATCATCGCGTACTCGCCGCTCACCTGGTAGGCGAAGGTTGGCACGCCGAAGGTGGTCTTCACGCGGTGGATGATGTCGAGCGACGTGCCGGCCGGCTTCACCATCACCATGTCGGCCCCCTCGGCGATATCAAGCGCCACCTCGCGGAGGGCCTCGTCGACGTTGGCTGGGTCCATCTGGTAGGTCTTCTTGTCGCCCACGCCCCGGCCCGCCGCCGTGCCGAGCGCCGCTGAACTGCCGACGGCGTCGCGGAACGGGCCGTAGAAGGCCGAGGCATATTTCGCCGCGTAGGCGAGGATGCAGACATCGTCATGGTCCGCCTCGTCGAGCGCCATGCGGATCGAGCCCACGCGGCCGTCCATCATGTCGGAGGGGGCGACGACGTCGCAGCCGGCGGCGGCGAGCACCACCGCCTGCCGGCAGAGCACCTCGACTGTCTCGTCATTGAGGATCCGCCCGTCTCGCAGCAGGCCGTCGTGACCGTGGCTCGTGTAGGGGTCGAGGGCCACGTCGCAGACGATGCCCAGGGCATCGCCAAACTCCTGCTTCACCGCGCGGACCGTGCGGCAGGCGAGGTTGTTGGGATCGCAGGCATGGGCCGCGTCGTCCGTCTTAAGCGCTGGCTCGACCACTGGAAAGATCGCGATCGCCGGGATGCCGAGCCGGAGCGCCTCGCCCGCGGTACGGACGACGCCTTCGATCGGCAGTCGCTCCACGCCCGGCATGCTCGTCACCGGCGCCGCGGCCTCGTGGGCGTGCACAAAGAGCGGCCAGACGAGGTCGGCAGTCGAGAGCGTGGTCTCGGCGACGGCACGCCTGAGCCACTCGTGCCGCCGCGTGCGGCGGAGCCGCGTGTCGGGAAACCGGCCGGGATAGGCATGCTGTGACATCAGTTCCTCGTATCGACGATGACGGCCGAGCCGATCGGCATAGGCGACGTGCCGGGCCGACCGACGAGTGTGGCGACCGCGCAGGCCTCGTCGGTCTCCCAGAGGCTCACGCGGCGGGCCACGACGCCCAAGCCCGTGAGCACGTGCGGCGCGACCACCTCGAGCAGATAACGGGCCATGTTCTCGGCGGTGGGGTTCCAGGGCAACACAAAATACTTGGTCGGCTCCGCCACGCGGACCGCCGCGAGCGTTGTCTCGTCCTTCTCGAAGAGGATAAACGCATGGTCCCAGTGCTCGTCGAGCCAGCCGAGCATCCGCTTCTTGATCAACGAGAAGTCGACGACACGGCCGACCGTATCGACCTCCGCGCCGCCCCCCACGGCCTCAACCTCGATGTCGACGCGATAGTTGTGGCCGTGAAGAAAGGCGCAGCGGCCCTCGTGGCCGTAGAGACGGTGCCCGGCACAGAACGAGAGTTGGCGGACGAGCGAAAGATGGGTGGACTGGCTCATGAAGCTCTCAATGACCGCTGCTGACTGATGTCGCCGGGAGCGGTGGCGCGTCGGAGATCGTCAGCTCGCCGTCTCCACGCGGATCGGCTTGATGTCGAACTTCGGGTTCTGGCCGAGGAATCGGCAGGGATTGTTGTGGAAGACCTCGATCGCTTCCTGGAGCGAGTGGCCGCGACGGCGGTACTCCAAGACGCACTCCTGGAGCGTGAAGGGGTCGCTCGGGCCCCAGTCGGCAGAGGAGTTGACGAGGATCCGCTCCGTGCCGTACTTCTCGAGCAGATCGACGGCCCGCTTCGGCGAGCACTTGGTGATGGGATAGAGCGTGAAGCCGACCCAGTAACCGGCGTCGAGGCAGGGCCGGATCGTCTGCTCCTCGACGTGGTCGATCCAGACCCGGTCGCGGTCAACGTTCATCCCGGCGAGCACCTCGAGCACCCGCTTCGTGCCATGGGCCTTGTCGGCGAGGTGCGGCGTGTGGATCAGCACGAGCTGCCCGTGCTTCATCGCGATCTCGACATGGGCCTCGAGTGAGCTGCATTCATTCTTCGACGACTTGTGCAGGCCGGTCTCGCCGACGCCGAGCACCGTCGGCTTCGCGAAAAACTCGGGGAAGGATTTGAGGACCTCGCGGGTGAGCGTCGTGTTCTCAGCCTCTTTCGGGTTCACGGCCACCCAGGAGAAGTGGCGGATGCCGTACTGGGCCGCCCGCGTCGGCTCGAACTCCGAGATCTGCCGGAAGTAGTCGATGAAGGTTTCGGGATAGAGGCGGTCGAAGCCTGCCCAGAAGGCCGGCTCGGCGACGGCCACGACGCCGCTCATCGCCATCCGCTCGTAGTCCTGCGCCGTCCGCGCGATCGCATGGTAGTGGGGCTGGATGATCTGCATACGGGTGATTCCTCCGAGTGCCCGGCGCCGCCGGACGGGAACGTTAGGCGCGGGCGAAGAGTTCAAGCAGGGCTACGGTTCGCTCCTGCGTCGGGCCCTGCTCCCGGAGAACGCCCAGGGCCTCGCGGAGGACCGCGAGCTTCGCCTCCGCAGCCGTCCCCCGGCCGTTGCCAGGGTGGCCTCCGGAACGGGCCTCAGCGGCGTCATACCTGTCGAGCAGCGCGGCGATTTCGAGAAGCATGTGCCGGGCTTCGAGGAAATACGTGTCAACGACCTGCTCGGGCGACAGCATCGGGAAACCTGTGCGGGGGATGCGGCTGGATGGGACGAACTGGCCATCTCAGGTACATAATAGCCTCCATCCAGTGGCATGTCCGGTAGCACACCCCTCAGGATGGTCTTCGCCGGGCCCCAAATCACGAAACCGTCAGCACCCATGATCCTCGTCACCGGCGGGGCCGGCTTCATCGGCTCAAACTTCGTGATCGACTGGCTCGGCGCCTCTGACGAGCCCGTGGTGAATCTCGATAAGCTCACCTACGCGGGGAATGTCAGGAACCTCGACTGCCTCGCCGGCGACCCGCGGCACCGCTTCGTCCGGGGCGACATCGCCGACCAGCGCCTCGTCGAGAGCCTGCTCTCCGAGCACCGGATTCGGGCGATCGTCCATTTTGCGGCCGAGAGCCATGTCGACCGCTCGATCCATGGTCCCGCCGACTTCGTCGACACCAACATCGTGGGCACGTTCAGGCTCCTCGAGGCGGCCCGGGCCTATTGGACAGCACTCGCTCCGGCCGACCGTGAAGCTTTTCGCTTCCTCCATGTCTCGACCGACGAGGTCTTCGGCACGCTCGGCGCCGATGATCCCCCGTTTGCGGAGACAAACCAGTACCTGCCCAACAGCCCCTACGCCGCCAGCAAGGCCGCATCGGACCATCTCGTCCGCGGCCACCACCACACCTATGGCCTACCGGTGCTCACGACCAACTGCTCCAACAACTACGGGCCCTGGCAGTTTCCCGAAAAGCTCATTCCGCTCATCATCGCCAACGCCCTCGCCGGCAAGCCGCTGCCGATCTACGGTGACGGCCGCCAGATCCGCGACTGGCTCTCTGTCGGCGACCACTGTGCGGCGATCCGCCGCGTGCTCGAGGCGGGCAGACCTGGAGAGGTCTACTGCGTTGGCGGCTCGAGCGAGAAGGCCAACATCGATGTCGTGCAGACGCTCTGCGGCATCCTCGACACGGAGCGTCCGCGGACGGATGGCTCGCCCTATGCGTCGCTGATCACGTTCGTGAAGGATCGGCCGGGCCACGACCGTCGCTACGCAATCGACGCCCGGAAGATCACGGCTGAGCTCGGCTGGACGCCGGCGGAGACGTTTGCGACAGGCATGCGGCACACGGTCCGCTGGTACCTCGACCATCAGGACTGGGTCGCCGATGTGACCAGCGGCGGCTACCGGGAATGGGTCGCGAAACATTACGCCTCCTGATGCCTCCTACCACGACGCGACTACCGAGGATCGTTCTGCTGGGCGCGAGTGGCCAAGTGGGCCGCGAACTGCGTGGACCCCTCGCCGCCTGTGGCGAAGTACTGGCCTGCGACCGCCGCCTAGCCGACCTCGAACGGCCCGAGGGCGTGGTCGCTCTCCTCCAACGGGAGCGGCCGGACGTGATCGTCAACGCCGCCGCCTACACGGCCGTCGACCGCGCCGAGTCGGAGCCTGACCACGCCCGGCTCGTCAACGCCACGGCTGTTGGCTTGGTCGCGGCGGAGGCGGCGCGGTCGGGCGCGATGCTCGTCCACTACTCGACCGACTACGTCTTCGACGGCCTGAAGGTGGGCTCGTACGCCGAAACCGATGAGCCGCATCCGCTTTCCGTCTACGGGGCCACGAAGCTTGCAGGAGAGCGGGCGATCGCAGCCGCCGGCTGTCGCCACTGGATTTTCCGCACGACCTGGGTCTACGCGGCCGAGGGCCACAACTTCGTCCGCACGATGCTCCGTCTGGCGCGGCAGCGCGACGAACTGCGGGTGGTCGACGACCAGTTCGGGGCGCCGACACCCGCGGGCCTGATCGCCGATGTGACAGCGGCCTTCGTCGGCCGGCTCGCGGAGCCCACCGCGGCGCCGAACGATGGCCTCTACCATCTCGCCCCACACGGCGAGACCACGTGGTGTGGCTTTGCCCGGTTGGTGCTGGCGACAGCTCGTGCGCAGGGCCTCACCCTGCGGTGCGGTCCCGAACAGGTGCGGGCGATCGCCACCGCCGACTACCCGCTGCCTGCGCAGCGGCCCGCCAATTCCCGCCTCTGCACGGCCAAGCTTGAGGCCGCTCTCGGCAAGATGCTCCCGGGCTGGCAGGATGGTTTGGCTCCCGTTGTTGCGGATCTCGCCGCGAAATCCACTTTCTGACCAGACTCGACTCCCGGCATGCAGACACGCAAAGGCATCATTCTCGCCGGCGGCTCGGGCTCGCGGCTCCATCCGGTCACGCTCGCCGTCTCGAAGCAGCTGATGCCGGTCTACGACAAGCCGATGATCTACTACCCCCTGAGCGTACTCATGCTCGCGGGCGTCCGTGAGATCCTCGTGATCTCCACGCCACAGGACACGCCGCGGTTCCGCGACCTGCTCGGCGACGGCGCCGCCTGGGGCATCGACATCCGCTATGCGGTGCAGCCGAGCCCCGACGGCCTGGCGCAGGCGTTCATCATCGGTGCCGACTTCGTGGGATCCGGGCCGTCGGTACTCGTGCTCGGAGACAACATCTTCTATGGCCATGGCCTCGGCCGGCGGCTCACGGCGGCGAGTGGCCAGGCGGCCGGGGCCACGGTGTTTGCCTATCCCGTCGCCGATCCCGAGCGATATGGCGTCGTCGAGTTTGGTGCGGACGGGCGGGCCAAGTCGCTCGCGGAGAAGCCGCCGGATCCCCGCAGCCGCTACGCCGTCACGGGGCTCTACTTCTACGACGAGCAGGTGGTCGATATCGCGCGGCACATGAAGCCAAGCCCACGCGGCGAACTGGAGATCACCGACGTCAACCGGGTCTACCTCGACCGCGGCCAACTCGACGTGCAGGTGATGGGCCGCGGCGACGCCTGGCTCGACACCGGCACGCACGACAGCCTGCTCGAGGCCGGGCAGTTCATCCAGTCGCTGGAGAAGCGGCAGGGGCTCAAGATCTGCTGCCCTGAGGAGATCGCCTGGCGAAACGGCTGGATCGACGGCGACCAACTCGAACGGCTCGCAGCCCCGCTGGCCAAGAGCGGCTACGGGCGTTATCTCCTCGAACTGAAGCGCGAGGCGGACCGGGCATGAACGTGACGACCGTGTCCATTCCCGGTGTGCTCGTGATCGAGCCGAGAGTCTACGAAGACGACCGTGGGCACTTCTTCGAAAGCTTCAACCACGCCGCCTTCGAGCGGGCGATCGGCAGCGACGTCCGCTTCGTGCAGGACAACCAGAGTTTCAGCAAGGCGAACGTGCTCCGGGGCCTGCACTACCAGGTCGACCAGCCGCAGGGAAAGCTTGTCCGCGCGATCCAGGGCGCGATCTACGACGTGGCGGTCGACATCCGCCCCGACTCGCCAACCTATGGAACGTGGGTCGGCGTCGAACTGTCGGCCGACAACTGCCGCCAGCTCTGGATTCCCGCGGGGCTGGCCCATGGGTTTCTCGTGCGATCCACCACGGCGGAGGTCCTCTACAAGACGACCGATTACTACGCCCCCGCAGCGGAGCGGTGCATCCTCTGGAACGATCCCACGATCGCGATCGCCTGGCCGCTCAAGGGCGAGCCGGTCGTGTCGCTGAAGGACCGGCAGGGTACGACGTTCGCACCCGTGGCTCCACGGCCTGCCTGACACGCGGTTCTCAGGAAGCCCACCGGCTTGAACCGTGGGGGCTGCGCGAGAATCACTTTGGGGTGCTGATTTTCTTGAC
This sequence comes from Planctomicrobium piriforme, assembly GCA_945869735.1. GTDB lineage: Bacteria > Planctomycetota > Planctomycetia > Pirellulales > UBA1268 > QWPN01. Next base: position 33,062 of record CAMBPQ010000003.1, read on the forward strand.
TTGCGGCCCGCCACGGGTACGGTTGAACGGAGCGTTTGCTTGAGCCTGCCCATCTCGCCGCGAACTTCCGGGCTCTTGTCCGAGGTACCTCGGCCGCACGAAGCGACGACATGAGCGATTTCTCCGCCTCTCCACCCGTGCTCGTGATCGGCGGCATGCATCGGTCCGGGACGTCGTACGCGGCGTCGCTGGTGCACTCGGCCGGCCTGTTCATCGGCGACCGCCTGCTGGGGGCCGACGCCACGAATCCTCAGGGCCACTTCGAAGACCTCGACTTTCTCGAGTTTCACCAGTTTCTGCTGCGCGGGCACGGCCTGTCCGATGACGGCTTCATGGCTGACGGCGTCCTCGAGCCCGCGGCTGCTTCCCGAGAGCGGGCCCTGGGGCTCCTTGCCGCCCGGCGGGCGCTCGGCAGGCCGTGGGGCTGGAAGGATCCACGAACCGTCCTGCTGCTCGACTTCTGGAATGAACTGCTGCCCGACGCCCGATACCTGTTTGTATTTCGCCCAGCGTGGGACGTGATCGATTCGCTCTATCGCCGCGGCGATCCCGCATTTGTCGCCAACCCGACGTTCGCGGTCACAGTCTGGTTGCACTCCAACCGGCTGATCCGCGACTTCGCCCGCCGTCACCCCGACCGCGTGCTCGTCCGGGAGGTCTCGCAGCTGGCGGTGAATCCTGTCGAGACTCTCAACACCCTGCGGACGCGGTTCGGCATCCCGCTGGGACAGGCCGAGCCGACGTTCGCTCCCGACCTGCTGTCATCCGCATCGCCCTGTGACGCGGCGTTTCTCTCGACCGCGCTGCCCGCCTGTGGTGAGTTGCTCGCCGACCTCCGAGAGCTGGCCGGAATCACCCGGGACCGGTGCAGGACTCCACCTGTCGCCATCGACTCCGCGATTCTCGACCAGGGCCTAGCCGCCTGGCAGCGAGTCCGAGCTCTCGAGCGGGCCGCCCGGACTGCCGAGGTCGAACGAACTGCCGAGGTCGAACGGTTGGCCGAGGTCGTCCGCCACCGCGATGCGATCATCCACAAACTTGAAGCCGATGAGACCGCGCAAACGGCCGCCGCGGCCACCACCGAGGAACTGCTGCGGCGCGAGCTCGCCGCGACACGGCAGGACACGCAGAACAGCAGCCTGCGGATCGCGGCCCTGGAGCAGCTCATCGGAGACATCCGGGGCAGCACGTCCTGGCGGCTGACGGCGCCGCTGCGGGCGCTCTTCGGGAAAGTCCGCGAAAAAGTCCGGGACCGGCGGCTCGCCGGGCACAGCCGGTTTATCCTCCGCCGCCTCGCCTCGCCGGCCGTCGCAATGCGATCGCTGTCCCGAGCCGCCACAGTTCTCCGCACGCACGGCGTCGCCGGTCTGGTGCGGGCCGTCAGAACGGCTCGCACACTCGAGGGCTCTCACGAGCCATCACCCCGGCCGGCCGCGGCGCAGCGGGTCGTGCGGATGCCACTGGAAGTGCCGCGGTCGTTGAGGCCGTCCGTCGCCGAGGGCGACGCGCCGCTCGTGTCGGTGCTCGTGCCCGTCTTCGACACGCCAGCCGAGGTGCTGGAGGCGACGATCCAGTCGGTGCTAGCGCAGTCCGTCCCCCACTGGGAACTGATCCTCGTCAACGACGCCTCGTCGGCCCGCCATGTGCCCGAGATCCTCGCCCGTCACGCGGCCCGTGACGCACGCATCCGGCTGCACCACCGCGGCTCCAACGGCGGGATCAGCGCGGCGACGAACGACGCACTCGCGCAGGCTACTGGTGAGTTCGTAGCCTTTCTCGACCACGACGACCTGCTCGACCCCGACGCAGTCGCCCGGTGTACCGCTGCCCTGCTCGCCACCGGCGCCGATGCCGTCTATACCGATCAAGACACGATCGACGGCCGGGACCGCCATGTGTGGACGTTCCACAAGCCGGACTGGTCGCCCGAGTATCTCCGCCATGTGATGTATGTGGGGCACCTGCTCATCGTCCGGCGGTCGCTCGTGAACCGTCTCGGCGGCTTCTCGAGCGAGTTCGACGGTGTGCAGGATTTCGAGTTTATGCTCCGGCTCGGCGAGGAAACCTCGCGAATCGCCCACGTGCCGGAGGTGCTCTATCACTGGCGGGCGATCAACGGCAGCCTCGCCTCGGCGAGTGATTCCAAGCGGGGAATCGACGGCCTCCAGGCCCGCGCCGTTCAGGCCCACCTCGACCGGCTCGGTATTCCAGCCAGTGCGGCGGCTCACCCACGATTTCGCCACCGCTGCGTCGTATCCCCGAAGCTCACGCGGTTTCCCCGCGTGTCGATTGTGATTCCCACGAAGGACCAGCCCGAACACATCGGCGCGTGCCTCGACTCGATCTTCGCGAAGACCCGCTATCCCGACTTCGAAGTCGTGGTCGTCGACACCGGCACCGAAGACGTGACGGCGGCGGCGATCCTCCGCTCCCATCCCGTCCGCGTGGTCGAGTTCACGAAGCCCTTCAACTATGCGGCTGCCAACAACGACGGTGCGGCAGCGGCCACGGGCGACGTGCTCATATTTCTCAACAATGACACGGCGGTGCTTTCGCCCGACTGGCTCGACCACCTTGTCTTCCACCTCTCGGCGGCCGACGTGGGAGCGGTCGGGCCACTCTTGCTCTATCGCGACGGCAGCGTACAGCACGCCGGCGTGGTCCTTGGCGCCCGGGGCACAGCCGATCACGTGATGCGGAGATTTCCAGCCGATGCCGATGGCTATGCCGGCAGCCTCTCGTGTCCGCGTGAGGTGTCGGCCGTCACTGGCGCCTGCCTGGCGATCCACCGCAGCACGCTCGCCCGGGTCGGCGGGTGGAACGACATGTACGCCACCCATTATCAGGATGTCGATCTCTGCCTGAGGCTACGTCACGAGGGCTTGCGGGTCATCTTCACTCCCGACACAAGGCTCACGCACCACGAGAGCCCCTCCCGGGGCGAACGCTACGATGTTCTCGATCGGCTGCTGCTCATCGACACGTGGCGGGATGAACTGGCCGGAGGGGACCCCGCCTACCCGGCCGCCTGTTCGCTCGACCGTCTCGATTACTCGCCACGCGACGATCCCGCGGAGCCGGCAGATGCCTGTCGCGCCTGACATCTGGCTAGCCTGCCACGGTCCGCTCGAGTGCAATAGTGGCCAGCATGTGCGGTCGCTCGCCGGGGCGCTCGCCGACCGCGGCTTCGCCGTTACGGTGTGCGTGCCGGAACGGTCCCCGGCCGACGCCGGCCTCCCAGGGTCCATCCGGCTCCGCTCATTCGCCGATGCACTCCGCGTCGCCGTCGACGCACCGCCCCGCATCCTGCACATCTGGACGGCCCGCGAGCGGATGCGAATCTTTCACCGTGACCTGTCGCGACGGCTGGAGACGCCGGTGCCCCATGTGATCCACCTTGAAGACAACGAGTCACTCCTGCTCACCGATCAGATGCGGCTCACCCCCGACGAGTTCCAGGATGTCCGCGACGGCCTCCGGCCGCTTGTCGTACCCAACCACCTCACCCACCCGCTGCATGGACGGCAGCTCATCGCCACGGCGGCGGGCGTTACTGCCCTGGTCGAGCCACTCATGAGGGGACTCCCCACCGGACTACCGACGGCGGTCTTCCACCCGGGATACGACCCGATCTTCGCCCCAGCCCGGCCCGAAGCCGCGGCCGTCGTGCGGCGTCGCCTGCGCATCCCGGCCGACACCGCGATCGTGACCTACACCGGCAACGTGCATCCATCAAACGTCGACGAGGTGCGGAGCCTCTCTATCGCCGTGGCGCTCGCCAACCGCATGGGACGACCCACGACACTCGTGCGCACCGGCAGTGACCACGTGCCGCTCACGGACCTCGGTGCCGACCTGCTCCGCCAGCACACCGTCGAACTCGGCACCGTGCCCCGGGGCGAGTTGCCGGATCTCGTCCACGCCGCCGACATCCTCGTCCAGCCCGGCCGCGTCGATGAGTGGAACATGTTGCGGTTTCCCTCGAAGCTACCCGACTACCTCGTGTCGGGCCGGCCGCTGATGCTGCCGCGGGTGAATCTCGGCATGGAACTCGACCACGGCCGTAACGCCATCGTGCTTCCCGAGGCGACGGCCGAACGCATCGCCGTCGCCCTCGTCGAATGGCTGCCCCAGCGCGACACGCTGGCCGCGATCGGCACCGCCGGAGCCGAGTTCGCCCGGCGGTCGCTCACCTGGTCTGCCGCGGCCGACGTGGTCGAGGGTCTGTACCGCAGGATCCTGCCGCCCGTGAGTGGATGAGTCGGGCAAACGCTCAGCCGTGGTTGGCCGCGATGATCCGCGAGAGTTCCCGGAAGGTGGGCGATGCGGATTCGGCGGCACGGGCTGCCGTCACCACGGCCCGGATTCGGGCAGCGAAGACCGGGTCGTCGGCGAGTCGGCTCCAGACGGCCTCCGCCGTGTCGATCGTCGTGGTCGGACGCGCGACATCGCGGCCCAGACAGATGCCAAACTCAGCTTCCAGCCGGTCGACGGTCGGCCGGAAGACGCGGTCGAGCGCGGCGCACGTGTCTGCATCGAGGAGTTCGGTGAGGGTCGGCCGGGGTTCTTGCCGGCTGTCGGCATCGGCCTGCAGCCGCAGGTCAAACTCGCCGTCGACCGCGTCGAGCAGTTTCGTGGGGAGATGGTTGACCAGCCGCTTGAGCTCGACGGCCCCAGGCGTGTAACTCCGATTCACCTGCCCGGCCGGGGCCTCCGCGGGGAGACCGATTAGCTCCCGGAGCATGGCCGTGGCATCGACGGGCACGCCGGCCACCACGTAAGGCAGCACGGTGAGCCGCTCGTCACCGCAGCATGCGCGCCATTCGAAGAGCGGCTCACCCGAGAGCGACCGCGGCGGCTCGCGGGCTGCGAGGATCATCGCAGCCAGCCTGCGGAGGGGCCGCTTGGTACGGTGCCGCTTCACCCCCTGGTTATGATGCGACACGACGGCGTCGAGCGGATGGCGCGCCAGGCAGATGACGTGGAAACGGGATGTCGGCAGCGTCGCAACGATCGCCTGCGGATGCAAAAACGCGCTCTCTGCCGAAAGTAGCAGCCGACATTCCGCCCGACGTGCCGCGGCGAGGTTTTGGGCGATGGCCTGCCGGCCGGCGATCGGCCCAGCGGCCAGCGCTTGCGCCAGCAGGTCGCCATGGCCGCCCGACACGCCGTTGGCGTCGAGATGGTGGTGCGGGTAGTGGATGCCGTGCCGCCGCAGCACGTCGGCCTGCGCGTGGAAGTGACGCTGCACCGCCGAGGTACCCGTCTTGGGAGCGCCAACATGCAGAATCAGTTCCGTATCCGGCGAGATCAGCGTCGTCATACCCCGGTTCCGTCGGCCGCGGGTAGCCGGGAGATGCTCTTCCTCGCGACGATCGCACCGTGTTCAAGTTCCACGACGCTGTCGCACTCACGGGCGATCAGCTCGGGAGAGTGCGAGGCGAGCACGAGAATCCCCGTCGATTGGATCATGTCCCGCAGTCGCACCGCGCCCCGCTCGCGAAACTCGGCGTCGCCGACCGACAGCCACTCGTCCATGAGCACGATGTCGGCGCGGAAACTCGTCACGATCGAGAAGGCCAGCCGCATGAGCATGCCCGTCGAGTAGGTCCGCACCGGCATCGACAGATAGTCCCCCAAGCCGCTGAACTCGGCGATCTCGGGCGTCCGCCCGCGGATCTCCCCCCGCGAGAGTCCTTGGACGAGCCCCCGGATAATGATGTTCTCATACCCGGTCGCATCCCGCTCGATGCCGAGCATCGGATTGACGAGGCTGGAAATTGTCCCTTGGCGAACGATCCGGCCACGTGTGGGCTCGTAGACGCCGGCCAGCGTCTGCAGGAGCGTCGACTTGCCGGCGCCGTTGTGGCCCACGATGCCGAGCCGGTCACCGGCCGACAGCGTGAGTGAGATATCCCGCAGGGCCTCCACGACGGTGACGCCCGTCTCGCGGCCGATCCGGCCACCGGTCGCCGCAGCCGCCAGCGTGGTCTTCAGCGAGGCGGCATGCGTCCCGAAGATCGGGAACTCGACCGTCACCGCATCGAGCACGAGTGACGCCATGGCGGCTAGATCCAGTAAACGACGCGGTGACGAAAGGCCGTGTAGAGCATCCCGGCGAGCGTCACGGTGAGGGTCGTCCAGCCGAGGAGGAACCACCACGTGCCGGGGGCCGGTAGGCTGCCAAGGAGCGGCAGCCGCATCACGTCGAGCATCTGCGCGAGTGGGTTCAAAAGGAGGAACGTCGCGCGCTCGGGCAGCCGATCGGGCATCCAGAACACGGGCGTGAGAAACATCAGGAACTGCATGGCGCTGGTCACGATCTGCGCCACGTCGCGGAACCGTGCCGAGAGAATGCCGAGGATAATCGCCAGCGCGTGCAGGTTGACGAGCACGATCACAAACCCCGGCACGAACAGCAGTTGACGCGGGGTGATGCCGATCCCGGCCCACACCGCCACGGGCAGGTAGAGCACCAGGTGGTGGGCCAATAGGATCACCTGCTTCGCGAGGCTTCGCCAGACAAACACGCTCAGCGAAAACTTCGCTTGCTTCAGATACGGCGCCGCGGCGATGAAGACCTGGCAGCCCTCGTTGATGCTCGCGACGAAGAAGTGCCAGAAGATGATCCCGAGCGTGAGGTGGGGATAAAATCGCCGCAGGCCCACGTCGAACAAGCCCGAGTAGAGCGGCCCCATACCGAGCAGCATGATCCCCATGCTGAGCGTGATCCAGAGCGGCCCGAGCATCGACCGGCGATACCGTAGGATCGTGTCGTACCAGGCGAGCGTGGCCCAGAGACCGACCCGGCGGGTGCCGGACCACCAGTCGGCGAAGGCCCCGCGGGGATCGAAGGAAACGGCTCGTCCTGTCATCGTGCTTTCCACCCTGGGCCGTGAGAAACGGGTGGGGCGTGGTGGCGGCGGACTTCTGGCCGGGGTACCGTGCAGGAGGCCCGTCGCGGCTGAGACTCGACAGTATGTGGCCGCCCCGGCCGGGTCAAGAATCGCCTGTTTTCTCACGCCGCCTGGGATCGATCGAGTGTCCGCAAACGCTGATTCCGTCACGGTCATCGTCGTCAACCATGGCGGCGGCTTGCACGTGCTCCGCTGCCTGGCGTGCCTCGCCGACCAGACGCTCCCCCCAGCGCGGATCCTCGTGATCGACAACGCGAGCACCGATGGTTCCGCCGCCGCCTGCGAACGTGCGATTGCAGCCGATGTGCGGCTCGACGGCCTGGCCGAGGTGTGGCGGTTCGCCACCAACCTCGGCTTCGCCGCCGCCTGCAACCGCGGGATCCACGCGGCCGACACACCGCTGGTTGCGCTGCTCAACCCCGATGCCTTCCCCGAGCCTGAGTGGCTCGAGAGGCTCGTGGCTGCTCAATCCGCCCATCCCACCTGCGTAGCCTTCGGTTCGCGGCAGATGCTTGCCGACCACCCCGATGTGCTCGACGGCATCGGCGACCGCTATCACCTAGGGGGCATGGCCTGGCGGCAGGGGCACGGCCGCTCCATCCGCTCCGACGACCTCGGCGACCGCGAAATTTTCTCGGCCTGTGCCGCCGCGGTGCTCTATCGACGGGATGCCGTCACCGCCGTGGGTGGGTTCGACGAAGACTTTTTCTGCTATTGCGAGGACGTCGACCTCGGCTTTCGGCTCCGACTCGCCGGCCACCACGCGAGGTACGTGCCCGATGCCGTCGTCCACCACGTGGGTGGGGCGAGTTCCCGGAGTGACGGTTGCCTGGCGGCCGCCCTCGGCCATCGCAATCTCGTGTGGACGCTCGTCAAAAACATGCCGGGACCGCTCCTGGCCGCGTCTTTGCCCGCACATTTTCTGCAGACTATTCTGGCAGCTGTCGTGCTTGCGCGTCGCGGGCACGCCGCTGCATTCGTGCGGGCCAAACTCGATGCGGTGCGGGGGTTCCCGAACGTGTGGCGGAAGCGGCGGCAGGTCCAGGCATCCCGCGTGGCCTCGGTGGCTGCGATCTGGCGCGCGATCGACAAGGGGCTCGTCCGGATTCGGTAGAGCGACACGGTCATGGATCACATGCACGACGACATGCCGCCGGTGACCGTGGTGGTCGTCAACCACAACGCCGGGCCGCTCCTGGCCGACTGCCTGCGGGCTGCGCTGGCCCAGACGCGACAGGTGGTGCTCGTCGACAACGCCTCCGAGCCACGACCCGTGGACGATGTGCTCGGCTGCTTTCCGGCCCACTCCGACTTCGACGTGGTGCGGTGCCCCGTGAACGCCGGCTTCGCCGCGGGCTGTAACCGTGGGCTGGCATTGGCCCGCGAGCCGATCCTTTTGTTTCTCAACCCCGACTGTATCCTGGCTGCCGGGGCAGTCGCGGCGCTCGTGCGTGCGCTCGGAGGCGAGGCCCACATCGGGATGGTCGGCGGACTGCTCACCGACGAGCAGGGCTTCGAACAGGGTGGCTCGCGGCGGGCCGTCCCCACGCCGTGGCGGTCGTTCGTCCGGGGCTTCGGGCTCACGCGCTTTTCGAGCCGCTGGCCGAGACTCTTCTCCGATTTCAATCTCCACGGCCAGCCGCTGCCCACGGCCCCGATCGACGTCGAAGCCGTATCGGGGGCATGCACGATGGTGACGCGGCAGGCCCTCGACGACGTCGGCCTCTGGGACGAGGGCTTCTTTCTGCACTGCGAGGATCTCGACCTCTGCATGCGGTTTCGCAAGCGCGGCTGGCGGATCCAGTTCGTGCCGGCGGCCCGGGCGGTGCATCATCGCGGCATGTGCGGCCGATCCCGACCAATCTTCGTCGAGTGGCACAAGCACAAGGGCATGATCCGCTTCTACCAAAAGCACTTTCGCCACCAGTACCCGCTCGGGCTGATGGGCCTGGTGATCGCCGGTGTGTGGCTCAGGTTTGTGGCGTTCGCCTCCCGCCTCGCCATGCGGCGGCTGCGGGTCGCAGCGGGGCAGTTCGTTGGTGCAATACCGCGGCCACGTGCCGCCGCGAGGCCGCGGGCCGCCTCCGCCCCAGCGTCGTCGTCATAACCGGCTGGTGATACGGCCCACCGCCGGACGGTGCTCCAATGAATCATCATCGCACCGTCGGTGTACTGGGCGCGACGAGCCTGGTCGGTGAGCCGCTGCTCCCGCTGCTCACCGCGGCAGGGTGGCGGACGATCGCCTGCACGCGGGCCACATGCCTGCCCTGCGGGCCTGCCGACGGCGGCGTGAGCTGGTGCCATCCAGGCGATGCGCGGCCGGGCGGCGAGACGGTCGTCGCCACGTGGATTGCGCTCTGCCCGCTCTGGGCGCTGCCCAACCAGCTCGCGTGGCTCGAATCACTCTCGATCCGCAGGCTCGTCGCCCTCTCGTCGACGAGCCTGATCACGAAGCGGGAATCACCCGACCCGGAGGAACGCCGCGTCGCCAGAGTGCTGGCCGCCACCGAACAGACGCTGCGGGCGTGGAGCGTTGCCCGGGACGTTGAGGTCTGCCTGCTGCAGCCCACGATGATCTACGACGGCGTTCGCGACGGTAACGTGGCCGCCATCGCTGCGTTCGTCCGCCGCCACGGCTGGTTCCCGGTGGCCGGCCCCGCCCGGGGGCGACGGCAACCGGTGCACGCCGCCTGCGTCGCGGCCGCGTGCGTCGCCGCGATTGGCCGCGACTCGCTCGCCCCCGCCTACACCCTCTCCGGCGGCGCGGCGCTGCCGTTTCGAGATCTCGTGGCGGCGGTGTTCGCCGCCTGCGGGCTGCCGCCGCGGATCATCCACGTGCCCCGCCCTGTGTGGACCATGCTGCTACCGCTCGCCCGGGCTTTCGGCATCGCCGAGGGGGTATCGAGGGGCATGGCCGCGCGCATGAACGACGACCTCGCTTTCGACCATGCCGACGCGGCCCACGACCTCGGCTTCCGGCCCCGGCCGTTCACCCTCGCTTGAGCGCATCTGCCTTTGGCGTAGCGTCGAGATGGCACCTCGGTGAAGGTAGGCGAGGGGGTCGGCGAACGCTCGAGGAGCCTTGGGCGTATCCTCGCCGCGGCGACGAGACTTTTGCCGCCCCCGAGCCGGCGATCCACGGAAGTCGAATGCGCTCTAGACTCGATACAGAGGCTCGATCCCCATGACATCGCCATCCCCGTTCGCAACGGCCGCGACACGCTGGATCGCGATCATCCCCGTGGCCCTCCTGGCTGTCGTGCTCGTCGGCCTCAACGTGGTCATTGACCCGTCCTCCTACGACGTATCGCAGCTGCCGCGACTCCTCGTGCTCTCTGCATTTCTGCTCGTCCTCACCCCGCTCGTGCTGCTCGTACCGGCGGTCGCCTCCCGGCTCGACACGTCGGTGCTTCGTGAGCCGGTCGTCGTGGCCTCGGCCGTCTCACTCCTCATATCGGTAGCGTCGCTCACCTTCGCGACCAACATGTCGGCGGGCTGGACCGACATCTTCCGGACGCTCGCCGCGGTCAGCGTGCTCGGCGGCGGCTGCCTCCTCCTGCCGCTCGATCGGGGCTGGAGGCAACGCGTCGTGGAGGCGCTCGTGCTCGCCGCCGTCGTGGCCGTCGCCCTTGGAGCCTCCGAAACGCTGACACGCTGCGGCCCTGGTTTCCCTAGCCGCCGGGCGATGGAGGTCGTGACCGGACGGATGGCGAACGTCAATCTCTATGCCGGCCTCCTCGCGATGCTGCTGCCGTGGTGCCTGGGCGGGACGGCACTGCTCGCCGGTGGCTGGCGCTGGCTTTCGGCAGCGACGGCGGTCGGCACACTCGCGCTCATCGTGCTGGTCCAGTCCCGGGCAGCGTGGCTGGCGGTGCTTGTCTCCGCAGCCGTAACAGGGGCCGCCGCGGTTGCCTGCCACGACCGCCTGGCACTCTCGCGCAGCCTGCGGCGTTCGCTCGCGGCAGCTTTTCTCGGTGGTGCCGCGACGGTCCTCGGGATAGCGTCGCTGACCGGCACCGACACACCGCTCGGTCACCTCCTCGAGACAACGCTCGTGACGCGGCCCCATCAAGCCGGCGGTCCGACCGACGGCGGCCGCACGATGATCTGGGGCGTCACGGCTCGGATGATCGCCGACCATCCGCTCACGGGCGTCGGCGCCGGCAACTTCACCATCCGGCTCCACGATTATTACGACGGCAACCTCGACTTCTCGAACCTCTCAAGTGACAACTGGATTCAGCCGCATAACGACTTCCTGTGGGTATTCGCCGAGAAGGGACTGCCCGGGCTCGTGGCCTTTACGGCGATCTTCGTCGCGGCCCTCCTCGCCGTCCGCGACGTGCTCCGTTGTGGCTCAGTACGCGAGGCCAGGCTCGCCCTCGTCTGCCTGATGGCACTCGTGGCGTACCTCGTCTTCTCCTGCGTCGATTTTCCACTCGATCGTGTCACTCATCAGGTGCATCTCGCAGTCCTCTTGGCTGTGATCACCCTCGAGAAACATGCCGTGCGGCCCGTTTCGACGCGGCCCGTGCCGCTCCCCGGCTGGCTCGTCGTGCCGCCGACGGTCGCGGCCCTCGCGCTCGGCGTGACCTATGCGACTGCGGCGCTCGACCAGGAACGGCAGGTCATGATCGCGCGGCGGGCAGGCCACGCCGGCGACTGGAAGACGATGCGGACCGCGGCCCGCGCGGCGGCGACCCCTTGGAAGTCCCTCGATCCGCTGGCCACGCCCATCGCCTTCCTCGAAGGCATGGCGGACATGCGACTCGGCCACCGTGACCAGGCGACCGCCTGCCTGGAACGAGCCTTCACGGCCAACCCCAACCGCATGTACGTCGTCAACAACCTCGCCGCCCTGTACGCAGAGGCCGGCCGGTTCGACGATGCGATCCCCCTGTTCGCTGCTGCCGCCGACCGCTATCCCGACCGGCTCGAACCGCGACACAACCTCGCTGGCTGCCTCGTCGACGCGGGCCGGTTCGCTGAGGCCGTGGCGGTGATCGAAACGGTACCCGAGGAGTATCGGACCGATCCGCTCAAGGAGATGCTGGCGTTTGCCCGTGAAAAGCTCGCGGTGTCGCCGGACGGTCGTTAGAGCGCATCTGCCATCAGTGGAGCGGGGCGGGGTGCTCCCCGCATTCCCCACGATTGGGGCTTCCTGACGGGAGGCAAAGAGGGTCGGCGAACGCTCGAGGAGCCTCGGGCGTATCCTCGCACCGGCGACGAGACTTTTGCCGCCCCCGAGCCAGCGATCCACCTCTCACCGGTTGCGTTTTAAAGCTGCGTCGGGTTGGGCGCGTCGCCATAGACGGCCTTCGGGTCGAAGGCCTTCTCATGCTCGAGAAACTCAAGCGCCGTTCCTTGGGTTCGTTCGGCTCCGACGGGCACTTTGCGGTAGAAGCACGAGCGATAGCCGACGTGGCAACTAGCGCCGCCGGCAATCTCCACACGGAGCCAGACGCAGTCTTGGTCGTCATCGATCCTCATCTCGACAACTTTCTGCACGAGGCCGCTCGTGGCCCCCTTGTGCCAGAGTTGCTGGCGGCTGCGGCTCCAGTAGTGGGCCTCACCCGTCTCGATCGTCCTACCGAGCGCCTCGCGGTTCATCACCGCCACCATCAGCACCTCGCCCGTGTGAAAATCGGTAGTCACGCAGGGAATCAGGCCGCTGGAGTCGAACTTGGGGGCGAGGTCGTTGCCCTCCTCAACCTGCTCGACGCTGACACGATTGCCAAAGACACTTTCCGGATCACTCGACACGGCTCTGCTCCTCGCTGACGGACTCGATCGGCTGGTACTATACCACCCTGATGTGCTCTGCTTCGGCCGTAGGTGGCCCGGGCAGAGCCGCCGTATTCTCTTTCGTTCCGGAGCACGTCGCCATGATTTCGGCCTGCCTGCGATCCCTCGCCCTGCTCGGTCTGGGCCCGCTCATCCTCGCCTCGGCGGCTACCGCGTCCGATTGGCCGACCTTTCGCGGCGCCGACCGCACCGCGGTCGCCCCCGACACTGATCTCCTCGACTCATGGCCCGCCGACGGGCCGCCGCTCGTCTGGGAAACGAAGGGGGCCGGCCGCGGCTACGCGAGCCTCGCGATCGTGGGCGATCGGATCTTCACGCTCGGCGACGGGCTGTCGACCGCTGACGATACGGATGAATACCTCTGCTGCTTTGAGCGGACGACGGGCCGGCCGCTCTGGAAGACGAAGACGGGTGGGCCGTGGACCGACGGTCCGGAATCGTGGCAGAGCTCGCGGAGCACACCCACCGTTGATGGCGACATGGTCTACGTGATCACGCCCTTCGGCCAGCTCGTCGCCTGCCTCACCGCCGACGGCCGCGAGGTCTTCCGGGTCGATCTCAAACAGCAGTTCAGCGGCAAGAAAGGAGATAGCTGGGGCTACAGCGAGTCGGTTCTCATCGACGATAACCAGCTCGTCTGCACGCCCGGGGGCGAGCAGGCGGCCATGGTCGCGCTCGACAAAAAGACCGGCCGGACGCTCTGGACGTGTGCTGTGCCCGGTCTGCGTGGCGCCGGGCACTCGTCGATCGTGATCGCCGAGGTCAAGGGACGGCGCACTTATGTGCAGACGACCGCCAGCGGCCCGATCGGCGTCGACGGCAAGGCTGGCACGCTCCTCTGGGGCTACCCGATCGACCAGACGACGGCCGTGATTCCCACGCCGATCGTGAAAGACGACCTCGTCTTCTTCTCCGCCGGCTACAAGCGCGGCGGCGCCCTGTTGAGACAGGTCCCCGGCCCCGGGGGCACCGTGAAGGTCGAGGAGATCTATGGGCTCAACACCGACCTCGCCAACAAGCACGGCGGCATCGTCTTGGTCGGCGACCACCTCTACGGCGACTCCGACGACAAGGGCATCCCGTTCTGCGCCGAGTTGATGACCGGCAAGATCCTCTGGAAGCAGCGGGGCAGCGGCAAGAACTCGGCCACCGTGTTGGCCGCCGACGGCCATGTCTACATCCGCTATGCCGACGGCACGGTGTCGCTTGTGAAGGCCGACCCGACGGCCTACCAGGAGGTGGGGAGCTTCAAGGTGCCGGGGAGTGGTGAGCGGCCCAGCTGGGCCCACATGGTCATCGTCGACGGGAAGCTCTACCTCCGCGAGGGCGACGCCATCCTCTGCTACGACGTGCAGGCGAAGTGAACCCGTGCCGGCACGGCTCCGAAGAGACCGCACCGGCACAGGATGATCGTCCAGCCGGTCAGTCGGCGCAGTCGGCGACGCTACGGTACACAAGCCCGCCCACGATGCCACCGACGATCGGCGCGACCCAAAACAGCCACAGCTGCTCGATTGCCCAGCCGCCGGCGAACAAGGCCGTGGCGGTACTCCGCGCCGGGTTCACCGAGGTGTTGGTGACCGGGATGCTGACCAAGTGGATCAGCGTCAGACACAGTCCGATCGCGATCGGGGCGATCACGCTGCCGGCCTTCTTGTCGGTCACGCCGTGGATCACGAACAGAAACACGGCCGTCAGCACCGCCTCGATGATGAAGCAGCTCTGCCAGGTGTAGCCGCCGCCGCCGAGGCTCGCCATCGGCGAGTGGTCGCCGTAGCCATTGGAGGCAAAGCCGCTGATCGCCGCGTCGAACCCGGGCAGGCCCTTGGCCACGAGGTAGAGGATGCCAGCCCCGCCGATGCCGCCCACGACCTGCGCGACCCAGTAGGGGATCAGGTCCTTCGCGGGCACGCGGCCGCTGGCCACCAGGCCGGCTGTCACCGCCGGGTTCAAATGGCAGCCGGAGATATGTCCGATAGCCGCCGCCATCGTGAGCACCGTCAGGCCGAAGGCCAGCGCCACGCCGACAAAGCCGATGCCGAGGTCGGGATAGGCAGCGGCGAGGACGGCGCTGCCGCAGCCCCCGAGCACCAGCCAGAACGTGCCGATTGCCTCGGCGAGCAGTTTTCCAATCATGAAGTACTCTCCAGAAGTGTCGCAGGCGAGGGAGCAGCCGTGCCGCTCGATGCCCGCGATTGCGAAACACGCTAGGGCCGGACCGGGGCCATAGTCAATCGCAATCACAGCCAAAAACAGGCCACGCCTGCCGGCGTCAGCCCACAAGCAACAGGAACCTGGGTACGAAGATAACCAGGCCCACAATGATCGCCACGGCCACGGCCACGAGCACCGCAGCGCTGGCCGTGTCGAGGGCGTCGCGGATCCGAAGGTCGGGGCCGGTCTCCATCGCCTTGGCCAAGGATTCGATCGAGGTGTTGAACACCTCGGCCGCCACAACGGCGCCGATCGCGAGCGTCACCAGGCACCATTCCACGGAGCTGATTCGAAACCACGCGGCGCAGCCCACGGCCACGGCCGCCACCGGCAGGTGAGCCACAAAACTCCACTCGCTTGTGACCGCGTGAAAGAGTCCGCGAAACGCGTCGCCGAACTTGTGGAGCCACGATCGCGGCGGGCCAGGATGGCTTTCAGGAGCGGCCACGTCAGCCAGCTTTCACGTACGGGTCGCCCTTCTTCCAGTTGCATGGGCAGAGTTCGTCGCTCTGCAGCGCGTCGAGCACGCGGAGCACCTCGGCGACATTGCGGCCCACGCGGCCCTGGTTGACGTCGACCCACTGAATAATGCCATTCGGATCGACGATGAACGTGGCCCGCAGGCAGTAGCCCTCCGTCTTCTCCAGAATGCCGAGTTCGGGGGCAAGCTTCTGGGCCGCGATCAGCGGATAGCCGAGATTCGTCAGGTCGGCATGACCTCGCCGCCAGGCGAGGTGCGACCACTCGTTGTCGGTGCTGCCGCCCACGACGCTGGTGTCACGGTCGGCGAAGGCCTTGAGTTGCTTGTGGAACTCAGCGAGTTCCGTCGGGCAGACAAACGTGAAGTCCTTCGGATAGAAGAAGTAGACTACCCACTTGCCAGTGTAGTCGGCGTTGGTCAGCAGCTTCATGTCGTCCTTGCCGGTGCCGATGCAGGCCTGGCAGGAAAACTGGGGAAAAGAATCGCCGACAGTGAGCATGCCTGTTGTCTCCACGGGAATCGACCGAACCTACTCGTCTCGCCGCGCACGACAAGTCGCTCGACGCTGAAAGTCTCGTTCCGAGTGTACGGGTGCCGCACCGCTCCTTCAACATGACCGCGGGGCGATCCCCGGCCCGAGGGTGCATACTAGGTGGGTCATGCCTCCAGACCAGCGCACCGATTCCAGCCCTCGAATCTGCCACGACCCCCTCTCCGGCCGTCCCGTCTTCGTGGCACCCCAGCGTGGCGGGAAGCCGAACGACCGGGAACTCGTCGTGTCGGGCGACGGTGTCACCGACCATCCGTCGGTGTGGTGCCCCTTTTGTGTGGGCAACGAGTCCCGCACACCACCAGATATCGTCCGGGCGCCCGCCGACATGGCTGCCCCGTGGCAGTCGCGGATCGTCACTAACGGTTATCCCATTACGACCGATCGACCACCGCTGGATCTATCGGAGTCGGGCTGGGCGGGTAGCGACCGCTACGCCCACGGCACCCACGACGTGGTCATCGAGTCACCGCGTCACGACCGCTCGATCCTCGCTGTCGCGCCCGAGGCGTGGCGCGACGTCTGGACGATCTGCCAGCGCCGGTTCGTGATGCTCGCCGAGCAGCCGGGCCTCGCGTGGGCCACGGTCTTCAAAAACTCTGGCCCCAGGGCCGGGGCATCGCTCGAACATGTCCACAGCCAACTGATCGGCGTCGACATCGTCCCCCCGGCACTGCACACCGAACTTGCGACGCTCGAGGTCCAGCGCGATCCCTTCGGCCGCCTGCTCGCGGAAGCGCGTGCAGCAGGCCGGATCATTGCGACGGCGGACGACCTTGTCGCCCTCGTGCCCCCTGCCCCGCGGCAACCCTTCGAGACATGGATCGTCGTGGCGGAGCCGGAGCGGCACTTTCATGCTGCGTCGGCCGCCCGCGTAATGGCGATCGCCGACCTGACCCGCGACATTGTCGGCAGGCTTGAACGACTGGTGCCGGGCTGCGACTACAACTGGTGGCTGCACCAGGCCCCTTTTGATCGCTCGATCAACACCCCCGGCCGCGCGGCGGCATGGCATTGGCACCTCGAGATCCTGCCGCGTCTGACTGAGTTGGCCGGATTCGAACTCGGAACGGGCTGCCACATCACGACCATGACGGCCGAGGACGCGGCCCATCGCCTGCGCGACGCCGCGGTCGAGACCGGATTCGACGTATGTGTCTCGCCAGCCCGGGGGTGGCAAAAGTCTCGTCGCCGGGGTGAGGATGCGGTCTAGCAGCCGGCCAGGGCGGCCCAGTCGACACCCGGCGGCATGTGTGTCGCCCCGTGTTCGAGGATCACCACGGGGATCGTTGGCAGTCGAAGAGCGATATCGGCCGCGCTATCGCGGGCGATCGCAACGTCGCTCGCCGGGTCGTGAGCGGCTCCCGTCGCCGGGGTCGTGTGCGACAGCACTACGGCAGCCACCTCGAGACCCTCCGCCCGTGCGGCCCGACACATGGCGAGTGATCGACCGACCGCACCGAGCCGCGCGGCGTCGACGATCACGAGCGGCATGCAGAAGTCGCGGGCGAGGTCGGCGACGAGCGTCGCATCGCCCACAGGTGAAAACAATCCGCCGGCTCCCTCGACGACGACAACGTCGGCTGCGGACAGCCAGGCGTCGAGCCCGGTGCGCAGCAGTCGCTCATCGACGTGGCTGCCAGCGTGGCGGGCGCTGCGATGGGGTGCGATCGGCGTTGCGAAAACCTGCGGACAGACGTCGCCGGGCGCCAGCGGCTTTCCCGCAGCGTCCCATAACAGCCAGGCATCACCCGCCGTGTCGTCAGCGGTCGCGCACCCGCTGGCGACGGGCTTGTAGACCCCCACCCGTCGGCCCGTAACCGCCAGCGAGCGGACGATGGCCGTGGCGACATGCGTCTTGCCCACGTCGGTGTCTGTGCCAACGACGAACAACCCGGCTCGCTTCATCGAAATCCCATTCCAAACCCGCTACCGTCATTGCTTCAGCAACGCTGCTGTTTTACACTGCAGAAAGTAATGGGACTCGTTCTCACTTTTTCCCCTTACGCTTCGGCATCTTCCTATGGTCTCGCTCGACGATATTCCCGTGGGCACCACGGCCCGCGTTCATGACGTTACCGGGGCTGACCCCGTATCGATTCGGCTTTTGGAGATGGGGCTGACTCCTGGCATCGAGATTCGTCTCGTGAGCCGGGCGCCGTTCGGCGACCCGCTCGAACTCGAGGTCCGCGGCTATCGCCTTTCGATCCGGCGGCACGAGGCTGCCCTGGTCTCGATCGGTGACTGCTGAACAACGGATGACGCCCAGCCCTCTTACCGTGGCGTTGCTCGGCAATCCCAACGTCGGTAAGAGCACTCTGTTCACCTCGTTGGCGGGGATTCCCACGCGGGTGGGCAACTATCCTGGCGTCACCGTCGAGGAGAAGGTCGGTCGCTTCGTGCACCGCGGCCGACAAATCGACCTCATCGACCTGCCAGGCACGTATAGCCTGACACCCCAGAGCCCAGACGAACGGGTCACGGTCGACATCCTGCACGGCCACATGACTGGCGTGCGGCGACCCGACTGCCTGATCGTGGTCGTCGACGCGACAAACCTCGAACGTAATCTCTATCTCGTCACGCAGGCGCTGGAAGTCGGCCTGCCTGTCGTCATCGCGCTGACGCTCTCCGATATCGCCGATCGTCGAGGCATTCGGATCGACGCCGACGAATTGGCCCATAGGCTTAGATGCCCGGTCGTCCGCGTGGTGGCGTCGACGGGCGAGGGCATCGGGGCCGTGCGGGATTGGATGCTCGATGCGATCGGCGGCCCTCCGCCTCGGCCGCTGGCGTTGAGCGGACCGAACCTTCCGGTAGACCCGGGCAGCACTCGGTCGCCGGCGGCCCGTGAGGCGATCGCCCGCTACGCGGCGATCGGGAGGCTGCTCGAGGGAATCTCCAGCACGTCACGTCCTGCCCTCCGACTGACCGAGGACCGGATCGACGCGGTGCTCACGCACCGCCTCTGGGGCACGTTTTTTTTCGCCGCGGTGATGCTGGCGATGTTCGCGTCGATCTTTTGGCTGGCAGCGCCGCTCATGGACCTGATCTCGGCGGGCATGGATGGACTATCGACTTTCGTCGCCAGACTCCTCCCGCTGGGTCCCGTGCGATCCTTAATCGTCGACGGAATCCTGGCGGGCGTCGCGGGAACCGTCGTGTTCGTGCCGCAGATCGCGCTCTTATTCCTGTTCATCGCCGTGCTGGAGGGCTGCGGCTACCTCTCGCGGGCCGCCTTCCTCATGGACAGGCTGCTGGTCGGCGCGGGCCTCAGCGGCAAATCCTTTATTCCGCTGCTCTCGAGCTTCGCCTGCGCGATTCCGGGCATCATGGCCGCCCGCACGATCGAGAACCGCCGTGACCGGCTGCTCACGATCCTCGTCGCGCCGCTGATGAGTTGCTCGGCGCGACTGCCGGTCTACCTCCTGCTCTGCGGTGCGTTCGTGCCTGACCGGGCCGCGGGCCTCCCCTGGCTGCCGCTCAAGGCCGCCGTGCTCACCGGCCTCTACGCCCTGGGTGTCGTCGTGGCTGCAGCCGTGGCGCTTATCCTCTCGCGGACCGTGTTTCGCGGGCCGCCACAACCATTCGTGATGGAGCTGCCGGGCTGGCGGTGGCCGCGGCCGGCAGTCGTCTTCGAGCGGGCCCGCGAGGCTGCCTGGTCGTTTCTCATGAATGCAGGCACGCTGATCGTGGCGGTGAGCGTCGTGGTCTGGGCTTTGATGAACTATCCCCGCGACGACCGGCGTATCGACGCCGATGTCGCCGCCCTCCGGACGTCGCTTGAGTCACGCATCGAGGCGACCGGTAGCGACGAGCCCGATTGGGGCGATCTCGTCGCCGAGCGTGCGTCGCTCGACACGCCGGCAGGGGTCGAATCGGCACGTCGGGGCGCCGCCCAGCGGCAGAGTTTTCTCGGTTATGCCGGGAGGTTCATCGAGCCGGTAGTCCGGCCACTGGGCTGGGACTGGCGGATCGGCTGCGCCGCCATCGCGAGTTTTCCGGCACGGGAGGTGGTGCTCGGCACGCTGGGAGTGATCTACAACCTCGGGGACGTCGATCCTGGCGAGGAGGAGGGAGCAACGCTCCTTGAGCGCCGGCTGAAGGCGGCCCGCTGGGACGGCACGAATCGCCGTGTGTTCACGCTGCCGGTCGCCCTGTCGATCATGGTGTTTTTCGCGCTGTGCGCCCAGTGCGCGAGCACGTTGGTCGTGATCGGCCACGAGACGGGATCCTGGGTCTGGCCCGTCGTGACGTTCGTCTATATGACCGTCCTGGCCTGGCTCGGCGCCTTCGCGATCTACAGGCTGGGCCTGTTCCTCGGCTGGTGAGATGCAAGACATCATCGCTATCGCTGTCGCCGTCGCCGCGGGCGTCTGGCTCGCGCGAACTCTCTGGCGCCAACTGCGTGCCCCGTCATGCGGCACACCTGCGAATCCCGCTGGAGCCGACGGCTTCATCCCGCTCGACAGCCTGATCAAGAAAAAACCGGGGCGTTCCGAAGAACGCCCCGGTCCCTGATCTCGATATCCTGCCGCCCTGCGGCTGGCGGACGCGGGCTCAATACATGTCGTAGTCGCCGCCGTGGCCGCCGCCACCGCCAGCCTTCGACTTCTGATCCTTCGGCTTCTCGGCAATGAGTGCATCACTCGTCAGCAAGAGCGTCGCAACACTCGTGGCGTTTTGCAGCGCCGTCCGCGTCACCTTCGCAGGGTCGATGACCCCCGCCTTGACGAGGTCCTCGTACACATCCGTCGCGGCGTTATAGCCGTGGTTGCCCGAGCCGGAAAGCACCTTCTCGCAGACGATCGAGCCGTCCTGGCCGGCGTTTGATGCGATCATCGTCACCGGGGCCCGGGAGGCCCGCACCACGATCTGGTATCCGACCGCCTCATCTTCGGAGAGACCCCGTGGCTTCAGTTGCGAGCAGGCCCGTAGCAGGGCCACGCCACCGCCCGGGAGGATGCCTTCCTCGACGGCCGCGCGGGTGGCATGGAGCGCGTCCTCGACGCGGGCCTTCTTCTCCTTCATTTCGCTCTCGGTCGCAGCACCGACGTTGATCTTGGCTACGCCACCGGAGAGCTTTGCAAGCCGCTCCTCGAGTTTCTCGCGGTCATAATCACTTGTCGCGTTCTCGATCTCGCGGCGGATCTGCTCGATCCGCGCCTTGATCTCACTCGACTTGCCGGCTCCCTCGATGACCGTCGTGTTGTCCTTATCGACGATCACCTTCTTGGCGCGACCGAGTTCGGCCAGGCCGAGGTTCTCGAGCTTCATGCCCAGGTTCTCGAATACCGGAGTTGCCCCGGTGAGAATCGCGATATCCTCGAGCATCGCCTTGCGGCGGTCGCCATAGCCTGGCGCCTTCACCGCGCAGACCTGGAACGTGCCACGGAGCCGGTTGATCACGAGCGTGGCCAGAGCCTCGCCGTCGACCTCCTCCGAGACGATGAGCAACGGCTTGCCGGCGTTGACGACAGCCTCGAGCAGCGGAACGATGTCTTTGACGCTCGAGATCTTCTTCTCGAACACGAGGATGTAGCAGTCTTCGAGCACGCATTGCATCTGCTGCGGGTTGGTCACAAAGTAGGGCGACAGGTAACCGCGGTCGAACTGCATACCCTCGACGAACTCGATCTCGGTCTTGAGGCTCTTGCCCTCGTCGACCGTGATCACGCCGTCCTTGCCGACCTTGTCCATGGCCTCGGCGAGAAGCTCGCCGATCTCCATGTCGTTGTTGGCGGCGATGGCAGCGACCTGGGCCATCTCCTTCTTACCCTTGACAGGAATCGACATCTCTTTGAGTTTGGCGGTGATATCCTCCACGGCTTTCTCGATGCCGGCCTTCATCTGCACCGGATTGATGCCGGCGACGACGGCCTTGAGGCCCTCATTGAACACCGCCTCGGCGAGCACCGTGGCGGTCGTGGTGCCGTCACCAGCGACATCGCTCGTCTTGCTGGCGACTTCGCGGACCATGCGAGCGCCCATGTTCTCGTAGACGTCCTCGAGATCGATCTCTTTGGCGACGGTGACGCCGTCCTTGGTAACCGTGGGCGAGCCGAAGCTCTTCTGAAGAATGACATTCCGGCCCTTAGGGCCGAGCGTCACCTTCACAGCCCGCGCGAGCTTGGCGACGCCACGCCGCATCGCCTCACGGGCCTCCTGATCGAATGCCATCATTTTGGCCATGTCTGAAACTCCTCTGGGAATGACTGCGGATTACGGGTGGAAGACTGTGGACTGTCGTGGTTTAAAAATTGATCGGAGACGCGTGCTTAGCTGAGAATGGCGAGGATGTCGTCCTCTCGCATCAGCAGCAGTTCATCGTCGCCCACCTTGAAGGGCTCGCCGGCGTAGCTCGTGAAGACCACGCGGTCGCCCGGCTTGACCTGCAGGACATGACGGAGGCCCTTGTTGTCGAGCTTGCCCTCGCCGACGCTCACGACGACGCCACGAGCGGGCTTGTCCTTGGCGGAGTCGGGCAACAGGATGCCGCCGGCGGTCTTTTGCTCGCCTTCCTCGCGCTCGACGACAACGCGGTCGCCGAGGGGGATGAGCGTCGACTTCTTGCGGACGGATTTGGTGGCCGTGGCTGACATAGTTCCTCTCGTGGATCTCTGGGGTGAACGTCCCCGTCGGGCAACGCAACGCCTGACGGGGGCGATGACGGGCCGCGTCGCCAGGCCAGACGGCCTGCCCGCAGCGACCGTCATCAGACCGGTTGTTGAGAGCAAAGCAAGTGGCGCGCCGGAACGGTGGGGATTCCCAACGGAAACTCCTCTTTGGCGACTTTCCCGATGTTTTTGCGACATCATCGGACTGGCTGGGCAGGGAATGGGTCGACTCGCACGCTGCCAGTTTGGCAGCGACATGCCGCTCAAGCTCACGGATTCACCGAATCCGCAGCCCTGCGACCCCGGCCGACACAGCCGACCTGCAAACGGTTGTCCGTCGCCCATGCCGCATGGCAAATGCGCTATCCAGTCGGTAGTCTGCAGGCGTCTGTTGGTTTTCGCCCACCAAAGCCGTCAGGTTGTCCATGTCATCGCACAAGCGGATCGACGTTTCAAAGGTCGGCGACGTCACGGTTGTGAGGTTCGTTGACAAGAAGATTCTTGATGAGGCCGGCATCCAGGAACTCGGCGCCGAACTGTTCTTCCTGATCGAACATGACAACCGCCGCAGCATCCTGCTCAACTTCGAGAATGTCGACTTTCTGTCGAGTGCGGCGCTCGGCAAACTGATCACGCTCGACCGCAAGGTCAAGGCGGCCCAGGGCCGGCTCAAGATGAGTAACATTCGACCGGAGATCCTCGAGGTCTTCCAGATCACGAAGCTCAACAAGGTCTTCGACATTCGTGCCGAAGAAGCCGAGGCGGTCTCGGCTTTTCAGTAGCTGTCCCGAAGCGGGACGGGAGTGACTTTGACGCCATGATCGATCAACCTGCTGCGGATGCCTGGCGGCTCTCAATCGATCTGCCGAGCGAGCGCGGCGCGAGCCGAAGAGTCACAGACGATCTGCTCGAACACTTGGGCATCCATGGCTGGCCCCCCTCCGACATCTTCGCCATCCATCTGGCGGCAGAGGAGGCGATCGTCAATGCCATCGTCCATGGCAACCGCCTGGACCCCGCCAAAAAGGTTCACGTGGAATGTGTGGTCTCGCCGGAGGTCACGCGGATCGCTATCACAGACGAGGGCGCCGGGTTCGATCCGGCCAGCGTTCCTGACTGCACGTCCGACGAGAGGCTCGAAGCTCCGGGTGGACGCGGCGTGATGCTCATGCGGTCCTTTATGAGTAGGATCGAATATAACGCCAAGGGCAATGGCGTCGTCCTGGAAAAGATCCGAAATCCAGCGGACAACTGACCTGCTCAGGCGGGTGCGTCGCCGTATCGATTTCGGGGAAAAAATACGCTACCGTACGGAGCATCGATCCCCGATAGCTCAACGGTAGAGCGGCCGGCTGTTAACCGGTAGGTTGTAGGTTCAAATCCTACTCGGGGAGCTTTGGCTCTTTTTGAAAGTGGCCGCACGAGATCGCACGGAGCCGCAGAGTGACGCAAGTCGTTCTGCGGCTTGGTCTTTTGATGGGGAAGCCATTTTGTTGATGCGGAGGCCCATCAGGCCCGCGATCCGCAAGCCACGAGAGCATTTCGTGCAGTGTGTCTCTCGCTCACTCGTGTTTCTACGGAACCGCGTAACACTTATGGCTGGCTGCGCGGACCCAAAGTCTGCTGCCTCACATGAACCGCACGGTCACCGTTGACCGCAACGCCCCTCCAAGATTCCCGTGAACGACAGGTCTTCGTCGAGCGTCGGCCAGTGCAGCCCAAATGGAGAGATTTCGATACGGCCCACATCTTCCTCGGCAGCGGATTCCAGCCGCGGGTTGCCCTTGGTGGGAAAACTCACCTCATGGCCGCTGGCGAACCTGATAAAGATCATTCCTCGCTCATGCCATGCCTTCAGGGCACGATCAGCCAAGGTGCTCGGCCCATTTTTGTTTGATGAGTTCGAGGTGGTCATCGATGAGGTCCTCCGCTCGCGAAAGTTCTCTTACATTGAACCCGACTGATTCACGCAGTTCTACTTCCGGTTCGACAACGAACACCGCTTCGCCCCCGCCCCTGCGAACATGGACGTGGATGGGGGCATGGTCATTGCTGTAGAAGAAAAACGAATAGCCATCTTGTTCGAAAATCTTCGGCACTATTCAAGTGTACATAACCGCGGTTTCGGAGGCCCTCCCCGCCGTGGCCTGATTGCTCAGCGGGTGCCGGGCAGGCGGGTTCGCTGCCGCGGCCCTTTGCCGAACACCGCTCGGGGGCCCGGTGCGACCTCCTGCGGGATCATGCGGATTGGGGAGTGAGTCGTTTTTTGAGTCGCTTTCTTACCGACACCCAGTTTTTCGCGAAGAAAGCGGCGGTTGTTACGAATCCTACTCGGGGAGCTACGCCACTCATGTCTAGAGTGGCAACCATGAGGCAGGAGGTGGCAAAACCGTCTGCCTCTCGGTGTTTCTGGAGGTGACCTGCACGAGCTCTTCCCAGTCGGTCGGCGGGCCACGGGCGGGAGAGACTTTCCGGTCCTTCGGGGAACTTTGTGGGCGTGGGGTTGCCCATGCAGTGAGCCCGTGGGGTCGCGGGCGAAACGGTGCCGGATTGGTTCACCGGCGGTGACATGCTCGCCGCCGGGGGATTTTGCTCCAGGATGCTCGGGTGGCCGACTGGGGAATTGCTCGTGAGTCGCAAAGATTCCCCGGCGTCTGCGCGTGCCCCCGACCGGCTCCTCACGATCAAGAATCGGTTCGATCATCCGTGCAACTTGCTTCCCGTCAGGAAGCCCCAAGCGCGAGCGCGGGGTATCCGGGTCGCATCGAGACGGTGCCGGAGTGGTTCGCCCGCGGACGCTCAAAGGCCTGGTGGCTCCCGCTCCACAAAACCCGTCCAGACCACAGATGTGATCGCCCTGCGCGGCGGCCGTTTACCGCTCTGCCCATGAAAACCCCGGATGGACCCCGAAGGGAAGGTCGGGCGGTGCCGTTACAGGTATCCGCCCGTCCTTCGGTGTCGGCCCCTGGAGCGGCTCGAGAGAGGTCCTTCACCGGAGCCCTATCCTCCGTCCAGTTCAAGTTCACCTTTTCGGGATAGCCGAGGCTAATCCCGCGGGGCCCCGCCTCCCGGATCACCTCGAGGGCTGGCTCGAGGGTGGCGCCCTTTACGAGCGGCCCGTCGCGGCATATGTCGAGGAGGATCTCCGTGGGTATCTCACGTGCGGGCTGCTCTGTTTCGGATTCGCCCGCGCAGCCTGCACGGGCTGCGGTCAAGCATTCGTCGTCGCCTTCTCGTGCAAGCGGTGGGGCGTCTGTCCATCCTTCAACGGCCGGCACATGGCGCAGACGGCGGCGCACAAAAGTTGATCACGTCATCCCGCCGGTGCCCGTGCGGCAATGGGTGAGTTCCATCCCCAAGCGTTTGCGGGGATGCTCGCCTGAAAAAAGAGTGGGTTTTCGGTAGACGCGAGTGTCCGCATCACGCTCATCGACCGCGATGATTCCCGACAGGAAGCCTCAAGCGCGAGCGCGGGGAATCCGTCCGCCACCCCAACCCGCTCCGTACCACGCCCACGGCTTGCCACCCGCATACCCATCGCTCGCGCGCCAGGCTTCTTGGGGGATGGCCACACAGCCTGCGGTGCCGCGCAGGGCCCGGGACTGAACCCCATCGACCGCTCGTCACCGGTCGCGCGCTTGTGAAAGTGCCGTTGACCGTTCTATCCTACCGGCTTCGGGCTCGGCGTCGTGCTCTACTTCGTAGTTCGACCGCTGTTTCCCCACCGCTGAGGAGGGCTTCCGTCATGGGCACCGCCGCCCCCGCCGTTCCCACGCTGCCGCCCTGCGGCCACCGGTCCCGGCCCTACACGGGCCTGTCGAAGGACGAGGTGCTCTCGCTCCGCAAGCAGTTCGTCAATCCGGCGATCTTCACCTACTACTCAAAGCCCCTGATGATCGTCGAGGGGCACATGCAATACCTCTACGACGAGACGGGCCGCCGCTACCTCGACGGCTTCGGTGGGATCGTGACGGTGAGCGTGGGCCATTGCCATCCGAAGATCATCGCCGCCGTCAACCGGCAAAATGAGATCCTCCAGCACACCACCACGATCTACCTCAACCCCTGCATCGCCGAATACGCCCGGGATCTCGCCGCGCGGATGCCCGGCGATCTCAAGGTCTGCTACTTCGTCAACTCGGGCTCGGAGGCCAACGACCTCGCGATCCTGATGGCCAGGGCCTCCACGGGCAACTTCGACGTACTGGCCCTGCGAAACGGCTACCACGGTGGCAGCATGCAGACGATGGGGCTCACAAGCCACCACACGTGGAAGTTCAACGTGCCGCACAGCTTCGGCGTGCACCATGCGATCTTCCCCGACCGGCTCCGCGGGCCCTACGGCTACGACGATCCGCAGGCTGGCGTAAAGTATGCCGCCGACGTGAAGAACCTGATCGAGTTCGGCACGCCGGGCAAGGTCGCGGCCTTCATCGCCGAAAGCATCCAGGGCGTGGGGGGCGCCGTCGTGTTTCCCGACGGCTATTTAAAGGCGGCGTATGCGCATGTCCGCGCGGCAGGCGGCCTCTGCATCGCCGACGAGGTGCAGTCGGGCTTCGCGCGGACGGGTTCTCATTTCTGGGGCTTCGAGACGCAGGGGGTGATCCCGGACATCGTCACGATGGCCAAGGGGATCGGCAACGGGGCAGCGCTCGCCGCCGTCGTGACCACGCCTGAGATCGCAGAGGCGCTCGCGTCGCGGATCCACTTCAATACCTTCGGCGGCAATCCCATCACCTGCACGCAGGGCCGCGCGGTGCTCCAGGTGATCGACGAGGACGGCATCCAGGCCAACGCCACCCGGATCGGTGGGAAGCTGAAGGCGGGCTTTGAGGTCCTGGCGCAGAAGCACGACTTGATCGGGGACGTCCGGGGCCTCGGCCTGATGCTGGGCATCGAACTGGTCAAGGATCGCGGCACCAAGGAGCCGGCCAAGGAGGCCTGCATGCGGGTTTTCGAAACCTGCCGAGACCTCGGGCTCCTGATCGGCAAGGGGGGCCTCCACGGCAACGTCCTGCGGATCAAGCCCCCGATGTGCCTGACCGAGGCCGACGCCGACTTCATGCTCGACGTGCTCGACGCGGGTTTCCGCGGCTTGTGACTTTCCGCGGCTTGTGTGAGAGGCGGCTTGATCGCATTCGATTCGCGTGTCGCAACGGCTCGCGTGCCCCGCCATGGGTGCCAAGCCGAGGCTCGGCGAAGCTCCATCCGCTCTCGCAGTCGATCAGGGCCGGCGACGGCAGCGGAACGCCACCACCGCCATCCCAGCTGCGGCGGCCAACAGAATGAGCGATGCCGGCTCGGGCACGCTGACGACAGTCACGTAACTCCCGGAAAGCTCGTCGCTCGTAAAGTTCGAACCACAAGTCGAGTCGTCCTATGTGAACAGCCACTGGTTCAGGCCTGCGGCGAAGGTTTCGCCATTCGCGAGTACGTTGCCGTCATACGTGAACAGGCCGTCATTCCACGAGTTGCTGCTGGAGCTGATCAGCGCGAACTTCGTGCCCTCGGGGAAGGCCACCTTCGTCAAGGCGATATCGCTGAACTCCAGAATCGAACCACTGCTGATCGAAAGATTACCGTTGGCGACGAGCAGGTCGGCGGCCGAGCCCAAGCTGATAAGGATCGACGAATCGACCTCGTAGGCAAATGTGGATGAGCCGAAGAAGGTCGTGGCACCAACCGCCGGTGATTCGACGCTCGCACCCGGC
This sequence comes from Planctomicrobium piriforme, assembly GCA_945869735.1. GTDB lineage: Bacteria > Planctomycetota > Planctomycetia > Pirellulales > UBA1268 > QWPN01. The sequence goes on from CAMBPQ010000003.1 coordinate 61,357, forward strand.
GCCAGGATGTAGCTGGCCGTTGCCGTTGGTGTTCCAGGTGGGGTAAGAGTTGCGATCGGAACGTTGAACGACGCATAGTGCGGATTCAAGCTGCCTCCCGCCAAGGTCCCCGTGGAAACCAGAGATGGTGAATCCCGCCTCAACGCCGGTCTGCGTGACGCCAAAGTTGTAGATTCTCGCCGTCACGTCGTCGAAGGTGACCGTAGCACCACCGTTGGACGATGTACCCATCGTCACCAAATCGGCCCGGGCCGCCACCGAACTGGCCACGAGCAGAACGGCGATGACGGGGCAGACAAACGATCGGAGGAGCGGGCGGTGAGTGGCGTTCTTGAGTATCGTGGCGTTCTCCCCTGGATAAGCGGTGGGTTTCGGTCTGTCGGCGTTTAGACCGATGACAGACCGAAAGGCGCAAATGTCGTGCCAAAGCCAAGGCCTGCATCGCTTCAATCTGGAGAGCAGATGTTGATCAGCCGTAATGCGCATTCAGGCAGCATTACGTTGCGGCATTCCGAGGGGGTGACCTACTTCCCTCGCTAGCACCCGCTTCGCAGGGGTGGGGCAATCTGCACCCTGGGGGGCCTTTTGCAGCCCGGAGTTGGGTTTGCATGGCCCTCGTGGTGGGGCCTGTTGCGCCCGTGTTTTGGTCGCTTCGCCCCAGAAGTGGGTCGCTTTGCGCCACCCCACTCTTGACTGTCCTGCTAGCCCTGCGGAGGTGGATGCGGCCCCCCTGGGGGTGGGCCGAGCGGTGGCCGGCGCGGCGGCCGTAACGAACGTAGCAAGCAGCGAATCGACCGCTCGACGCCGGAGCAGCGGGCTCAGCAGTCAGAATATCGCCGCGCGGTCGAGGAACGCCGCAAGGAACTCGGCTTGAGCCCCAGCCGTCGCGGCTGAAGCCATTCCGCGGATTGCGGGCGTTCGAGCGCATCTCGGATAGCTGAAGCGGCGACTTGGCAAACTGGAACAGGGAGGCAAAGGGGCCGGCGAACGCTCGTGGAGCGTCGGGCCGCCGCGGCATCGTGACTGCCAGCGCCAGGATCACGAGGCCGGGCTTTGCCGACTCGGGGATCGAAAGCGACGGCCACCATGCCGAGCACCACCCGCACCGGCCACGGCGAGGATCCGCCCGCGGCTTTTGAGGTTCACGAGAATCGAGAGCAGGAGGAGAAGCACCCACATCGCACATGGGTTGAAGCATCCCCAGACGCTCGGGATCGACGCGAACCAACCACGGCAGATCGATGGATTCGGCCGTGCGATGCCTGCGGACAAGTTCCGCGAGCACCTCGCGATCGGCCGCCGCTGCTGAGCCGGCACATGCGGCCACAAGGATCGCGGCAGCGATGAATCGGCGGTGATCTGGCATGCGTTGTCACGTCACGTGCGGGAGCGGCTCGCGAAACGTCCGAAACATCGTACAACCGTGGTCCAGCGTCACGTGCGAGCGTCCGCGACACGTGTCGCCGTTGAACGGCACGGAGCGGACAGGCTACCTTTCAGTCACCGGAGATCGTTGCATGCTGCCCACTCGACTCATTGGCGGAATCGTCGCGGCGGCTTTCGTGGTAGCGGCCGGGATGCCGGCAACGACCCGAGCCGCCAATCCACTCCGCGTGGGCATGGAACTCTCCTATCCGCCCTTCGAGATGACTGATCCGCAGGGCCGGCCGGCCGGCATCAGCGTGAAAATCGCCGAGGCACTCGGCCGGCACCTGGACCGTCAGGTCGTGATCGAAAATATCGCCTTCGACGGCCTGATCCCCGCGCTGAAGTCGCGAACCGTCGACTGCGTCATCTCGTCGATGACTGCGACGCCGGAGCGGGCAAAGTCGATCGCCTTCTCGGACCCGTATCTCAAGACCGGCCTCGCCCTGCTGATCGCAGCGAACTCACCCCTGCAGTTGGCGGCCGACCTCGACGGAGAGGGCCTGGTCGTCGCGGTGAAGCAGGGTACGACCGGACAGCAGTGGGCGGCCGCGTCGCTCACGAAGGCGAAACTACTCGTGCTCGATAGCGAGGCTGCAGCCGTGCTGGAGGTACTCCAGGGCCGCGCCGATGCGTTCATCTACGACTCGATGTCGGTCTACAAGAACCACCAGCGGCATGCGGGAAAGACGCGGGCCGTGCTCAAATCCTTCAAGGAGGAGCCATGGGCCGTGGGTCTCCGGCAGGGGGATGAAGAACTGCGGCGGCAGGTCAACGAGTTCCTGCGGGAGTTCCGCGAGCAGGGGGGCTTCGAGAGGCTCGGCGACGAATTCCTTGCCGAGCAGAAGGCGTATTTCAAAGAGCACGACATCCCCTTTTACTTCTAGCGCGACCGCCACTCTCAACGGGGTCGCCACCCGCATACCCATCGCTCGCGCTCCGGGCTTCTTGGACACGCCGCCTCCCGACAGGAAGCCCCAAGCGCGAGCGCGGGGAATACGCCCCCCACCCCAACCCGCTCCACACCGCGCCCACGCGGGACGCTACACTTCCTGCATGCCCCGCTGGCTCGCTTACACGCTCGTGCTCGCCCTGCTTGCCGCCGGCGGTGCGTGGGCGTTTGCCAGCCTCGACATGAACTGGAACTGGGGACTCGTCTGGGAATACCGCGCGGCTTTCGTGCGGGGCTGGTGGATGACGGTCGCCCTCAGCCTGGCGTCACTCCTGACCAGCAGCCTGTTCGGGATCATCGCCGCCGTCATGCTGCGGTCGCGGTTCACGTTCGCTCAGGCGGTCGCCCGCGTCTACGTTGAACTGATCCGCGGCACACCCCTGCTCGTCCAATTGCTGATCGGCTGGTATGTGATCGCCGCGGCACTCCGCGTGGGCTCCGACCAACGGTATCTGGTCGGTGTGCTCGTGCTTTCGCTGTTCAGTGGGGCCTACATGGCGGAGATCTTCCGCGGTGGGCTCGACGCGATCCCGCGAACGCAACTCGACAGCGCGCGTGCCATCGGGCTGACGCCCTGGCAGACGCTTCGGCTCGTCGTGCTGCCCCAGGCGGTGCGGATCGTCCTGCCCGCCGTGGCTGGGCAACTTGTGTCGCTCGTCAAGGATTCGTCGCTGCTGTCGGTCATCTCGATCGCGGAGTTCACGTTCAATGCCCGCAACGTCAACTCGGCCACGTACTCGACGCTCGAAAGTTACCTGCCGCTCGCGGTCGGCTACCTCGCCCTGACGCTGCCGCTTTCGGCTCTCTCCCGCTGGCTTGAGCGCCGCTTCCGCTACGAGGCTGCATGAATCTGGCGATCAACGGCCTGGTGCAGCGGTTCACCGATCCGGACGGGAGGCGGCCGCCAGCCACCGTCCTTGACGGCCTGAACCTCACGACCGGCGACATTCAGGCCCTCGTGCTCGTGGGCCCCTCCGGTGGCGGCAAGTCGACACTCCTGCGAATCCTCGCGGGGCTCGATGTGTCGACATCGGGCACGGTGGCCTTTGACGGCGTGCCACTGCCGCGCGATGAGAAGGCTCTGCAGGGGTATCGGCGGACGGTCGCGACGGTGTTCCAGGCCTACAATCTCTTTCCGCACCTGACCGCAATGCAAAACCTCCTCTTGCCGCTGGTGCACGTCCACGGGCTCACTGAGCCAGAGGCACTCGAGCGGGTCCGCGAGCCACTCGAACGATTCGGCCTCACCGCCCACGCCTACAAGCGACCGGCCGAACTCTCCGGTGGCCAAAAGCAGCGAATCGCAATCCTCCGCGCCCTCGTCGTGCAGCCGAGCCGGCTGTTCCTCGACGAACCGACATCAGCGCTCGACCCGGAGATGACCGGCGAAGTGCTGGAGATGATCGGGGAACTGAAGGCGCTGGGCACCCAGTTTGTGCTTGTGACACACGAGATGGGATTCGCGCGAAAGGTCGCCGACGAGATTGCCTTCATCGTCGACGGCAGCGTCGGAGCCCACGCCCCGGCCGCTGACTTCTTGGACCGCTGTACGGATCCGAGGATTCGTCTGTTTCTCGACAGGACGCTCCACGCATGACATCCATCCATAAACCACCCGTCGATGCCACCCGTTCGGCTTTTCTCGGTGCGCTGATCGCCGACGCAGTGGCGATGCCCGTCCACTGGTACTACGACCAGCGGGCGCTCGAACGCGATTACGGCACGATCACGGGATACGTCGCCCCGCACAACCCGCATCCCGACAGCATTCTCTGGCGGTCGCAGTGGACGCCCCCCTCGGCAAAGTTCGACATCCTCCGCGAGCAGGCGGCCTCCTGGGGCAAACGCGGCGTTCATTACCATCAGTTTCTCGCCGCTGGTGACAACACCGTCAACTTCCAACTGGCGGTCGAACTCCACGACCTCGTCCGCCGTGATCGCGACTACGATCCCGAGCGCTGGCTGGACCGGTATGTGGCGTTCATGCTGGAGTCGGGCCGCCACCGCGACACCTACGTCGAGGAATATCACCGCCATTTCTTTACCAACCTCGCGGCAGGCCGCAAGCCCATCAACTGCGGCGTCCGCGACGTGCATATCGGCGGCCTCGTGCCGGTGCCCGCGCTTGTGGCGGCGCTGGGGTCGCGACATCCTGACCTGCGCCGGATCGTCCGTCTCCACGTGAACCTCACCCACAAGGACGACGACGTCTTGGCGGCGGCCGATGCGCTCGTGCGGATGCTCATCGACGTGATCCCGCTTCCAGAAGCGTTGACACCGTCGGGCGACGAGGCGGCTGCCATACTCCGCGAGGCCATCCTGCAGCATGGCCGCGATTGGATATCCACGGCAAAACTCCGAGACTGGGCTGCCCTCTCCGACCGCCAACTCGTGGGCGGCACACTCAGTTCGGCCTGCTATATCGACGATGCGTTTCCGGCGGCACTGGCTCTGGCCCACCGGTATGCCGGCGATTTCGCGGGCGGCGTCTTCGCTAACGCGAGGTGCGGAGGCGATAACTGCCACCGCGGCGCCGTCGTGGGATCACTCCTCGGCGCGACCGCTGCCATCCCCGACCCACTGCTGGTCGGCCTCTCCAACGGTGCTAGACTTCGAGACTCGTAAGACCACGTCCAGAGGACATCCATGAACCCGTCCGCCGGTTCTTTCACCAAGGCGTCGGCCTCGGCCGCTGGGGTATTTGCTGCCCTCTCAACTCCGGTCGTCCCGACCCGAACCGTCATACTTGACGCCGATCCGGCGGCCACCGATCCAGTGGCGGCGAAGCGGGCCGAGATCCGCCGTTACTTTCACCAGACCTGCGAACTCTACGACCGGCTCTTCGCGCTCATCCGCGATGATGCGTCGCTGTACGAGCGGCACGAGCCGCTTCGGCATCCACTGATTTTCTACTTCGCCCATCCGGCCGTCTTCTACCTCAATAAATTGACCGCCGGCCGCTTCGTGTCGGAGCGTCTCGACCCCGGCATCGAGGCGATGATGGCAGTGGGCGTCGACGAGATGTCGTGGGACGACCTCAACACGGCCCACTACGATTGGCCAGCGGTGACCGCCGTCCACCGCTATCGTGCCGCAATGCGGAAGCTGGTCGATGGGTTCATTCAGACGATGCCGCTGGAACTACCGATCCGTTGGAACTCGCCAGCCTGGCTGATCCTGATGGGCATCGAGCACGAGCGGATCCATCTTGAGACCTCGAGCGTGATCATGCGGCAGATGCCGCTCGATGAGTTACGGCATGGCGACGAACTCGCGGCGGACGAGCAGCGTCTCTGGGGCTCTTGCCCCGCGAGCGGCCCGGCGGCCACCAACGAATGGCTGCCGGTCCCGGCGGCACACGTCCGGCTCGGCAAGCGGAACGACGACCGCACCTACGGCTGGGATAACGAGTACGGCAGTGATACGGTCGACCTGCCCGCCTTCCGCGCCGGAAAGCGGCTCGTATCCAACGCGGAATTTCTCGAGTTCGTGGCCGACGGCGGCTATCGCGACACCGCTTGGTGGACCGAGGAGGGCCGCGGTTGGCTGCACTACACCCGGGCCGAGCATCCAAGATTCTGGAAGAAGCAGGGCGACGCCTACCTCCAGCGGAATCTGCTCGAGGAGATCCCGCTCCCGATGAACTGGCCCGTCGAGGTGAACTGTCTGGAGGCTCAGGCCTACTGTGCTTGGCTGGCGGCAAGAACGGGGGAAAACGTCTTGTTGCCGACGGAAGCACACTGGCAGGTGCTCCGTGACACCGTCCCCGGCGACCAGCCCTCATGGAAGCACGCGCCAGGCAACATGAACCTCGAGCACTTCGCCTCCAGTTGTCCGGTCGATGCCTTCCCACAGGGCGACTTCTGCGACATCGTTGGCAACGTCTGGCAGTGGACTCGCACGCCGATCATGCCCTTTAAGGGCTTCGAGGTGCATCCGCTCTACGACGACTTTTCGGTGCCAACGTTCGACGGCCGGCACAACCTCATCAAGGGTGGCTCGTGGATCTCGACGGGCAACGAAGCAATCGCCAGCGCCCGCTATGCATTCCGCCGCCATTTCTTCCAGCACGCTGGTTTTCGCACGATCATCGAGGAGCCAGGCAACGAGGCGGCAACCGCCGGCTCACGACTGTACGAGACCGATCAACTCGTCGCGCAATATCTCGACTTCCACTATTTTGACGCCCCTTCCGGCGAGTTTGACGCCGCTTCCATTCGAGGGGCCACGGTCCTCGGCGTACCCAACTTCCCCAGGGCCTGCGTCGCAGCGACCATGCCGCACGTGGCTGCCGATCGTCGCGAACGATGCCTCGACATCGGTTGTTCCGTAGGCCGGTCGGCCTTCGAGTTTGCACGTTTCTTCCAGCACGTCGACGCCATCGACTTTTCCGCGCGGTTCATTCAGGCGGGTGTTCGGCTTCAGCAGGGCAACGAGGTGCTCTACGAGGTGCCGACCGAGGGCGACCTCACCGCCGGCCGTGTCGTATCGCTCGACGCACTCGGCCTAGCCGACGTTGGGGAGCGAGTGCTGTTCATGCAGGGCGACGCCTGCAACCTCAAAGCGATCTACTCCGACTACGATCTCGTCTTCGCCGGTAACCTGATCGACCGGCTTTACGATCCCGCGCTGTTTCTCGACGGGATCGCGTCACGGGTCAGGCCCGGCGGGCTCCTCGTGATCACGTCTCCCTACACGTGGCTGGAGGAATACACGCAAAAGTCGAAGTGGCTCGGCGGCCGTCGGGACCATGGCGAGCCGCTCACGACATTCGAGGGGCTGTCGCGTTGCCTGGGCGGACGCTTCACGCTCGTGCACCGCCAGGATCTGCCGTTCGTGATCCGCGAAACGGCCCGGAAATACCAGCATACGGTCGCCGAAATGACCATCTGGCGACTATCCGACGAGCATTCGGTTACTATTTCCGATGTGATTCGCCCGGTCCCCGTCCCCTGACGCACACCATCCCGACCCCACGCTTTCATGCCCTTCGACCCTTGCCGTGAGTGGCTCGGTATCGACGCCGTCGATCTGGCGTCCCCGCACGAGGTGCTCGGCCTCGACGTCGACGAGTCCGACGCTCTCACGATCGTGCGGGCTGCCGACGCTCGACTCTCGGCGTTGCGGGCCATCGACCCCGGTCCCTTCGACAGGGCCCACGCTGCCATCGTCGCCCGCGTGGCCGAGGCCAGGGATGCACTGTTGAAGAATCTGACAGGCACCGCAGACAACGCCCGGCGGCCTGGACCAGCCGGGTTTTCCGCGCCCCCGCCACCCCAATCGCAAACCATCCGACCATCGTCTCCTTCACCGCTCCTGCCACCGCCCGTTCCTGGGTCCCCGCCACGTTTCGATTCGGCGGTCGAGACCTCTATGGACGACCCCCGCTCTCCGCCACCGTTGCTGCGGTCCGCTGGGCCGTGGCGAAGATCGGGCTTCGGGGGCGTGTTTGCGGCGTTGTCGATCATCATCGCACTTTCTGTCGCCGTCGGTGCCTATGCGTTCTGGCTGCAACCGGTTCACCGCGACTCTGGCAAGGTCGCCACCAAGAAGCCCAAGTCTGCGCCCACACCTGAGACCACACCTGAGCCCACACCTGCGCCCACACCTGAGCCCACACCTGAGCCCACACCTGAGCCCACGCCCGCCAACGTTGAGGCGGCCGTCGACCGAGCCCTCGGAGATGCCTACGTGGCGCTCAAGCGACATGACGAGCAGGCCACCCGTCGATCCCTGGAAGCAGCGGTGAAGGCTGCCGGAGAGCATGGCGACCTGGTGGCCCGTACCAACCGCTGGAAACTGCTCGCCGACTACGCGAAGCAGTTGGATGGCTTTCAGCGGCAGGCGATCGCCGCGGCCAATGAGGGCCGCGATTACAAGATCGGGGACCGCACGATCGCCGTCATCGAAATCGGCCCTGCGACATTTGCCTACAAGGAGAGGGGCCAGACCATACGCGGACCGCGCGGGAGCCTGCCAAGGCCCATCGAGCGGGCGATCCTCGCGCAGTGGTTCGCGGGCGACAACCGCGACGCAAACCACATCTTCCTCGGCGTGCATCACCTCATGGACGAGAAGCCGGACCTCATCAAAGTCCGGAACGAATGGGGGATCGCCCTAGCGGGCGAACCGGCAACAAAATCGATCATACCTCTGCTCGACGATCCGGCCCTGACCAGCCCTCGGTGACGATCACCACGCCCGGGTCAGAATCTCGCGAAGCATGTGCGGCGTGAGTTCCACGGGGTTGCCCCGCATGCTCGCCCCGCCCGAGTTCTCGGCGAGCCAGCCGATCCGTTCACGATCGAGGCCGACATCCGAGAGCCGGCGGGGTGTACCGGCGAGGTCGCAGAGCGCATCGATACGGCCAACGAACGCATCGGCCGCATACTCCGCATCAGAGGCCGCCCCGGGATCGATGACGCGTTCGAGCATGGCGAGGTCGTCGCGGCAAGCCGTCCGATTGACACGCAGTGCCACGGGCAGCATGACCGCGCACGCAAGACCGTGCGGCACGCCGCACTCCACGCCCAGCGCCGCCGCGACTCCGTGAGCCATGCCAAGTCCGGAGTTGGTAAGAGCCATGCCGGACACGAGGGCTGCATGACTCATCGCCGTCCGTGCAGTGAGGTCAGCGGGAGACGAGAGCACTCGCGGCAAGGCGGCGATCGCCCGCGGCAGGGCGTCGAGCACCAGCGCCCGCGGCAGCGGCGCCCGGAAGCGGCAGATGAACGACTCGATTAACTGCGTGACACAGTCGAGCCCCGAGGCCGCCGTCACGCCCCGGTCACACGAAACGGTGACCTCGGGATCGACGACGGCGGCCCGCGGCACCATGAGCGGGCTCCGCATGCTCTTCTTGAAGCGGCGGCGAGGGCAGGAGATGACGGCATTACGGGTCGCCTCGGCGCCCGTGCCGGCCGTCGTGGGCACGGCCACCAGCGGCAGCGGAGCGACGCGGATCGACAGCCCGCGGCCCATCCCCTCGAGATGATCGATCACCTCCTGTTCGACGTCCGCCGCCCGTGGATTGGCGTTCGTCGCCAGCGCGGCGATGGCCTTGGCGAGGTCAATCGTGGCGCCGCCGCCAATCGCGATCACGACCGGCTCGGTCTCCCCGCGGTCCGGTAGTCCGCGGAGCGCATCGGCCACGTCGGCGACCGTCGGCTCGCCGGCGGCATGCGCGATCCACGTCGCCTCAAGCCCCGCGCCGCGGAGCACCGACTCGATGCCACTTTTTCCACCACACTGAGGAAGGCTCCGTTGACCGGCGACAATCCACGCAGTCCGGCCGAGGCGTGCCGTCACGAGCCCCAGTTCCGACAGCCGCCCTGAGCCAAACAGGATGGTCGCCGGCGCGACGAAATCGTACGCGGCAGGAGCGGGCCACCCTGCGGGCTGCGGAACGTGCATGACGATGGTCACCGATGTGAACTGCGAGGCATGGACCGCGGGCAGGCGGTGGCATACCCTTGTGGCTTTAGTTCCGTTTTCCCTCGCCGCATCGCGGCGTGCAACTGCGTTGTCATCCATGGCCGACTCCCTCACCATTCCCACCTGCTCCGGGCCAATGAAGGGGCAGATCCGCCCACCCGGCTCGAAAAGCATTACGAATCGGGCGCTGGTCTGCGCCACATTGGCGAGGGGAACGAGCCGACTGACCGGCGTGCTCGACAGTCAGGACACGCGAGTGATGGCTACGGCGCTCGCCGCCCTGGGCTTCCGACTCAGGGCTGACTGGCCGAGAGGCGAGATCCTGGTCGAGGGATCGGGTGGCTCGATTCCCGCGGCCGAGGCGACGCTCGACTGCGCGGCGAGCGGCACGACGATGCGGTTCCTCGCGGCGGTCTGTGCCCTCGGTCACGGCCGCTACCGGCTCGATGGCACGGCCCGGATGCGGCAGCGGCCCATCGGCGATCTGCTCGCGGCGCTTCGCGAACTCGGCGTCGACGCGGAAGCGGGCAGCCCGGGCGAATGCCCGCCGGTAACGATCCATTCCCGCGGACTGGCAGGCGGCGCGGCATCAGTCCGCGGCAGCGCCTCGAGCCAGTTCGCCAGTGGCCTGGCCCTGGCGGCACCGTGCACAAGGTCGGGGATCCGCATCCGATTCACCGGCGAGATCGTCTCGCTTCCCTACCTCGACATGACCCGCCGGGTGATCAATGATTTTGGTGGGCGCTGCGTCACCGAGGACGAACGCACGTGGAGCATCCCACCCGGCGGCTATGCCGGCCGCGAGTATGACATCGAGCCAGACGCCTCAGCGGCGAGTTACTTTTTTGCGGCGGCCGCCATCAGCGGCGGATCAGTGCGGGTCGACGGCCTATCACGACGGAGCATGCAGGGGGACGTGGCCTTCTGCGATGTGCTCGGCCGGATGGGATGCGACGTGGCGTGGAACGAGGGCGACGCATCCGGGGCGGGCGACTCGATCACCGTGACAGGACGCGCCGTTCACGGCATCGACATCGACATGAATGCGATCAGCGACACCGTGCCGACCCTCGCCGTCGTCGCCCTGTTCGCGGAATCACCGACCACGATCCGTAACGTGGCCCATATCCGCGACAAGGAAACCGACCGGATCGGCAATCTCGTCCATGAACTCCGCAGCCTTGGTGCCGACGCTCGTGAACACGCTGACGGCCTGACGATCGTTCCCGGACCGCTCCACGACGCGAGCCTCTGCACCTACGATGACCATCGCATGGCGATGAGCCTGGCGCTGGCGGGGCTGCGGACGCCCGGCGTGTGCATCCAAGATCCGGGATGCGTCGCCAAGACCTTCCCCGACTACTGGCAGCGGCTCGGCGAACTGGCCGGCTTCAACACCGGCTGGCCACGCGATCGCTAGAGCGCATCTCAGATAGCTGTAGCGGCGACCTCACACACTGGAAACGGGAGACGGGAGGCAAGGGCGTCGGCGAACGCTTGAGGAGCCTTGGGCGTATCCTCGCCCCGGCGACGACACTTTTGCCGCCCCCGAGCCTGCGTTCCACGTGAGTTGAAGCGGTCTCAAGCCCCTCAACGGCCGGAGCCATCCAAGTCCATTCCCGCCCGCTCGAGAGCCACGGCAACCCGCTGCAGGAGCACATCGGCCCTGCTGGCCGCGTCGATCCGCTTCCGGCAGGAGTCGCCGCCGATCATCGCGTCGTCCATGGCGACAAACCCGCCTCCGCAATGCTGGCAGTACACCCGTCTGCCGAGCAGGTTCACGTCGATCTGAAGCCGCCGTCCACAAACGGGGCATCCCTGGTGGTAATAAACAGTCCGCGACGATTCGTGGTTTTCAGCCATGGTTTTTCCTCCCCGGAGGCGCCGACAGGGAAGGAGTCTACGCCCATCTCCAGACCACGGCAATCGCGGCTGCCGTGAGATTCGCATGAGCCCTGTAAAATGCCTGAAGCGCTGGCGGGTTTCCCCAGCCACGCATGCCCGCTAGGATATGAGCTTGTTGCGAATCCTGGGGCGGAGGAACAACCGCGCCGAACAGCCTGCACGTCGCCTGGGCCATGCTCCAAAGACCACTGTTGACGCCGATCGTGGTCGGTTTCTGGTTGGTCACCAGCGGTTGGCTGGTCATTGCCAAGATTCTGCCCACGTTGAACCCGGGTTCGCCACCCGGTCAGCAGGCACTCTACGCGGCGGGGAACCGGCCGATCCCTGTCGCCTGGACGGTGTTTCTGAACGAGCGGCCCGTGGGGTGGGCCCTCGCAACGTCGACTCGCGCGACCGAGGGCAGTCTGGTAGTCGACACGCGCCTCCATGTCGAGAACCTTCCACTCGAGGAAATGCTACCCGCTTGGGTGAGCCAACTCGTGCACCGCGCGACCCCGACCGGCACGACCGTGGCATTCGACGCCCGTGGCAAGCTGGCCATCGACTCCTTCGGCAAGTTGCGGTCGTTCTCGTCGCGGGTCAATCTGCCGGGCACCATCGAGGAAGTCGTGCTCACCGGTACCGTCGACGATGGAAAAGTGGTGGTAATAATCGAAGCGGGGGGCATGCAGTACGAGGCGAGCAGGCACCTTCCCTCCCATGTCATGATCGGTGATGAGTTGTCGCCGCAGGCCACGCTGCCCGGACTCTTCGAGGGCCGATGCTGGACCGTGCCTATCTACAGCCCGCTGCGGCCAGGCCATGCGCCGATCGAGATCCTGCACGCCGAGGTCGGGAGCGAGGCGACGCTCTACTGGGAGAATGCCCTCGTTCGAGTGCATGTCGTCTCTTATCGAGAGGATCCCACGAGCGACCGCGAGCCCCGCTGCCGGATGTGGGTCGACTTCTCGGGCCGGGTGCTCAAGCAGGAGGCCACGATCGTCGGTGCACGAATGCTGTTCGTGCGCCGCACAGACGAGGCGGCGGCCCTCCTGGCTGAGGAGGCGAACCCTCCGCCTCACCTTCCGACGGACGGCACCCTGACGATGGAGAGCGGGGCACCATGATCGAGTTCGACCACGTCAGCCGCACCTTCGGGCCGAAGACGGCCGTGTCAGACCTCACGCTCGCGATTGCGAGGGGTGAGCTCTTCGCGCTCCTGGGGCCCAACGGTGCCGGAAAGACCACCACAATCCGCATGCTCGTGGGTCTGCTTCATCCATCGCGGGGAGCGGTTCGCGTGTGCGGCCACGATCTGGTCAAGGATGCCCGTGGCGCGCACTTGCACCTCGGTTACGTGCCCGACGAGCCCTGCCTCTATGACAAACTCACCGGTCGCGAGTTTCTCTGGTTTATCGCCGACATGTTTGGCATGCCGCGTCGTCAGGCAAACTCACGGATCGACCGCGAGATCGAGCACTTCGAGCTTGGGGAATTCGCCGACGACCTCTCCGAAAGTTACTCGCTGGGAATGAAGCAGCGGCTGGTGTTCGCCGCGTCGTTTCTTCACGACCCCAGCGTGCTGGTGCTCGACGAGCCAATGGTTGGGCTCGATCCGCGGAGCGTGCGAATCGTCAAGGATCTGCTCGCCGCCCGGACCAGGGAGGGTATGACTGTCTTCATGTCGACGCACACGCTCGCTATGGCGGAGGAGATGGCGGATCGGGTCGGGATTATGGTCCGCGGCCAACTGCGGTTCCTCGGCACGGTGGCCGAGCTTCGCGAACAGATGGCACTCGAGGCGACGACGCTTGAGCACCTCTACCTCGAAATCACCTCGCCCCGAGGACGCCAGCCATGACGGGGCGGAAGCCGGGCCACGACACGGTGCGGCTCCTCAGCGTCGAGGCGGAATCGAGGCTCTTTCTCCGGCTCCGGGCGACGCTGGCCTGGGAGACCATCCGGTCGATGTTCCGCGACTCGCGGCTGCGGCTAACGCTCGTGGTGCTGCTCAGCAGCATGTTCTGGGGATCGCTGTATGGGCTGTTCGTCGAGGCCTTCGCCTTTCTCGACGACCTCCATGCCGACGTGATCTCCCTGCTATTCAACGCTTTTTTCTCGTCACTCATGATGATGCTCGTCTTTTCGACCGGCATCCTTGCCTACGGAGGGATGTACTGCTCACCGGAGGCCCGGTTGCTCCTCACGCTGCCGGCGCGGGCCGAGATAATCCACGCCCACAAGTTCAAGGAGGCCCTCTGGTTCTCCAGTTGGGGCTTCGTGCTCCTCGGGAGCCCGATGCTCGCCGCCTACGGCGTGGTGCGACACTCGGCCTGGCCATACTTCCTGCTCATGCTGCCGTTCATGATCGCGTTCGTCGTGATCCCCGCGGCCATCGGCAGCATGTGCTGCATCCTCCTGGTGGCGTGGCTCCCCCGGCTCCGGCTGCACGCTCTGTCGGTGAGTGCGATCGCGGTCTGCGTGGCGGCGGTCTGGGTGGGCTGGTCGACGTGCTCGCAGATCCAACTCGACACGATGTCAGCGGCGTGGTTCGAACGCACCTTCGCCAGGCTCGCTGTGACCGAGCAGAAATTCCTGCCGAGCTGGTGGCTCTCGAGTGGCCTGATCGAGGCCGCCCGCACTGATCGCGATGGCCGCATGTCCGCCGGGGGCTTGAGCGAGGCGGTCAAGTTCCTCTCCCTGTTGGTCGCCAACGCGATGGTGCTACAACTCTTCGCGGGCTGGCTGGCCCGCCTCGCCTACCGCCGGGGCTACAGCCAGCTCTGCGGCGAAGTGCCGGCCCGCCGCCGCCGCCGTCAGGGATGGTTCGATCGGTTTCTCGGCGCCGCTGGCTTCGCGGCCGGGAGACCGCTGCGGCTCCTACTCGTCAAGGACCTGCGACTCTTCCGCCGTGATATTTCACAGTGGTCACAGTTCGTCATCTTCTTCGGTCTGCTCGGACTCTATTTCCTCAACCTCCGATCCTTTGGCTACAATAATGTCTACGCCTCAATGATCGGCTTCCTCAATCTGGCAGTCGTGGGTCTCATCCTCTCGACGTTTACGACGCGATTCGTCTACCCGATGATCAGCCTGGAGGGACGGCGGTTCTGGATCCTGCGGCTGCTGCCGGTGCATCGCGATCAGATCGTTTGGTCAAAGTTCATCTTCTCCTTCGCGGGCGGACTGCTCCCGTGCTGCAGCCTCGTGCTGCTGAGCGATTCCATGCTCGGCATTCCCTGGCGGCTCGTCGCCCAGCACGAACTCTGCTGCGTCATCCTCTGCATGGGACTCTCGGGCATCGCCGTGGGGCTCGGTGCCCGGATGCCGGAGCTCCGGGAGTCGTCTCCGGCGAAGATTTCCTCCGGCTTCGGCGGCACGCTGAGCCTCGTGATCAGCTCCCTGTTCATCATGATCGTGGTGATTCTGGCGGCGGCGCCGACCCACCTGTTTCTGGTAGCCAATACGCTTGGCCCAGGATTCGTCGCCCCGTCGGGCATGCTCGCTTGGGCCGGCGGCCCCTGGGGTACCGCCGTGAGCCTCACGCTGATCGTGGCCGTGGGCCTGCTGGCGACGTTCGTGCCCTTGTACCTCGGCCTCCGCGCCTTCCGCGTCCTCGAGGCCTGATACGCGGCACATCAGAGCGGCTGTCGTACCGCATCTGCGGCGACGCTCCCTGGGCCGGGAAGCCCAACGGCCTCTTTCGAGGGGGTGGGGACAGGCCAGTTAGCAAACCCCGAAAAATGCGGTTGAATCCTTAGGTCGTTCGCGACGAAACTCCAGACTTCGGCAGCCTCATGATCCACCATCCCTCCCAACATCGCGTCCGCCGGA
The DNA here is from genome assembly GCA_945869735.1 of Planctomicrobium piriforme. Taxonomy (GTDB): domain Bacteria; phylum Planctomycetota; class Planctomycetia; order Pirellulales; family UBA1268; genus QWPN01. The sequence goes on from CAMBPQ010000003.1 coordinate 76,886, forward strand.
ATGACGCCCCCCGGCTCCGTGTGGGGGCTGTGCAGTATCTCAACACCCGCCCCCTCGTCCACGGACTGGCGGCGGCGGGCGTCGACGTGCGGTACGACCTGCCGAGCCGCCTTGCAGACCAACTCGCCTCTGGGCTGCTGGATGTGGCGCTGATTCCGTCGATCGAGGTGTTCCGCGGCGGTCATTCCGTCGTGAGCAACGCCTGCATTGGCTGTCACGGCCCGGTCATGAGCGTGAAGTTGTTCTTCCGGAAGGCTCCCGGCAAGATCTCGACGCTCGCAGTTGACGAAGGTTCGCGGACCAGCGCGGCCCTCGCCCGCATCTTGCTGGCCGAGCGGCACGGTGTCATGCCGGCCGTGGAAACCCTCCCGATCGGCTCGGGGCTCGCCGACACCACCGCCGACGCCGTGCTACTGATCGGTGACAGGGCGATCGGCTCCAGCGGCTCCACCGACCGCGCTGCCGGCTGCTTCCAAGTGATCTGGGACCTCGGCGACGAGTGGTGCCGCTGGACCGGGCTGCCGTTCGTGTTCGCCGTCTGGGCGGCCCGGGCCGGTGTCGAGACCGGCCTGCTTGAACCGTTGCTCGCACGGGCGCGGGATTCTGGGATTGCCAACCTCGCCGCGATCGCGGCTGCAGAAGCCGGTGCCCACGGGCTCACGGTGCCGCAATGCCTCAGTTACCTCCGCGACAATTTGCATTACAAGCTGGAATCCGGTGAGCGAGCGGCGCTCGCCCTCTTCCGTCGATACGCGGCCGGTTTGAACCTCGCTCCGGCGGAAAGCCAACTGGCCACGGGCGTGGGGCAAGCGGCGCGGTCCGTCAGGATCGCCGCGACTGGACACGAGAGGAGCGATGCGTGACGACGACTGACCAAACTTCCTCCATCCTCGACGAAGTCGTTGCTGGCGGTCGCCTGACGCCCCTCGCCGCCGTCGCGTTGCTTGAATCCAGCGACCTTGCGGCCATCGGTCGGGCGGCTGACGCCGTCTCCCGGCGGCTTCATCCCGAGCCCTATCGCACGTACAACATCGACCGCAACATCAACTACACAAACGTCTGCACGGCGGTCTGCGACTTCTGCGCGTTTTACCGCGGCCCGAAGCATCCCGAAGGCTACGTGCTCGACCGCGACGTGATTCTTCGGAAGATCGAGGAGATGGTGGCCATCGGCGGCGATCAGATCCTCATGCAGGGAGGCCTGCACCCCACGCTCACGCTCGAGTGGTATGAGGAGCTGCTTCGCGACATCAAGCGGGAGTTTCCTACCGTCAACGTCCACGGCTTCTCACCGCCGGAGATCCACCACTTCACGAAGGTCTCGAAGCGACCGCTCCGCGAGGTGCTCGAGCGGCTTGCCCGCGCGGGGCTGGGCTCACTTCCCGGTGGTGGGGGTGAAATCCTCGTCGACCGTGTCCGCGAGGCGATGACCCGCGGCAAGGTACTGACGGATGATTGGCTCGAAGTGCATCGTCAGTGGCATCTGCTCGGTGGCCGGAGCACCGCCACGATGATGTTCGGCCACATCGAAACGCTCGCAGAGCGGGTGAAACACCTCGACAGGCTGCGGGAACTGCAGGACGAGACCGGTGGCTTCACCGCCTTCATCTGCTGGTCGTTCCAGCCCGACAACACTGAGATGGACGACATTCCTCCCACCGGGGCCTTTGAATACCTCAAGACCCAGGCCGTGGCCCGTCTCTACCTCGACAACTTTGCCAACATCCAGTCGAGCTGGGTCACACAGGGCCGGGAGATCGGCCAGCTCGCGCTCCTTTTCGGTGCCAACGATATGGGCAGCCTGATGATCGAGGAAAACGTCGTCAGCGCGGCCGGCACCGTCCACCACCTTACGCTCGACGAAATGCGGTCGGCGATTTCTGAACTCGGCTGGATCCCGCGGCGCAGGAACGTTTTTTACGAGCTTTTTGAGGAGGAGCCGTCGGCCCCCGCCGCCGACCCCGAACGGTCGCGGGTGCGGGCCGTGCCACTGCCCGTGGCGACGGCGGTCGCAGCGGCATCGATGTCGCCGTGAGTCGGCCAGCCATCGACGACCTGACCGTTCGCTGCGCGCACCTGATCCCGATGCACGGGCCGGCCTTTGAGAACGGCTGGGTGCGGGTCCGACGCGGGAAGATCGTGGCCCTCGGAGGCGGCGGACGGGCCGACTCCGGCGGCACCGCGGTGATCGATGCGGGTGACGCGATCGTGATCCCGGGGCTCGTCAACGCCCACACCCACCTCGAGTTCTCGGACACGCCGGCACCGCTCGATGCCACGGGCGGGTTGCCGGGCTGGATCGGCCGAGTCGTTGCGCTGCGGCGGTCGCGGGCGGCCGACGAGGGCCATGCGGATCGACGCTGCTCTGCCATCCGTGCGGGCCTCGCCGAGAGTGCCGCCGCGGGGGTCACGGCGATTGGTGAGATTGCCACGTCGGCCTCGGCCAATGCCTATGCCGCGAGCGGCCCCCGGATCCGCGTTTTCCGCGAGGCGCTCGGGCTGTCTCCAACGGCGGGCCGCGAGGCGCTGCGGTCGTGCCTCCGCGACATCAGCCGCCTCGCCGCGCGGAGCGTGGCGGTAGGGCTGTCGCCCCACGCCCCCTATTCAGTCGCAGCGCCGCTCGGTGCGGCGGTCATCGCCGAGGCGATCCGGCGGCAGGTGCCGGTGGCCATGCACATCGCCGAGAGTCTGGCCGAGGAGCAACTCGTTGCCTCTGGGGGAGGACCCTTCCATGATCTCCTCGAGGGCTTTGGCGCCTGGAATGCCGCGTCCCCGCCCCCGCTTCTGCCCGCGGCCGAGTGGATCTCCCGCCTCGCCCGCGCTTCCCGCGGCATCGTCGTGCACGGCACGCACCTCGGCCGCGACCCGGTCGCACTGGCCCGGCTGGCCCGGCATCGCGATCGGCTGTGCGTTACTGTCTGCCCGCGAACGACCCTCGCGCTCTCCGGCACGCTTCCGCCGGTGCCGTCCTTTCGCGACTCAGGCATCCGTGTCGCCATCGGCACCGACAGCCGTGCGTCGAACCCCGATCTCTCGATCCTCGCCGAATGTCGCACCCTCGTCGACGCCGGTGTCGTGACGCCCGCAGAGGCCCTCGGCATGGCCACACGCCACGGTGCTTGGGCGCTCGGCTTCGAGCGTTGCTCAGGCATGCTCGCCCCGGGCCGTCCCGCCGACCTCGTCATCCTTCAGCCCGCGACGGGGCACCGCGATCCCCACGACGCCGTCCTCGACCCTGCGACCCGTGTTCTCGCCACGCTCCGCGCCGGAAAGGTGATCGCCGGCTCGCTCGACCACTGAGCGAACCTGAGACCTGCGACCAAGGAAGCACCGGGAGGACCGAGCCGTGGCCCATCGTTTCGCGCAGCACCACCACCTCCTCCTGCGAGGCAAACAGACGCTCGAGGAGTGACCGGTTCAGCTCGTGATCCATCCCCGCGAGATTTGGCTTCTGCTCGACATCCCGCGCTCGAGGCTGGTCGGGATCGCGTGCGCCCCTGGCCCCCATCCGTCCTCGCCTGGCAGCGAATCGATGGGGCTGCGCACAGCGAGCCCGGGCTTGTTCATGACGTGGAGGTAGATCATCGTCGTGGTCACGTCCTCGTGACCAAGCAGTTCCTGCACCGTTCGCACGTCGGCGCCGCCCTCCAGGAGATGCGTGGCGAAGCTGTGCCGCAGCGAGTGCGGCACGGCGTGTTTCCTAATTCCGGCCTGCCGCACCGCCTGCTTGAAAGCTCGCCCGAAGTGCTCGTCGGAAACATGATGTCGACGGATAGCCCCGGTGCGCGGATCGCGGGCCAGCTGCCGCGAGGGAAACAGCCATTGCCACGCAAACTCGCGGCCGGCGTGTGGGTATTTGCGATCCAGTGCATGCGGCAGAAACACGCCCTCGAGCCCCGCGGCGGTGTCGCGATCATGCAGCCCGCGAACCGTCGCCACCTGCTGCTCGAGCATCGCCCGGGCCATGTCCGGAAGCACGGTGATCCGGTCCTTGTCGCCCTTGCCCAAGCGAACGACGATGTGCCCCTGATCGAAGCACACGTCCTTGATCCGCAAGCGGCGGCATTCGAGGTGCCTGAGGCCGGCGCCATACATGACGGCGAACATCAGCCGCTGCGTTCCGGAGAACGGCTCCAACAACCGTTCTATTTCAGGTCTTGAAAGAACGACTGGCAGCCGCCTCGGCTTCGACGTCTTGGGAATGTCGAGAAATCCGAGGTCGCGATCGAGAACCATGCGAAACAGGAACAGCATGGCCGCCTTAGCCTGATTCTGGGTACTGGCGGCGACGTTGCCCTCAACGGCGAGGTGCGTCAGAAAAGCCCGGATATCCGCCTCCGTCCAGCGATTCGGTTCAGCAGTGCCGCAGAAACGTAGAAACCGTTCGATCCAGCCCACATAAGACTGCTCGGTCCGCAGGGCCCGGTGCCGCAGGCGGAGTTCACGCCGGGTCTTCTGGATGATGGCTGGCTCGTGCGGGTCGATGATCCCCACGAGGTGTCGTTCGTCATGGAGGCCGGGACCGGTGTCGCTGCGTGCGGCCGTTCGTTCCTGATCCGCGAGCCGGCTCAGGGTGCTCCGGATGTCTTGCAAGTGCGGACGGTGGGTCTCGAGCACGAGGATCTGATAGGCCTCGATGGCTCTCGTCGCCTGCAGCCGTTGCCACGCCGGCGTGCCGCCGTTGCGTAACATGCGCAGAAAGTCGATCACGCCCTCTCGAGTGACGGGCAACGGGCCACTCGTTGTTTTCGTGGCCTCCGCGTAGCGGCGAATCCATGCAGGAAACCAACGTTGATCGGCTGGCGACAAGGAGCTATCGCGTACGCGGGAGCAATAGTGCTCGACACTCATCGGCAAACCCACCGAAAGGGAACCGGACGCGTATTTCGCAAAGGCCAGATACTGTAAGTTTGTTCAGTTCTATTCGGCCTGTCAAGTCCCTCCGATCCGGCTGCATCCTGGCGCCGAAGATAGGCGGCCATTTGCCCACGTTTTGACAACCAGTTGTATTGACAACCATCGCCGAGTGCGGCATAAATCGGTCGATAACGGTGTTAGCCCGTACTCAGTGCGTCTCAATTAGATTGTTCGGCAAACAGTGGTCGAGGAGAAACAGCGTGGAAATTTCAACGACCGGCCTGAAGGCAGGGTCCCTCTTCAAGTTTCTTTGGCTGGGCAATGCCTTTGGCTTGCTCCCCTTGTTCATCATTGCGGGCGTGGCTGCGATGCTTGGCGCAGGAACTGTAACCATCAATCAGCAGCCCGTTCGCGGTCCCCTCGCGCTGCCCGCCGCCGTCGTGATGTGGCCGATCTTTGCCGCTGTTCTGAGTTGCTTGCAGTGGGTATTGTTTGCGTTTGGGTTCTGGCTTTATTCCCGATGGGGAAGGGTCACGCTCAGCTTCAAAGACGGTTCACCGCAATAACCCCCAAGCATGCCGAACCACGCAATGCAGCGGACTCGCGATAAAATCGGTCCTGTTGGAAAGTCCAAGGTCGCGAGCCGCTGATCGCAATCGTTCGGCAATAACTCCGGGAACTTATTCTGGCCGGCAGACCCCTAAAAGGGCCGTGTGGCGCACTTCGGCGTAACGGAAAGGAGTTCGCCGCGTTTTCCATGGAGACTGGTGCCCACTCCACTCAACAGAGGCTTGCTGCCGTGTTTGCGATCTTACGGATAACAATGGTCGGTGCTTTGCTGGTGATCATGGCTGGCATCGCATGTCCGAGCCTTGCCTGGGAATTGCCGAAGGGCACGAACAAAATCGAGAGCCTCACGCCCGAGCAGGCACGGAAGTTGGTCGCGGAGTTCCGTCCCGATGTACACGCCGACGTGCCTGTGCTTGCTCTCCACGGCCTGACGATGCTCAACGCCGCTACCGCCAAGGAACTCGCGGCGGCCCGCGTTGATTTGTTGACATTCGACGGCCTGGCTTCGCTCAACGCCGCAGCCGCCAAAGCGCTCGCGGAGTTCCAGGGTAGTCGCCTGTTCCTCGACGGCCTGAAGACCATCGACAACGAAACTGCCAAGGCACTCTCGAAGTTCAAAGGGAGCTTGCTGTCTCTAAACGGTCTAACCTCAATTGATGTCGATGCCGCCAGCGCGATTGCAGAGTTCCGCGGTAAGCGGCTGAGACTCACGGGCGTGATCACAATTGACGACGATGTCGCCCACTCGCTCTCAACCTTTAAGGGAGAACTGTGGATGATCGACGTAGGTGCGGCCAAGACGCTCGTAAACACGAAAGCGTGGATTGGTCTTCTCCCGAAGCTGGCAATGCTCGACGCTGCCACCGCGCAGGCGTTGGCCGAATCGGAAAAATGGGACGGCCGGCTCCCAGCCGTTACCGCTTTTGACTCCCCTGAGGCCGTCGTCATTGCTAAGGCCCTCGCCACGCGCAAAGGTCCGCTCGCGCTCCCCAACCTCAAAAAAATCTCCCCGAAGACCCTGTCGGCCTTGGTCGAGAAGCGGGATGTCGAGATTCCCCTAATCGAGACGTTGGAACTGATCGCCGAGCCGGACGGCAGCCCGACCGAGGACTTCGTCATTCCAGAGTGGCTTGAAGGTCGCGAGCAAGCAAGAAAATCAACAAAGCCGAACTAAGCGATGCAGCGGACTCGCGACAAAATCGGTAGGTGTGGATAATCCCTTGGTCGCGAGCCGCTGATCGCCGTCGTTCGGCTTTACTCTATGGTCTACGTAGTGAGTCACACCCTCGCGGTAGAGCCATCGCCATACTGACACCCAGCGACCGTCTTCAACCAAAAGCCACAGGGGAATCATGGAGTTCGTTCGTCTCTCGCCACTGGGGCTTGCCACGCTCGTCGTCGGCATGCTGCTTGGTCATGTTGTCTCGCTGGCCGACGAGTTGCCTAAGGACACGAACAAGATCGAGAGCCTGACACCGGAGCAAGCG